>DASRJO010000110.1:0-20187 GCA_035649435.1 Candidatus Krumholzibacteriia bacterium | reverse complement strand
GGACGGCGTCGAATGCGCTGCTGGTGTCTACATCGTGCGTTCACGCGCAGGCGAAAGAGTGTTCGAGAACCGCGTCGTGAAAATGCGCTGATCCGGGCGAGCAGTGCCTTGCGAGGCAGGCGATGATCGGTCTATGATCTGCTGCCCTGATCTAGTGCTAGCTGACCCCCCTGAGTTTTCTGAGCGTCCTAATTAATTAAGACGTGGGATGACGGAGTTCGGCCATGATTAATTGGATTTCTTTGTTCGTGCAGGCACAGTTACTTCTCACGATTACCGGCGAAGAGCCGAGGCAACGAGATTATGGGGCGTCCGCAAGCCCAGTATCCTGGCAAGACTCTGAGCCAACCGAACCAAAACAGGCGGCGAAAAGCTTCCCCAGTCAACAGGTGCTCGGGGCCTATCGGGAGCCTTCGTCGGTGAAGATGGTGCAATTGCACGATGATCGCCCGTACGGCGAACTTCCGGACCAGAGCGTATGGCTGGCTCGCTATGATTCAGTCTCGGTCGTCGCCCCAGACAGCAACAGCTCCATCGTCGTCACCCTGTCATGCGCATTCAAGGCTGACACTGGAGAGCTTCTTTGCGCTTTCACGGATGCGTCATCGCGGTGGGTGCGATCTTCGGAAGCGACCGGAGACATCGCTTCCTTCTTGGGCTGGAAGATGTACCCGGCCCGCTACGAAGCCATGCGCTCCAAAGTTCAAGACGTTCTTGCGACGTTCTGGTGGCAGTTCGGTATCGATCCTCGACAGCTCGGTCAGATCATCGTTCGTCCGCGCTTCAACAATAACGAACTACGGTCTTTGATCCCTAAAGAACCGCCGTCGAACGTGTGGATCGTCGAGGCACTTGGGAGATCTTTCCTCGAGCGCCATGGGAAACTGTTGACGACGCAGGTCTATCTCTTTCGAGATGGCGACCTCAAGGGGCTGTTCGGTGCTTATCGCCCTTGACCGGTTGAGGCGGCAGCCAGGGAGGCAACGTGAGTACTCTCTCAGGGAGCGGTTTCGGCCTTA
The DNA here is from genome assembly GCA_035649435.1 of Candidatus Krumholzibacteriia bacterium. Taxonomy (GTDB): domain Bacteria; phylum Krumholzibacteriota; class Krumholzibacteriia; genus DASRJW01. Next base: position 19,168 of record DASRJO010000110.1, on the reverse strand, counting down.
TACGACTTTTGGAAGTCGAGACGGAATGTTCAACGCATCAGCAGCAGGCGGCGGGTGGCGCGCTGGCCGGAGCTTTCGAGGGCGCAGAGGTAGACGCCCGAAGCGGCGGCGCGGCCGGCGTCGTCGGTGCCGTCCCAACGGAGGCGATGCGGACCAGCAGCGAACATTCCATTCGCGAGTGCGCGCACACGTTCACCGCGCACGTCGTAGACGATGAGAGACGCTGTCCCGCGCTCCGGCAAGTCGAAGGCGATCTCCGTCGACGGATTGAACGGATTGGGACGATTGGGGTGGAGCGCGAAACGCAGCGCGAGGCTCCCGACTGTGACCTCGCGGCTCGTGGCTTCGAGACCACGCACCAACGTGATGCGATAGACGTACACCTGATCGAAGCTTGCTTGCGCATCGTCCCAGACATAGTCGTGCTGCGAGGGCTGAGCGTCGAGGGTGCCCACCGGCTCGAAGCGCCCGACGATGTCCTGGTCCCCGGGCAACTGCTCGAGTGTGGCGCGTTCGATGCGGAAGACATCACCGGCCTCGAGGTCGCGCGCGTGCCAAGTCAAACGCACGCCCGCCGCCGTCCGCGCGCCCTGCAATTCATCGAGCGTCACCGGCACGGCGAGTCCCGGATCGATGACGATGTCGTCCACGTAGTAGCCCGCGCCCGCGACCGTGGTTGGCCAGGCGAGGCTCGAGGCGACGCGGAAGCGGAAGCGCACCCAGCGATTGTTGAGAATCGGGAAGAGATCGCCGCCGATGCGTTCGCGCTTGAAGGAGTCGCGCTGACCTGCGAAACACGGGTACCACTGCAGTGGATTGAAATAGGCGTAGGCCCCGAGCTGATCGGGATAGCCATCGTCCGTATCGATCAACCACCAACGATCGTTCTCGCGATCGGGCGGGCTCGGGCCATACTGCACTTCGACGATGGCGCCATCCATCGCGCCGTTATGACCGCTGCTCGGTGGTGACAATCGCAAGTAATAGCGGTGGTAGAAAGTCATCTCCCAACCCTCGCGCAGGTACACTGCAGGCCCTTCGAGCACCGCATCCTGTTCCAGCGCCATGGCGCCGACGCGCGGGTTGGTGCTGACGTTGGTCGGACCCAGCTTCCAGCAGAAGCGCCCGCTCGGTGTGACGTTCTGCCTCTCGCCGCTGTGCCATTCATCGGGCCCTTCGAACTTCAGCGACCGGTGCGTCCACAGCGGGTCCTCGAACTCGACGCTCTCGAACTGTTCCAAGGTGACGTCGATACCGTAGAAACCAGTCGCGGGCAGAATCGTCTGGTGCAGATCGACCGCCGCGTCGCGTGCGACGATCCGGTAGTCGATGCGGTCGCCGACGCTGCCTGGCAACTGCAGGCGTGTTTCCCACACGTCGGTGGTTCCTTGCCGTGTGAGGCTCTGCGTTTGCATCGCGCCGCCACTCGGCCCGTACTCCACGCCGACGCTGGCCACGAAGTGCGGATCGCGCACGACGGCGCGCAACAGCACCGGCTCGGCGTTGCGCGAGTGACCGCGAACGGGGACATGCGCGACCATGGGAGGCGCGGTGTCCGGAACGACGTCGAATGCGAACGTCGCGTCCGGCGCTCCTGCGGGGAGCATGTGCTCGTGCTCGGACAATATGGTCGTCGCGCGCAAGTAGTAGCGCACCTGCGTGCCGAGCGGTTGCGCCGGAATGACGCCGCTCCAGGTATCCGGTGACTCGGGCGTCATCGGAGTCTCGGTGAAGGCGCCGCCATCGATGCTCGTATGCAGCGACAATCGCACATCCTCGAGAGTCGTCGGCAGGCTGCGCGCGTCGAGGGAGATGCGGGTGCGGATCGGGATCGGGGTGCCGAGATCCTCGACATCCCCCTGCGGCAGGTGCTCGAAAAAGACGCGCGCCGGGACCCGGTCGAGGTGAAAGTCGAGGGTTCCCTGGAGCTGCGTTTGCTCTCTGAAGAAGGAGGCGAGCTGCTGGCTCAGCACGGCGACCTTGTCGAGATCGGACTGTTGCACGGGCGAATTCGGCGTGGTGAGCAGCATGGTCGCCACACGGAAGTCGCGCGGCGCCTCCGGATAAGGCGGCGTGCGGCTGCCGTTCGCAGCCTGGATGCAGGCGAGATCGAAATCGATGCGATCGCCGTCACAGAGCACGCCGCTCGTGGGGGCCGAGGCCGGGTTCCATAGGTCGCCTCGGCTGTCCACACTCGGCGTGCATTCGCCTGGGTTCGCCACGTACCAGAATGGCGTCGTGGCGATCTCCGATTCCGCCAACATCCCCATCAGGTACAGATCGAGCGGGCTGTACGCCACGGTGGGAGATCCGCTCACGAAGGGAGAGACGTCGCCTTCCCAAGCATTGCCCTCGAGCACCGAAGAGCGTGAGTCGAAGAAGAAGGACCAGTGCACGTTGCTCCTGCCGAGCAACGCCCGGGGCGGACCCGATTGCGCGCACAACCGAATTCGGGCGCCCCAGCGGTGGCCGATCTCGTGGGCCATGAATGCCGCAGAGTTGTAATCGCGCCAGTAGAGGCTCGTCGGAGCGGACGGATAGTCGCGGACATTGCCCAAGTGCACGAAGCTCTGCAACTGTCCGAGCGTCGCGTTGTTGGTGAAGTCGGGTCCGTCGTTGAAATGATCCGAGCCGACCTCGTGCACATAACCCAAACCGACGATGTCGTTGGCAACTGCCAAGTGGTAGGCGAGCAGGGTTCCGCCGGAGAGCTCGCTGTAGAAGTTGGTGAACAGGAGCAGGAAGTCGTATTCGTCGTCGTGGTCGGCATAGAAGGCTTGTGCCGCTTCGAAAGGGTCGACCTCCAGCGCGCCGTTGAAATTGATCGAGAGGATCTGCCCGTCGTCGACATAGATGGCGACGTCCATGCTGTCCACGACGGCGACGCGCGGGTAGGCGATGCCAGGTCCCCAGGGCCACGCCATTCCTGCACCGGGCGCCGGCGCCGGTTCAACACCGCGCGCAGCCAGCGTTTCGAGGAGAGCCAGACGGGCCCGGCGTGCCTGGAATGCCAGTGGCCGCATGGCGTCGGCGGAGCCGCAACGCGCGGATTCATCGTCGACGATCATGGCGTGCGCTCGCGTCGATGCCTCGACGAGACTGGCGCGCCACGTGGCGTAGTGCGGGTCGGCAACAATGCTGGGTGCGAATGGGACGGGTGCCGCGGCCCAAAGTCGAGGCAAGAACGCGGCGCTGGCACACCCCAGCGCGCATGCCACTATCCAACGACGCAACGGGCCTCCGTGACTTCCGGCGGGCTGCGAGGCAGTATACCATGCCATGGCTCGATTTTGCCCCGGAGGCTGTCATGCGCGTACCGCAGCTCGATCTCCGCGCCCAGTACGAGACCATCCGCCAAGACGTCGAGCCCTGTCTCTTGCGTGTGGCTGAATCGCAGAGCTTCGTCCTCGGCCCTGAAGTGGAGGCGCTGGAGGCGGAGATCGGATCCTACGTGCGCGCGGAGCACGCGATCGCTTGCGCCAACGGCACGGACGCGCTGCTGCTGGCACTCGTGGCCTGTGGAATCGGGCCCGGCGACATGGTGATCACATCGGCCTTTTCCTTCATCGCCGCCGCCGAGGTCATCGCCTTCCTGGGCGCGACGCCCGTGTTCGTGGATGTGAGACCGGATACGCTCAACCTCGATCCGGACGCGCTCGAACGTGCCATCACCGCGCGGATCAAGGCCATCGTGCCGGTGGATCTTTTCGGACAATGCGCCGACATGCGCGCCATTCTAGGGATCGCCGACCTGCATGGCATCCCGGTGATCGAAGACGCGGCCCAGAGCCTCGGCGCCGAGCATCGCGGCCAGCGTGCCGGCGAGATGGCGCCGTACACCACGTTCAGCTTCTACCCGTCCAAGAACCTGGGCGCTTTCGGCGATGGAGGCCTGCTGACCGTGCGCGACGCCAAGCAGGCGGCAGTGGTCCGAAGCCTGCGCGTCCATGGCGAGTCGGAGCGTTACGTGCATTGGCAGGTAGGAATGAACTCGCGTCTCGACGCGCTGCAGGCCGCGGTGCTGCGGATCAAGCTGCAGCATCTGGATGATTGGACGGAGCAACGGCAGAGCCACGCTGCGGAGTACACGCGACGGCTCGGCGAACGCGGCTTGCTGGCGCAGGTCCGGCCGCTCGACACGTCGCCGGATTCGACGCGCCACGTCTTCAACCAGTACACCGTGCGCGTGCGGCAGCGGGACGCATTGCGCGCATATCTCGAGGAGCAGGGCATCGGCACGGCGGTCTACTATCCGCGTCCGTTGCATCGCCAACCTTGTTTCCAGGGACTCGGCCTCGTGTCGCTGCCGGAGAGCGAACGCGCCGCCGCCGAGGTGTTGTCGCTGCCGCTCTATCCGGAGCTCACCGAGGAGCAGCGTGCGTACGTCATCGAGTGTATCGAGGCGTTCTACAGCCGCGGAGGCGATGCGTGAGCGCGGAGGAACAAGCGGCGGCTGACGTCGCCGCCATCCTGGTCGCGGCTGGACGCGGCGAGCGGGCGGGCAGTGACATTCCCAAGCAGTTTCTCGTCCTCGAGGGGCGGCCGATGTTCATCCACGCGCTCGGTGTGCTCGCCACTTCACCCGCGATCGTGCACACCGCGGTCGTCGTGCCGGACGGATGGGAGAAGCGGGTGGAAGACATGTTGGCCGTGGAGAAGTTCGATCCGCAAACGGTGATGGTCGTCGCCGGCGGTGCACGGCGGCAGGACTCCGTGTGGCAAGGGCTGCGCACATGGAGCACGGCGGCGCTCGTTCTCGTCCACGATGCAGCACGACCCTGCCTCTCGGCGGATCTCGTCGATCGCACGATCGCTGCGGCGCGGCAGAGCGGCGCGGCAACGGCGGCCTTGCCGATCACAGATACCGTGATGCGGGCGAGCGCAACCTCCCGCGCATTGGAGATCGTCGATCGCAGTGGCCTGTGGGTGGTGCAAACCCCACAAGTCTTCGCCGTCAGCATGTTGCTCGCTGGGCATGCACATGCTCGTGCACAAGGCATCGACGCCAGCGACGATGGCACTCTCGCTCTCGGCCTCGGCCGCGAGCTCACATTCGTTCGCGGGGATTGGTGGAACATCAAGGTCACGCAAACGGAAGACCTGGAACGTGCGCAGTGGATCCTGCGTTCAGGCATCGTCGGCACGCGGCTCCCGACGCGGAATGCAGCCGCAGAGGCGCGAAGGGCGGCCGAGGGCCAGCGTGCGCGGCCGCCTCGCGGACGGAAGGTGCGCAAGCAGTGACGATGGATCTCCGCATCGGACACGGCCTGGACGTGCACCGCTACGGCGCCGATCAGCCGCTGGTGCTGGGCGGTGTCGAGATCCCGAGCGCGCATGGCGGTCTGGCGGGACACTCGGATGCCGATGTCTTGACGCACGCGGTGGCGAACGCGCTTCTCGGCAGCTTGGCGCTCGGCGATCTGGGCACCCATTTCCCGGACACCGATCCGCGCTGGCGCGGAGTCTCGAGCCTCGATCTATTGCGCCAGGTCGTGGCGATGGTGCACGCGCGTGGCTATCGCGTGCAGAACTGCGACGCCACCGTCATTGCGCAAGAACCCCGACTCGCGCCGCACCTCAGCGCGATGCGTGGCAACCTCGCGGCAGTCCTGCAAGTGGAACCGGACCGAGTTTCCGTCAAGGCCACGACAGCCGAACGGCTCGGAGCGCTCGGTCGCGTCGAAGGCATCGCAGCGCAGGCCGTGACACTCGTGGCCTCGGATGGTTGATCTTCCAACACTCGGGGCCGAGCGCCAGCCATACCGCCGCGAGCGAGGACACCGGTCCGTGCTCCGCCGACTGGCCCCACCACGAGCGGAGTCGTTCGCATCCGAGTACGCGATCCACTGACAGACGAGAGGGAAGATCAAGACAGGTCGCTCACCAGGCGGCGGTGAAGCCGTTCTGGTTGGCGAGGCCGGAGCGCAGGGGCTGGCGCCACTCGAAGCTGAGCATGCCGTAGCGCAGGCGCAGTCCGACGCCGTACGAATAGATGTTGCGCGAGTGCGTGGCGATGCCGGCATCGGCGTAGAAGAAGCCCTCGGCGGCCGGCAGCACCGGGCTCCACACGGGCATGCGGAAGCGGCTGTAATCCCAGAAGGGTGCGCGCACTTCGAGGTTGGAGTACGCGACCTGCTCGCCGCGCAGGAAACCCTGCGGGAATCCCGCGACGGAGTACAGCCCGCCGACGCCGTACACGAGAGATTGGGGTCCATCGTTGAGATAGGCACGCGCGCGCAATGCCACGTCGAAGAATGCAACCCGACGGTGCGTGAGGAAGAGCAGGTTGAGCGACATGCGATCGAGCCCCGGTGGCATGTCGAGCGACAAGGAATCGTTCTCGGCGGCATCGAAGAAATTGCGTGTACCCCAGGCATTGAAACCGGAAGACAGCGTGGCGACGAAGAGCGACCCCGTGCGTGGGCCACGCGTGTCCGACCACACGCGTGTGTCGCGGCTGTAGCTCACGCCGATTTCGGCATTCGGCCGCACGTACGTTTCCGTGGGTTGGAAGATCATCTCGGCGTCGCGCGCCGCCAGCTTCTCGGTTTCCGCCCAGCGTTCGATGCCGGCCGGCGAGCGATCGAGGAGCATGGCCGGATCGCCCACGCCTCCGCAAGAGAGGTTCCAGCTGCGCGGATCGAGGCCGGGGGCGCGGAATGCGGCCACGGGTGCTTCCGGTTCCTTGAGCGTGATGTCCTCGGCGCGGAAGTAGAGGCCGCGTGTGTCCGTGCGTTGGGTGACCGACAGCGCTGCCCCCCAACGTGTCACCAGACTCTGGTGGTACTGCGCCGAGAAGAGGCCGCCGCTCTCGCTCTGGTTGCGGTGGTAAGTGCGCGTGATTCCCGTGTCGTAGTAGCTGCGGAGCAACGAGCGATAATACGCGCCCACGTTCCAGTGCGTGCGCGAGGCCATGTTGCGATACTGGACGATGCCGAAGCGGTCGAAATCGCCGTTCTGACCGACCGCGACGAGGGCAGCTTGGTCGTGGAACTCGGTGTCCATGCCGACGTAGGTGGCACCCCGCGTGCGAGTCGAAGCGCTCGACAGGCTGACACCGAACGGCATCAAGCGCCATTTCTGCTTGTACGGCGACACTTTGACGCCGAGCGCAGCCTGCTCGCCCGTGCCGCGCACGTCGGACCCGAGCCCGATCACGGGTGGTGAGGCGATCGCGACCGGATCGAGCAGCGACGTCGATGCGGTGACGAGTGTCGGCGCGTTCGGAGCGGCAGCCGTCTGGTCGGTCGCGGGCGCGGACGCCTGGGACGGCAGAGCCGCGGCGATCGTGGCATCGGCAGCATGCGGCTCGTTCGGAATCATTTCCTCTGGGTTGGTGACGGCGATCACCGCTGGCGCTGCGACGTCGAGACCCAGCTTGCGCAAGGGAAATCCCCAGAGCGCTCGCCCTCCGGGCGCCAGGTGATGCCGCACACTCGTCGCCACCAGGGTGAGCAACGAATCGCTCTGCTGCATGCCGCTCACGGGAAACGGTAGATCGAGGAGCTCGCGCACGTGGCCGATCTCGATTTGCTCCACGGGTCGGGGGACACTCGCGGCATCGGATAGATAGACCAAGCGGCCATTGATGCGCAGCGGTTCGCTCTCGCTGATCTCGGCACTTTGGGTCAGGTTGCACACGACGCCGCTCGTGAGCTCGAGCTCGAACACATCGCTCCGACCGCTGGAGGTCGCCGTCGACGTGAACAGCACCAAGGAATCACTGGCGAAAGATGGATGGTTGAGCTCGGCCCAGCGATAGGGAACGAGAAAATGCGCCACGTCACGCTCGACATCGAGGGCGCCGATGGCGTTGCGGCCGGCGCGGTCCACGACACGGAAGACGATGTGGCTGCCGCTCGGCGACCAGCGAGGATCGCGCACCTCACGCACGGCGCCGAGCTCGTGCAACGTGCGCATGCGCTTCTGGCCGACTTCATCCCAGAGCAGCAGAGTCTCGCGGTTGCGATGCCGGGCCACCGCCACCACGCGCCCATGCCGCAGGTCGGGGCTCGAGAACAACGGCAAGCGTTCGATGCCCTGGAGATCACGGGCGAGGAGCTTCTCCTCCCCCTCTCCCTCGGGGACGACCTGGCGCAGCACCGCTTCCTGGCGGCTGCGCCGCACGCGCTGCAACAGCAACCGGTCGCCGCGCTGGACGCCGGACAACGTCTGCGCCAGCACCGTGCCGATGGTGTCGGGGATCGATGTCGAAAGATATTCCGCCCACAGGGTTTCACGCAGCCAACGGCGATACAGCTGTTCGAGCGCCGGGAGGCCGTGCCCCGTCATCTCTTCCAGCCAGTCGAGGAAGCCGCACGAGTTGGTGTGGTACTTGATGAGCAGATTCTTCGGGATCTCGGGTCCGAAAGACTGGGCGAGGAACACGAGTCGCGCCGGACCTTCGATGTAGGCCGAGGCTTGCGTGCGCGCGCCGACCGACATCGCTGCCAAACCGTCGATTTGATTCTCCGCCACCAGCTCGATGAGCGCGGCGCGCAGCGCTGGTTCCATCTGCCCGTGCGGGAAGGCGAGATATTCGGCGTAGTTCTCGTGCGTCACCATGGAAAAGCCGCCGCTTCCCGGGCGCCAGCCCTTCGTGCAACCGCTGTCGCGCTGGGCGGTGCGGTTGCGCGTCGGCGTCATCTGCCGCAGATAGCGGGCGATGCTCTCGACGACGGCATGTGCGATCTCGTGCTGCGCAGTGCGGCGCAAGCGCTGCTCGCCGAGCGAAGCGTAGATCACGATCGGGAGGCTGGCGTCGTGAATCGGAACGAAACCCAAAACGCCTTCCGGCAACGTCGGCCCGATCGGTGTGGCGAGGAAGTCGTGCAATGTGCGGTAAAGGACGCAGCGCTGATAGCTGCGCGCATCGTCTTCCGGCAACCAGACGAATAGTGTGTCACCGCTCGCTTCGACATGACGTTCGCGGAAGCGCTGCCGGCGCTGCACGCGGGGAGATGCGTGCAGCGACCCCGGCGCGGCCCGTGGGTCGACCAAGACGAACGGCTGTGGCGGCGAGGATGCGCCATTTTCCCCGACATCGATCACCATCTGCATCAGGGAATCGGACGCCGCCGGGTGTAGCTTGCCCTCGAGGACGAGCTTCTCGATCTGGGCGAAATAGCGCGGATAGAGAAGGTAGCGGTAGACCTCGTCACGCCGCAGATGCAGGTTGTCGCAAACACGAACAAAGAAATCGTCGAGCTGCGGCCCCCAATACGACACCATCTGCCCATCCGGATCTTCCGGAGCGGGGGTCGTGAGCACCTGGAAATAGCGTGTACGCGACTGCTCGAGCGCCTTGGAGCCGAAGGCGAAGGCGTCGTCGTAATAGACCTTGGTATTCCGGCCCTGGGCGAGAGCCAGCCCAGGGAAGGAAAGGGCAATGAGCCCCACGAGGAGAGCGCGCCGAGGCATCGTCTCCGTCCGGGTACACTAAGGGCGCAGGCGAATCGAGACCGAATCGTGGGGGAGTGGGATCGGCCGTATTAGAAAAGTATAATGCCGCGCGTGGTAGGCGTCAACGCGCTGGCAATTGCACGACCGTTGCGGGAATGAAAAGGGGCTCCGAGGAGGGCGTCAAGCCGACCCCGTTCTCGGACGCGGTCCCCTCGGGAGCCCCTCGAACTCTGCGCTTGGAACCACGGAACCACCGCGCGCTATTCCTCGGCACATGCCGCGCGAAAGGGGAGATCGATGCCACAGGCGGCAGAGCTCCGCGTCCGCTTCGCTCCGAGTCCCACGGGGCGGTTGCACGTGGGCGGCGCACGCACGGCGTTGTTCAATTGGTTGCTGGCGCGGCACGAGAAGGGGAAGTTGATCCTCCGCATCGAGGACACCGACATCGCGCGCTCGACACGCGCTTCGGAAGAGAGCCTGCTCGAAGATCTTGCCTGGCTCGGTCTCGATTGGGACGAGGGGCCGGATGTCGGCGGACCGCATGCACCCTACCGGCAGTCGGAGCGCCGCGAGCTGTACTCGCGCATGGCCTCGCAGCTGGTGAATGCAGGCCATGCCTATTCCTGTTTCTGCAGCGACGCGGGGAAGGGGGACGAGCCGCGGGCGGACAGCGACGCCGCAGCCGCGTCGCGCGGCGCTTGTCCCTGTGCGAGCCTGGAGCCGGCGGCGGCCCAGGGCCGCATCCGAGCTGGAGAAGCACACGCCGTTCGCTTCCGCGTGCACGCCGGTGTGGTGGAGTTCGAGGACCGAATCCGCGGCGCCATGCGCATCGACAGCGCCACCTTCGGCGATTTCATCCTGTTGCGTTCGAACGGACTGCCCACCTACAACTTCGCTTGCGTGGTGGACGACACCGATATGCGCATCACAGAGGTCGTGCGCGGCGAGGACCATCTCTACAACACGGCGCGCCAGTGCTTGTTGTACGACGCGCTGGCGCAAGCACGGCCGCAGTTCGTGCACTTGGCGCTCATCCTCGACGAGGATCGCGGCAAGCTCAGCAAACGCGAGGGACGGAGCGGCACCTATGTCGACGAATACCGCACGCAGGGAGTTCTCCCCGCAGCGCTGGTCAATTTCCTCGCGCTCCTCGGCTGGTCGTCGCCGCGTGGCGAGGAACTGTTGTCGCCGGACGAGCTGGTGCGTGATTTCGATCTCGATCGCGTGTCGAAATCACCCGCGGTGTTCGACCCGGTGAAACTGGAGTGGATGGCGGCCTGGCACATGCGCTCGCGATCCGTCGACGATCTGGTGCCGCAGGCACTCGCTCACTTGCGCGCGGCCGGCCTCGACATGACGCCGGAAAGAGCCCGCGCCTGGATCACCGGATTCAAGGCCGATCTGCCTGCTCTCGGCCAGTTGCCGGCGCGCGTGCGCGGCATTCTCGACTCGCCGGTCCCGAACGACGAAGCGGCGGAGGCTCTGGCCGCGCCGGGGGCACGTCGTTTGCTGGATGTGCTGGCGGCGAAGCTCGAGGCGCGCGCCGGGCAAGCGGCGGCCGTCGATGGCCAGGGGTTCAAGCAGATGTTGCAAGAGTGCGGGCAGGAACTCGGTGTGCGCGGACGTGATCTCTTCGCTCCCGTGCGCGCGGCGCTCAGCGGGCGGACGCATGGGCCCGAGCTGCCGTTGCTCTTCGACGCCTTGGGAATCGAGACGGTGCGCGCGCGACTCGGAGCTGCGAGCGATTGATTTCGCCGCCAGAGGTCATCGTGTAGGCTGCTCGCGACGTGCGCCTGGAGTTCGCGGGCGCGGGGTTCGGTGCGGGCATCGGGGATTGGGGGAAGCGGTATGCGGATCATCGTGTTGTTGGGCGGGAACTCGGCGGAGCGCGACGTCTCGCTCGTGTCCGGCAGGGCCGTGGGCGCGGCGCTCGCGCGTCGCGGCCACCAGGTCACCGCGGTGGACACGGCCGGCGGCCGTCTGGTGGATCTGGAAGCCAAGCGCGGCATCGGCGTCGAGCCGCCATCGACGGCGCTCGTGCCCGAAGCGGCGGCGGTGCATGCGGTCGAGAAGCTGGGTGCGCAGGCCTTCGGCGAGGTCGATGTCGTGTTCATCGCGTTGCACGGCACGGGTGGCGAGGATGGCACGATCCAGGCGATGTTGGATGCGGTCGGCATCCCCTACACCGGATCCGGTGTGATGGCGAGCAGCGTCGCCATGGACAAGGAAGTGGCGAAGCGAATCTTCCGCGACATCGGTGTGCCGACGCCGGCGGGATTCGGCGCGCCCGCCGACACGCCTCCCGCGGATCTCGCGCGACGCATCGCGGCCGAGTGCGGCTGGCCGGCGGTGGTGAAGCCGAACGCGCAGGGATCGAGCGTCGGTGTTTCCATCGTGCACGGTCCCGATCAGCTCGCAGGAGCCGTCGAGGCCGCCGGAGCCTACGATTCGTATCTCATGTTCGAGACCTTCATCCCTGGGCGCGAGATGACGGTCGCGATTCTGGATGGTCGCGCTCTGCCCGTGGTCGAGATCGTGCCGCACGCCGGATTCTACGACTACCGCAACAAGTACACCTCCGGCTCGAGCAGCTATCACGTGCCGGCGGACATCCCGGCCGATGTCGCCAAGACCTTGCAGCGGCATGCGGAGGCTTGCTTCGCGGCGTTGCGCTGCCGTGACTTCGCGCGCATCGACTTCCGACTGAGCCCGGCGAACGAGCCCTATTGTCTCGAGGTCAACACCATCCCTGGAATGACGGCGACGAGCCTGGTGCCGAAAGCGGCGCAGGCCGGCGGCATCGACTTCGAGACCTTGGTCGAAACCATCGCGCGCAACGCGGCGGCGCGCGCGCGTGTACGCAGCGGCGGCTGAAGGACGAGCGGCAGGGGCATGCAGGGCTCTCCAACACAGCGACCGGCCAAACCGCTCGTGGGTGTCGTGCACCTCCCGGCTCTGCCCGGTGCGCCCCGCCATGAACTGTCGATGGATGCGATCGAGCTCCGCGCCTTGGCCGACGCACGCGCGCTGGCCGAGGCTGGTTTCGATGCGATCTTCATCGAGAACTTCGGCGACGCGCCATTCCATGCCGCCGGCGTCGAACTGGTCACCGTCGCCGCGATGGCACGCCTCGTCGCCTGCGTGCGGCGCGAGCTGCCGACCCTCGCGGTCGGTGTGAACGTGCTGCGCAACGATGCCGCCGCCGCGATCGCCATCGCGGTCGCGAGCGGCGCCACGTTCATCCGCATCAACGTTCACGTGGGTGCGACCGCCACCGATCAGGGAATCCTCGATGGCCGGGCGGCAACGACGCTGCGCCTGCGGCGCGCGCTCGGCGCCTCCATCGCCATCTGGGCCGACGTCCACGTGAAGCATGGCCGCAGCCTGGCGCATGACAACATCGCGGACGAAGCGCGCGATGCGGTGCAGCGCGGGCTGGCCGATGTTCTCATCGTCACCGGGCCGGGGACCGGCTGGGCCACTGCGGTCGACGACCTGCGCAGCGTGCGGGCGCTGGATCTTGGCGTTCCCGTCTATGTCGGCAGCGGTGTGAACGAGCAGAGCCTGGCGCTCTACTTGGCCGAGGCGGATGGCATCATCGTGGGCTCGGCGCTCAAGGTGGATGGACGCGCGGGTGAGGCGGTCGACGCCGAGCGTGCCAAGCGCTTCGCCGCCCTCGCGCGCGAGATCACGAGTTGACCGCACGCCTTTCCGGTCGCAAGATCGAGCTTGGAGCGCGAGCTTCGAGGAGGCGGCGTTGCCCTTCGCGTACTACAAGAAACTGCCGGCACGTGTGCGGCGCATCTACGACCGCAGCAATGAAGTCCCCTTCGTGCGCTTGCCTTCGCCGGAACGCCTCGAGCCCGAGGTGATGGCGCTGGCGCGTGCGCTGCACAGCGCCGAGCGTGCGGCGACCGAACGCGCTGCCAAGCGCTTCTGCGACGCCATGACCGGGGCGCTGCGGATATCGGGCGTCCGCGTGCGCGTGCTCGCCAAGCGCCCGTCGCATTCCTGGGGCGAGCTGCACGGTCTCTACGAACCCGAGGAGGGTCAGAAGCCGCTGATCACGGTGTGGATGCGGACGGCGCAGCGGCGTCAGGTCGTGGCGTTCAAGACTTTCCTGCGCACGCTCCTGCACGAGATCGGCCATCACCTCGACTACGAGCTGCTGGAGCTCGAAGACTCGCTGCACACCGAGGGCTTTTACAAACGCGAGTCGAACTTCTTTCACCAACTCGTTCCGGATCCAGCGCGTTACGAGATGCAAGCGCCGGCGGCGACACCGTCTGCACCCGCGGCGAAGTCGAAGCGCGCCGCCGCGCCGCAAGCCAAGGGCAAACGCATCGCGGAGCAGGCACGGTTGCCGTTCATGGAATCGTGATGAAAGCGGTCGAGTCGGGCGGGATCAGATCTTCTCGCCGCGCGCTCTGATCTCGGCCAGGACGGCCGAAATTCCACGCCGGTTGATGATCTTCATGCCGTGGGCGCTGACGCGCAGTCGAACCCAGCGTTTCTGTTCCTCGAACCAGTAACGCTTGCTCTGCAGGTTGACCTCGAATCTCCGGGCCGTCTTGTTGTTCGCATGGCTCACCCGGTTGCCGTACTGGGCTCTCTTGCCGGTGACTTGGCAGACGCGAGACATCCTCGAGTACCCCCACAGAGCAGATCGAAGCGCTTGGATATCGCGAGGCGCGGAAGGGCCGCACGGGTCGCGAAGCGGCCTAGAATGCCCGCGCCCGACGGGAAAGTCAAACAGTCGGCCCCGGCTGGGGGCCCTCGCCCCCTTGGAAACGGGCTCCAGACGAGGGAGAGGGAACTTGCGCCTTTGATATCTTTATGATATTTTTGTGACATGATTTTGAAAGGAGGCCCAAATGGCCGGAAAGGAATTCGTCCGCAAGCCCGTGTCTGGGTACGTGATCTTGGTCCTGGAGTTGGTTCTCGTGGGGATCGCGGCTTGGATGCTCTCTCAGGGAATCGAGTACCGATCGACGGGGCAGGTGCTCGGTGCCGTCTTCGCGTTCGTTCTTTTCATCTTCGCCTTGCCGGGATTCATCGTCGTTCAGCCCAACCAAGCGGTCGTGCTGCTGCTGTTCGGCGCCTACCACGGGTCGGTGAAGCATTACGGCTTCTGGTGGGTGAACCCGTTCGTGTCCAAGCGCAAGTTGTCGCTCAGGGCGCGCAATCTCGAGGGCGAAAAGCTCAAGGTCAACGACCTGGTGGGCAATCCCATCGAGATCGCGGCCGTGGTGGTGTGGCGCATCGACGACACATTCGCTGCGTGCTTCGAAGTCGACAATTACGAGCACTACGTCACCGTGCAGGGTGACTCGGCGCTGCGGCACCTCGCCAAAGCGTATCCCTATGACGAGCCAGAGGGCGGCACGATCTCGCTGCGTGGCAGCACCGACGAGGTCTCGGATGCGTTGCGCCAGGAGCTGCAAGAGCGACTGCAGCGCGCGGGTGTCATTGTCGACGAAGCGCGCCTCAGCCACTTGGCGTATGCGCCGGAGATCGCGAGCGCCATGCTGCAGCGGCAGCAGGCCGAAGCCATCATCTCGGCGCGGCGGCGGATCGTCGAAGGCGCAGTCAGCATGGTGGAGATGGCGCTCGATCAGCTTGGGGCTAGGAAGATGGTGCAGCTCGACGAAGAGCGCCGGGCGCAGATGGTGAGCAATCTCCTCGTCGTTCTCACCAGCGAGCGGGTGACGCCGGTGATCAACGCGGGAACACTCTACTCCTGACGGAGGCAGATCATGGCGGAGCGCAAGGTCGTGCTCCTTCGTCTCCGCCCCACGCTCTACGCGGCATTGCGCCGGTGGGCCACGGATGAGTTCCGCAGCGTCAACGGGCAGATCGAATCGATCATCCAGCGCGCCTTGCTGGATGCCGGGCGGTTGCCGAAGCGCGATGCGGAGCCAGACACGGAGGGTGGGGACGAGGTCGACAGCGAAAGCGAGGCCCCGTGACAGGGGCCTCGCGTCGCGGCGCGGGGCTTTGCCGCCACGTGACGGCGATGCTAGGCTCCGCTCGTCCTTTACCGCACGAACGCCGGAGGATCCGTGGGTCTGCGGATGTACGACACGCTGACGCGTCGAGAGCACGAATTCGAGCCCGTGCGCCCCGGTGAGGTCGGGCTCTATGTCTGCGGCATGACGGTGCAGGACAAGCCGCACATCGGTCACTTCCTGCCGTTTCTCACCGCCGACGTGCTGCGGCGCTGGCTGGAGCACCGGGGCTTCCGTGTCAACCACGTGCAGAACTTCACCGACATCGACGACAAGATCATCGCGCGTGCCCGGCAGGAAGGCACCACCCCTGAAGCAGTGGCGGAGCGCAACATCAAGAGCTACTACGAAGCCGCGCGGGCCATGAATCTCCTCATCGCCAGCCACTATCCGCGTGTCACCGAGCACATCGGCGAGATCGTGAGGCTGATCGAGCGCCTCATCGAACGGGGCCACGCCTATGCCGCTCCCGGCGGGGATGTTTATTTCCGCGTCCGAAGTTTTCGCGACTACGGCAAATTGTCCGGACGCGGGGTCGACGACATGCTGAGCGGCGCACGCATCGAGGTCGGCGAGCAGAAGGAAGACGCGTTGGATTTCGCTCTGTGGAAGGCGGCCAAGCCCGGCGAACCGCAGTGGCCGAGCCCATGGGGGAACGGCCGGCCCGGATGGCACATCGAGTGCTCCGCCATGGCGATGAAATATCTGGGCGAGAGCCTCGATGTGCACGGCGGCGGCATGGATCTGGTGTTCCCCCATCACGAGAACGAGCTCGCCCAGAGCGAGGCCGCCACCGGCAAACCTTTCGTGCGTTACTGGGCGCACAACGGCCTGCTCTACACCGGGGGGCAGAAGATGTCGAAGTCGCTCGGCAACTTCTCCCTGATCGAAGAATTGCTGCAGCGTTACGGGGCCGACGAGCTGCGCTTTTTCTTGCTGTCGACGCACTTTCGCAGCCAGGCGGAATACTCCGAGGAACGCCTGCGGGAAGCGAGCACGGCATTCCATCGCCTGCGTGACGCGTTCGTGCACTTGGCGGAGGCGCGCAGCCGGGCGGGCGACAACACGGCGCTGTTGAGCGAGGGTGGAGCCGCGCTGCGCGACGCGGCCCGGCGTTGCCGGGAAGAGTTCGACGCAGCCATGGACCGCGATTTCAACACGGCTGCCGCCCTCGGCAAGGTCTTCGAGCTCGTGCGACAGCTCAATCGCTTTCTCGCCGGCATGGTGCCGGGCCGCGATCGAGCCGTGCTGGACGAAGTCACGTCGACCTGCTTCGATTTGCTGCGGCACCTGGGATTCCTCGCCGCCGGACTCCCCGCCGCCGATGCGGTCGTCGCGGGAGCGCCCGCGGCGGTGGAAGACCTGGCCCGCGAGCGGCAAGCGGCGCGTGCGGCGCGCGACTGGGGGAAGGCCGATGTGCTGCGGCAGGAGATTCTCGCGCATGGCTACATCGTCGAAGACCGCGCCGACGGCTATCGGCTGAAAACAAAGTGAAGCAAAACATGCAATCGATGCCCATGTCGGAGCCGACCCCGATGCGCAACGCATCCACACGCCACGCGGCTCTCGTGCTCGTCGTCCTGATCGCCGGGCTCGCCTTTGCCTGCAGCCGCAAGCAGGAAGCGCCCGAGAAGCAGGCCGATGTCCCGGTGACCGAGCAGCTGTGGGTGCGACACATCCTCGTGCGCTACTCGGGATCGCAAGGCGCCATCATGTCCAAGCCCCGGAGTCGGGCCAGTGCCGATTCGCTCGCACACGCGCTGTTGAAGCGCGCCCGCGGCGGAGAGGATTTTGCCGCGCTGGCGAAACAGTACTCGGACGATCCGTCGGCCGCCGACGGGGGCCTGATCGAGCCGCTCCAACCGGACGATGCCCCGCCGGAGTTCATGCAGGCGGCGGCAGCGACAGCGCCTGGTCAGATCTCGGATGTGGTGGAGTCCCCGATGGGTTTCCATCTCATTCAACGTCGCGACATGCGTCAGTGCACGGCGCAACATATCCTGGTGCGCTACCGTGGCGCGGTGAACGCCCCGGACTCGATCGCGCGCAGTCGCGAAGAGGCCCTGAAGCTGGCGGAGCGGTTGCTCTCGGATGTGCGCAACCCGAACGGCAGTTTCCCCGTCGCTGCCATGCTCTTCTCGGAGGATGATGCGACCAACAGGGTCGGCGGCTATTTGGGCACGTTCTTCCCCGGCAAGATGGATCCGAACTTCGACAAGGCCGCTTTCGCACTCCAAGAGGGCGAGATCTCGGAGATCGTCGAGACTCCCTACGGATTCCACATCATTCGCCGAATCGCCGACGTGCAGATCCGGGTGGCGCACATCCTGATCACGTATGCTGGCGTCGGGCAGATCGTCGAGGCGAGCCGGACAAGGGAAGCGGCCCTCCAACGCGCTCTCGATGCCGCGTTCCGCGCGCACCAGGGTGAGGACTTTGCGGCGCTCGCGCGCGAGATCTCCGATGACCGCCACTCGGGCGAAAAGGGCGGCGATCTGGGTCTGATGCGAGCCGGCCAGATGGTCCCCGAGTTCGAGGACGCCGCTTTCCATCTCAGCCCCGGTCAGGTCTCCGACGTCGTCGAGACCGCCTTCGGATTCCACGTCATCAAGCGGCTCAACTGAGCCTTCCCCCGCGGCCGTCCCATTCGGGACGGGTCGGCGCCGTCTGGATCCATCCGAGGCCAGCCGGGCCCGCCAGGAGGACGACGAGACCCATTCCGTGCGCGAGGCGGAATGGCGGGCCGGGCGGGGGACCTGGAGTCGGAAGGTCCGAACCGTGGCTCGACCCCACCGGGCCCGCCGGGACCGGCACCACCCACCCGGGTGGCTTGACTTGCCGGGGGACGAACCATAAGATGTGCGTTTGCGAAATCGGGGCCGAGCCGGGGCTTCAACTTTCATCTCCACCTCTAAAAGTTCAGATGTCGACAAGAACTGCAGCGACGCGAAGCCGCCTGCCGATGAAAGCGCGAAGCGCGGGTGAGTTCGACGGCGAAGTGCTGCTGGCGCCAGGGGTTGACGGTGCCACGAGGGTCCCGTAGAGTGCGGGCTCGCTTTGTCTGGTCCCATCTCGTCACGAAGAGCTCACGCTGGCGTAGCTCAACTGGTAGAGCATCTCACTTGTAATGAGAAGGTTGGGGGTTCAAGTCCTCTCGCCAGCTCCAGGATGAAATGCGCGGCAGAGGAACCGGCATGTGAGGACCGACTGTGGGGAGGTTCCCGAGCGGTCAAAGGGAACAGACTGTAAATCTGTCGCCGGATGGCTTCGGAGGTTCGAATCCTCCCCTCCCCACCAAATGAACCAACGACGCCGAGGGACCCGGTCGGCGCAAGAACAAGGAGCGCGACGCGGATCGCGCAGGGCACGTGGGCGGGAATAGCTCAGTTGGTAGAGCGTCAGCCTTCCAAGCTGAATGTCGCGGGTTCGAGCCCCGTTTCCCGCTCCAGATCTTGGGATCGCGGGGCCGCGATCCAACGGGGTCGAGCCCACATAGCTCAGTCGGTAGAGCATTTGCATGGTAAGCAAAAGGTCTCCGGTTCAAATCCGGATGTGGGCTCCACGAAACACGAACGCAGACGATCGCTCGCAGCAGAACCCGTGAGGAGGTCCAGGTCGAGATGGCGCGTCAGAAGTTCGAGCGGACGAAGCCGCACGTGAACGTAGGGACGATCGGGCACATCGATCACGGCAAGACGACCTTGACGTCGGCGATCACGCGGGTGTTGGCGGCGAAGGGTCTGGCGGACTACATGCCG
>DASRJO010000109.1:0-8767 GCA_035649435.1 Candidatus Krumholzibacteriia bacterium | reverse complement strand
CCGGGCGCTCGGCCGGCGGCGTGTCGACGAGTTCCTGGAGGATCTGACGGGGGTCACGAGTCGTCACTCGAACGCTGGCTCCTCGCGCTCTGGGGCACCCTTAATCGCAGCTTCGTGTGCAGATTCTAGCGCAAAGGCGGCTCGCTTCACTTTCTTCTTCCGGAGTTTCCAAGCGAATTTCGCACCCCTCCATGCGTGGTAGATGGAATCTCCTATCCCTGTGGTCGAGACGCGGCTGTTCGCCCTCCATCCGCTCGATCCGCCGAGCTCGCGAAAGTGGAGCGGAGCCGCCAACATGAGCCACGCCTGGCACGGGATCGTAGCGACTCACTCGCTCGCGTGGGTCGAGCAAATCGATGCCGTCGCGGGGCGCGGAAATTACACTTCTCTTGCCTTCGATGGAAGTGGAAACTTGCACGTCGCCTACACAGACGATAACCACGGCGATCTGTTCCACGCTCGAAAGAACAGCAGTCTGGGATGGACAGCGGAGATCGTTGACATCGACCGCGCTGGCGAATTCGTGTCACTCGAGATCTCTGTCGATGGCACTTGTCACCTTGCCTATCTCAGTCGTACCACGGAGGATCTGCACTATGCCTTCGGACTTCCTATTCCCACCGACGTAGACGAGAACGCCCTGCGGGCTGGCGAGCAGATGATCACCGATGTGCGCGTGGGATCGGAATCCGTCCACATTGACTACCGAATTGCCCAGCAATCGGACGTCAGATTGGTGGTGATGGACGTGCGCGGGAGAGTCGTGTGGACTGCGCAAAACGGAGGCTTGAGTGCGGGCTCGCACTCGACCGAGTGGATGCGGCTCACCTCACGAGGTACGTCGGTCTCGCGCGGAGCATACTTTGTTCGATTGAGCAGTCCATCTGGTGCCGTCGCGCGCAAGTTCATCATCGCTCGCTAGCGAAACTCCAAAGGCCCGTCGGTATTCGGTTTCGGACGGATGTGGCTGGATCTAGACGCCGAACGCGTTCTTGAGGCGGGATAGAAATCCGGGCTTCTTGTGCCAGCCTTGCCAGCGCTCGTCGCGGGCGTCGGTTTCGTCGCCGTCGTCGCTCGTCCACCAGCTGCGATGGTCGGAGCAGCCCTCTTGCGGCTCGGTGCCCTCGAGGAAGGCGGCGATTTCTTCCTCTTCGCAATGGCTGGTGGCGAGCTGGCCGGTGGTCGGGTCGATGCGACGGAAGGTGATTCCCGGCGGTGGCTCGAAATCGAGGTCCCAGCTGTCGCCGACCCACGTACGCATGAAGCGCGACCAGATCGGGAGTGCGGCACGTGCGCCGGTCAGATTCGTGGCGCGATTGTCGTCGTGCCCTACCCAGACCGTGGTGACGATCTCTGGCGTGTAGCCGGCGAACCAGGCATCGCGTGCATCGTCGGTCGTGCCGGTCTTGCCGGTGGCCAGATGATGGAAGCCATGCACGG
Organism: Candidatus Krumholzibacteriia bacterium; assembly: GCA_035649435.1. Lineage (GTDB taxonomy): Bacteria > Krumholzibacteriota > Krumholzibacteriia > DASRJW01. The sequence continues at coordinate 7,327 of DASRJO010000109.1, read as the reverse complement.
CGGCGGAAGCGCCCGTGCCGGTGCGGAGCGCGTCCACCAACATGTCCGTGACGACGTACGCCACGAGCGGGTCGAGCACACGCTGCTGCTTTTCGTCGGCGTACACGCGCAGGCGCCGGTCGCCGTGGCGCACTTCGAGCAGCGCGTGCGGCGTGACCGTGTGGCCGCCATTGGCGATCGCCGCATAGGCACGGGTGACGAGCAAGGGCGACGTGTCGAGCGCGCCGAGACAAATGGACGGATTGGCCGGCACGCGCTCGGCTAACCCCAAATCCTGCGCCAGGCGCGCGACATTCTTGACGCCGATCTCCATACCGAGCGCCACCGTTGCTGCGTTGACCGACTGCGACAGGGCCTCGCGCGCCGTGATCCAACCGCGGTACTCGCCGTCGAAGTTGGCAGGGCGCCAGACGGTGCGACCGACACGGTATTCGCGCGGCTCGTCCGGCAGCCAGCTGGATTGCGTGATGCGCGGCTCGGCGTCGCCGCCGCCCATCGCCGCCAGGAACACGAATGGTTTGAACGTGCTGCCGACGGGGCGCTTGATGTCGATGGCTCGATTGAATGGCGTCATGGCGTAATCGTCGCCGCCGACGAGCGCGCGTACTGCGCCGGTTTCGGCGTCGAGGACGACGACCGCTCCCTGCACGGCGGACTGCGTCTCGCCTTTCTTCTTCCGGCTCTTGGTGGCGCGCGTTTCCTTGAGCCCCGCCGCGAGCGCTTGCGCCGCGCGCAGCTGCATCAGCGGATCGACGCTGGCCACGAGCGTCGCGGGCTTGGGAACTCGCTGGCGCTTGCAGAGTGCGGTCCACTCGCGCGCGAGGACGTCGAAGTAGTAGGCCATCTGGCTCGTGCCGAAGTCGATGCCGTCGCCGTCGGTGGCGGTCGGGAGCAAGAAGCCCGGAGGCAGAACCTCCTCTGCTGCATCCTTGTCGCTCGCCTCCGGCGGCGGATGGACTTGCTCGAGCGCGCGGGTCACCGCATCGGCATAGGAGTCGAGTCGGTCGCGATTGTGGTGGGGAGACGCCGCGTTCGGGGCGCGAATGACGGCAGCGAGCTCGATTTGCTCGCGCTTCGACAGCGAGCTCAACGGCTTGCCGAATAGATGGCGCGCGCCCTCGGTGACACCGTGAACGGCGAACGGGCCGTCTTGGCCGAAGTACAGCTCGTTGAGATAAACCTGCAGGATCTCTTGCTTGGTGAGATGGCGTTCGACGATGACGGCCAGGATCGCTTCGTCCAGCTTGGCGCCCACCGCTCGCCCGCGCCGGCGCAGGATCAACTTCACCGCCTGCTGCGTGATCGTGCTGCCGCCTTCTGCGATGCGACGCTCGCGCAAGTTGCGCCACAGTGCACGCCCGATGCCGCGGCCATCGAGGCCGTGATGGTCGAAGAAGCGGCGGTCCTCGGCCGCCAGCACTGCTTGCACCACGCCGGGCGGGATCTGATCGTAGCGTGCGGGAGTGCGGCGTTCGTACAGTTCGCGCCGGAACGAGGTGAGGTGCTCCGACGGCAAGAGCACGCTCTGCTGCGCCCTTCCATCTTCTTGAATGGAGGAGATGATGGCACCATCCAAGTCGATGCGCACATCGCCGCCTTCGCTCGGCGCCGCGTTCGCGGCGCGGCGGAAGAAGACGCGCTTGCCTTCGACACGGAACTGTCCGGGAGATAGATCCCCGCGTCCTCGCACGAAGCCTGCACGTTCCAAGCGCGAGACCAAACCGAAGGAGCGCGTATCGGTGCCGATACGGACGCGCATCGGTTCGGCGATGACGTGGGAGTATTCGTTGTGCGCCAAGTCTTCGAACTCACTCAGAACGCGCGCGCGCAGGGCGCCGGCCCGAATCGCATAGAGCACCGTGAGCCCCGCGAGGAGGAACGTCAAACCGAGCCCGATCCGGCGCAGGAGCGGGCGCCACTCGCGCGGGATCAATCGATCGAATCGTGGTCCCCGCGGGATCAATCGATCGAAGCGTGGTCTCTTTTCCCAGAGCGCGCCGAAGTTCATCCGCTTCCCATCCTCGCCGTTCGTCCCGTTCCCGCCTGAGCTTTACCTGGAGCAGGCGGCGTGACAAGAGATCATGGGCCGTCTGGAAAATACGCCCCGGCGAAGGGCACCCGGGGGCGGGCGGAGCAGCGAATGGCCCCCGATTAGCCGATTCAACCGCACTCAGCGTCGAAAAGAGCCGAGCGAAACCTGGCCTGTCGGGGAGAAATCGTTGTGAGTCGTTGTGACAATTAACGTTGCGAAGTGGGTCGACTGCGGGCTTCACGAGCGGTCGGGGCCGAGCTCGAGGCCGAGGGGGACCCCGCCGGAGCCGTTCCGACCTTCACCGCGGATTGGAGACGAGCCAGGTCCTCGTCGGAAGCTCTCCGGGTGAGGAGAACCCCGCTCTTGCCGAGGTCGAAGCCGTAAATGAACAGCCGCCGATGCGCGAGCTCCGGATCCGACCCGACGAACTGGTAGACCGCCTTCTCGGTGGTCGCACTCTTGTCGTCGGGTGGCTCGAACTCGACCAGGAGGGTGTCCTGTCGCGCGATCCAGCGGGCGCGACGCCCGTCCATGCGCAGGTGGCCGTCTGCGTCGAACCGCCAGACCATTTCGTAGCCGTCACGATCTCCGACCCACGTGCCTTCGAAATGCATCGCTTCCATCGCCCGCGCCGTCCCCGTGGACGCGGCAAGCAGGCAAAGCCCCATCGCGACATGCGTGAATGGACGCACCGACACCTTCCGAACTGGGTCTGCGAACTGAGCCTCTGTGTGGGGAAGAGCAAGAGGCTCACCGGCTGCGGTGAAGGATGCACTTCACGCCGCGGCAGGTCAAGTTTGGAGGCGATTTTTTGGCGACTTGGACTCCGGATTCGCCCGAGGGGAGGCATCGGGGGCCGCCCCCATTTGCTGCCGCCACAGGAACAAGGCGATGGCCGTGGCAGTCGCGGCGTTGAGAGAGTCCACCCCTGGCACCATGGGGATCCGAAGCGAATCCAAACTTCGCAGGGTTTCCGGCAGCCCCGGGCCTTCGAGGCCGGGCAGCAGGCCGAAGGTCTCCGGGAACACGCTGGACCCGATCTCGCGACCGCCCGCCGAGAGCGTGAGCAGAGGCGCCTTCTCGCATTGCAGCGCCGCGATGGCGGGCCCGCGCGCGAATCGCAGACGCAAGAGCGCGCTGCCGCCGGCGGCGCGAGCGCTCTTGGGGTGGAAGGGGTTGGCGGCCTCGGCCAAGAGCACGACCTGGCTCACACCGAAGGCATCGGCACTGCGCAGGATCGCACCCATGTTCTCCGGGTCCTGGAAGGGGACGAAGAGTGTGCAGCCGCGCGGCCACTCTGCATCCGACCAGGTGGGGAACTCGGGCACACGGATCAGGAGCAGCGGCGGTCCCGTTCCAATGACATCGATACGCCGAAGGAGCTCGCGGCTCATGCGATACCAGGCTACGCTCCGTGGCACCGCGCTCGTTGGACCTTCGGCCGGGTCGCTGATCCAGGCGACGCAGCGTGCGGGTGCCTCGCGCAGGGCTTCCTCGATCGGCTTGGCGCCGGCGATGAGAGCGAGCCCCGCGCGGCGGATGCCGCGGCCCGTGTGCAATCCCACCAGTTGTTTGAACGTCGGGTTGGTCGCGCTCAGGATTTCGCGGACCTCGCGCACCTCGCGCACGGTGGATTGGCTTGGACGTGCGTCGGTGCGCTTCGCCAGATCGGCCTCTACCTCGGGATCGATGCGCTCGTCGCGCTTGGCGTCGAAGTCGTCAGGCTCTTCGACCGCGTCGTCGACTTCGTCCAGAGCGACGAGATCGTCCAGGTCGGGGATGTCCTCGGCGTCATCATCGTGAGCCTGCGACCGTGTATCGAGCTCGACCGGGCTTGCAACCGTGGCGGCAATGCGTTCGACGATGACCAGCCGCCGCAAGTGCGAAGTCTGTGGAATCGAATAAGGCCGGTCGAGTGAGATGCGATACTGCCCGCCGAACGCTCGCTTCACTACCTCGACTTCGTCCTGGCAGTCGGGACCTTTCATGAACAGGATGCGTGCGCCGAGCGGCAGCCATGGTGACACATGCGACAGCGTCTCCTGCATGGTTTCGACCGCGCGCGTGATCACACCCGCCACTCGGCCCTCGAACTTGCGGCCGACCCGGTGCGGCACGATGTCGACGTTCTGCAGCCCGAGATGCTGCACCGCCTGGCGCAAGAACTCGACGCGATCTGGCTTGGATTCCGCCAGCACGAGATGGACGTCCGGCCGCACGATCTTGAGCGGGATGCCGGGAAATCCCGCGCCGCTGCCGAGGTCGAGGAGCGGCGTCGGCAGATCGACGAGCGTCGCCACGAGCGCACTGTCCACGTAGAGCTTGAGCACCATGCTCTCGAAGTTGTGCAGGCGAGTGAGGTCGACTTCGTCCTTGCGCTGTCGCAGCAGTTCGTGGAAGCGCCAGAACTGTTGCAGCTGCGCTTCGGAGAGCCGGAGGCCGCTGCGTCCGAACAGCCGGTTCATCGATTCGCGGCTCGGTGCGAACGCACTCGAAGGGGAAGCCCCGCGATCCTGCCGCGGTCCACGGTCGCTTCCGAACCGATCGCGCGGTTGGAATCCCATCTTGCGCTCCCCCCATGGACGTTTGTCGACACGTGCGCTCGGGGGAGCGGAAGCAGATCGGCGTTGCGGCGAACGGTTGCGATCGTCGGGACGTCGTGGCCCAAAGTCGCGTCCCCATGCGCGCTCCTTCGGCGGGCCGGTGCGACTGCTTGGCGGGCCGCTGCGACTGCTTGGCGGGCCGGTGCGACTGCGCGGCGCGCGGCGGTCCCTTCGCTCGTCGGGGCTCGGTCCGCGGCCCAACCCGGAGGGGCGCTCGGAGCGGCCGCGCTCCTCGAAGCGGGGAGGGCGACCACCGGCATCGAAAGGTCTGCGGCGTTCCTTCGGGCCGAATGCAGCCCGGCCGGGAGCGCGTTCTCGCCGCGCAGTCGGGAAGCGATCCGTGCCTGGCGGACGTCGATCGCGATGCTCGGCCGAATCGCGCCCGGCGCGAGGTGGACGTCGGTCACGACTTTCGGCCGAATCGCTCCTGCCACGTCCGGCATTTCGATCGCGGCTCATTGGCGGACGGGGTCCTCGATCTCGGTTCATGGGCGGACGGGATCCGGAATCGCGGCTCACGGGAGGACGGGATCCTCGTTCGCGGTTTACCGGCGGACGGGATGTGCGATCGCGGCGCGTGGTTGGGCCGCGTTCTGCGAGTGGTGGTCGGCGGTCGCGTCCTGGATTCGTAGGGCCGTCCGGCCGACGATCTCTCGTCGATGGACCCCGAGACGAAGGACGCGAACTGCTGGGGCGCTTGCCGCGCGGTGCATCGCGACTGGCGCGACTCCGCTCCGGCCGGCGTCGCGAATCTCGCCGTTGCATGCTTGGACCACCACTGGGTTCGGGAATGGACATCGCCCAGGCACGGAGGTGGCCTCGGGTCGAGGGTCGCTGCCATTCTAACCGAATCGTCGCGGAGGTGCTGGGGAGCGCGGAGCTCGGGTTTCGCCGTCACCAATGTCGAGCTGGGTGTCAGGATTCGCCGGTATCGAGGAACGCGGGCGCGCAGGGCTCCGAGCACACTGCACGCCCGCGGATTGGCTATTTGAGCATCTGCATCTTGCGGGTGAAGCTGCGCCCGTCCACCGTCAGACGATAGAAATAGATTCCGCTCGGCGCACGCCGGCCCGATCGATCGCGGCCATCCCATGTCACGCGATGCGTTCCAGCCTGGCGATGCTCGTCGACGAGGGTGCGGACCAGCTTGCCACTCACGGAATACACACCGAGCTCGACGGCTGCGAGCTGCGGCAGATCGAACTCGATCGTGGTCGTCGGATTGAACGGGTTGGGTACGTTCTGCGCCAGCCACAGTCGTCGCGGCACCGGCGTGGTTTCGCTATCGACCGGTTGGTCCCATGTCGACTGCGCCACATCGGCGTTCTGTTGCAAGTCGGCGAGGTCGCTGCCGCCGAGAACGGCGAAGGCGACGACGATGGAATCACCCGGTGAGATGGTGAAGGGGCCCGTCGCCAGCGCCTGCGAGATGTCGGCAGGCCCGGCCGCCGCATGCACGATGCCAGCGCTCAAACACTCCCATTTCTCGGCGTCGGTGAAGCCGTCGTACACGCCCCAGTCGGGATTGTCGGCCGCAGCCTCGTCGTTCCAGATGCCGCGGCACGACGTCGTTCCGGGTGAAGTGAGCGTCTGCACACCGACGAACACGTTGGGCCCGGCGCCATCGTCGTACGCGTAGGCGAGGTCTCGGCTCGCGTCGAAGCCGGTGCGATTGGTTTCGTAGTTCGAGCCGTCCACGTCCCAGTCGAAGAACCAGCCGACGCGCACGCCGTCGAGCGTCTCAGCGCTCTGGTTGAGAATCGCGTAACGCAGGACCACGAAGTCATCGTAGGGTGGTGCCGAGATTTCCCAGCTCTCCTGACGCACGTGCAAGCCGAGGGGCGTCGTGGCCCCCGCGTCGGTGAACGCTGCCAGCGCGAACTGGTCGTAGACCGGATGGGCTTCGGTCAGCGACGGGGTGCCGTTCGCGGTGGTGACGAAATCGTCGTCTGCGAGCGAGGGATTCGCGCCGCGCGCGCCGTCCGAAATCGTGGCACTGCCGGTGCCGATCAACAAGGCGCCTTCGAACAGCAAATTCGGCGAGCCATCGAACAAGAAGCCGACGCCGTCCTTGCCATTGCCGCCGGCCTTTTCGCCGAAGCCGAGCTTGCCGACGCTGGTCACGGTGGTGACGACATTGTTGGCGTCGTGCGTGGTGATGATGGGCAGGACGCGCAGTTCGAAGCGATCGACGTCGGTATAGGCCGGGCTGGCCGTCGTGATGTTCAGCACGCACGTGACCAAATGGTTGACCGGTGCCGCGGCGGTGAAGCGCACGGCGAAGTCGAGCACCGTTTCCTCCAAGGTGCCGAGGCTCGCGACCGCGTCGTTGTTGGTGGTGACGCTGGCGAAGGTGGATGTTTCGCCGAGGGTGAACGTGGCAGTGGTAGCGGCGTCGAGATAGTTGATCACGCGCACGTGCACGGCGATGGTTTCACCCGGCTCGATGAGTTGGTCACCATCGGGTGTGTCGTAAGTGACGCTGCGAATGCGGATGGCAGGTGTCACCTTGGTGAGCGCCTGTGCCACGTGGATGCGGCCATAGCCCAGCTGTCCGGCGAAGCCGGGGTTCGTGGCGTCGATGTTGGTGGCCGTGACCCGGACGCGTTCGCGCACCTGCTCCGCCAGATAGCTCGGCCATTTCGTCTTCACCAGCGCGCAAGCGGCGGCCACGTGCGGGCTGGCCATGGAC
>DASRJO010000108.1:0-48206 GCA_035649435.1 Candidatus Krumholzibacteriia bacterium | reverse complement strand
CGGCTTGTGGGATCTCGTCGCGTCGCACCAGCTCGGGAGGAAAGGCCTGGGCTGCCGGCAGATCGAATGCGGTGACCAGACCGAGCGAAGTGGCCAGGACGAAGATGTGCCAGAGCGCGATCTGGTGCGAGAACACGAGCGCCGACATGGCGAAGGCGAGGAGCATCATGCCGACTTGTGTGACGATGAGGATGCGGCGCTTCTCGTGTCGGTCGGCGAGCGTCCCGCCCACGACGGAGAGCAGGAGGATGGGGAGCGTGGAGGCGATGTTCACGGCACTCAACACCGATGCTGCCGGCGACAGGCCCGTGACCACCCAGCCCTGGGCCATGACCTGCATCCAGGTGCCGGTGAGCGAGATCGCCTGACCGCACCAATAGAAGCGGAAGTCGCGGCCGTGGAGAACTCGCAACACGGTTGGCATCTGCACGCGGACTCCTCTGTGGCCCTGGCCGACGAGACATGGCAGCGTAGCACCCTGGACCTCCAGTCGGGACGGCGAAGGCGAAGGTCCCGAGATGGAAAGACTGTGAGCCCCGCCTGGCAGGGCTTCGGGTTCCTGGCGAAAACAAGGAGCAACGTCATGTCGAAGATCACTGCGTGCACGAACTGCGGCGGTAAACAGCTGTTCAAGAGCAACGAGATGTGTGCGGGCGGAGGCCATGCACCCAACTGGCTCCCGGGCCTTGGCAGCTTCTGGTCGTCGGAGAAGCTCACGGTCGTCGTGTGCAAGGATTGTGGGTCGATGCGTTTCTTCGCCCGGGAACAGGCGCTGGCGAAGCTCCCGGGATCGTCCAAGTGGAGCAGGGTCTGACCTATACTGGCGAGTGTCTCGTCCGTCCGGGCGCTGCGGCGACCCGCGGCCGGGAGCCGTGGGAGGTCGAATGGCGCCGAGCGCGCGGTCCCTGTTCTCGCTGCTGTTCTTCCTGAGCGGGGCGGCGGGTCTCGTCTACGAAGTGTGCTGGACTCGGCTGCTCATCCTGCCGATGGGCAGCACGGTGCACTCTCTCACCGCCGTCCTCACGGCGTTCATGGGCGGCTTGGCGCTCGGCGCTTTTCTCGCCGGACGATGGATCGATCGGGGTGGCCGCCCGCTACGTGTCTACGCCACGCTCGAGGCCGGCATCGGCGTCTTCTGTTTCGTCTTGCCATGGATCGTGGCTGCCGAGCAGCCGCTGTTTCGCTGGGTGTATCAGAATCTCGCGACCCACCCGCTGGCTTTTCACCTCTTCAAGTTCTTCGCCTGTGGGCTGGTGATCCTGGTGCCGGCGACGCTCATGGGCGCGACATTGCCCGTGCTCTGCCGCTACTTCATGGACGATCGCCAACGCATCGGCCGATCGCTCGGGTGGCTGTACGCCGTGAACGCGTTCGGGGCCGTGGCCGGATCGCTGCTCGCGGGGTTCGTGCTCATCCCGCAGCTCGGGTTGCGTGGCGCCATGCTCGTCGGCGTCGCCACGAGCCTCACGGTGGCTGCGATCGCATGGCTGGTGCAATCGCGCTTCCCGGCCCGCTCTGCACGCGACACGCCCGCGGACGCCGTGCGCGCCCAACCAGCGGGGACTGCGGCGAGCCATCCTACGGCTGCAGCCGGCAGTGCGGCATCTCGCCGTCTCGCGACGGTCTTGCTCCTCGGATACGGAATCTCCGGCCTGGCGGCGATGCTGTTCCAGATCGCTTGGACGCGCGTCCTGGTTCTCGTCGTCGGTTCTTCCGTGTATGCGTTGGCTCTGGTCGTGAGCGCATTCATCCTCGGGCTCGCCGTCGGCAGCAGTGTCGCTTCGCGCATCGTCGATCGGCTGCGCAATCCGACTCTGGCCTTCGCTCTCGCCGAGCTCGGCATCGGACTCAGCGCTCTCGCGATGGTCCCGGTGTTCCAGCGCTTTCCCGAGTGGATGCTGCGCCTCGTGCCGCAACTGTCCCAAAACTTCTGGAGCTTTCAACTCGTTCAATTCGGCTTGATCTTCCTGGCATTGCTGTTGCCGACGGCCTGCATGGGCATGTGCCTGCCGCTCGTCGGCCGCGCCGTCATGCGCGATGCCGCGCACGTGGGCGAAACCGTGGGCACGGCTTATTCCGCCAACACGGTGGGAACCATTCTCGGCGCCTTCTGCGGCGGGTTCGTGTTCCTGCCGCATCTGGGTGTGAACGACACCATTCGTTTCGGGGCGCTGCTCAACATCCTGGTGGCCGTGATCATCCTCGGCCTGGGGTTGCCGCGCCGGAGCGGCCGACTCGCGGCCGCCGCGGCGATCGCAGTCGGTGTGCTGGCGGCGATCTTCGTCCCGCGCTTCGATCCGGCCACGCTCACGAGCGGAGCGTTCCTCTATGCCGAGCGCTACCGCCAGCACGCTGCGCCAGGGCGTAGTCTCGCCGACATCCTGCGCCAGGAGTATTCGATCCTGCTGTACGAGGAAGGCCTGGGCTCGACGATCACCGTCAAGGAAGGCCCGAGCGGCTCACGTTACCTCGCCATCAACGGCAAGGTCGATGGGTCCGACGACAAGGACATGTCGACGCAGGTTCTGAGCGGGCACGTGAGCTGTCTGCTGCATCCCGAGCCGCGCGACGTCGCCGTCATCGGCCTGGCCACCGGCGTCACGCTCCACGCCGTGGCGCAACATCCGAGCGTCCGCCGCATCGATTGCATCGAGATCGTCCCGGAGATGACGCGTGCGGCCGAGCTGTTCACGCACGTGAATGGCGGTGTGCTGCGGGATCCCCGGCTCCACCTCATCCTCCAGGATGCGCGCAATCACCTGTCGCTCACTCGGCAAGAATACGATCTCGTCATTTCGGAGCCATCCAACCCATGGATGGCCGGTGTCGCCAGCCTCTACACACGCGAGTTCCTGACCTCGTGTCGCACGCGGCTGCGTCCGCACGGCATCATGGTGGTGTTCCTGCACCTCTACAGCATGGACATGTCGGCGTTTCGCGGTTTGGTGCGGACGTTCCAGGAAGTGTTTCCAAGCGCCAGCCTGTGGGAAACCGCGTTCGGCTCCGACTACGTCTTGGTGGGGACCAAGGATGAGCTCGCCATTCGCTGGGTGGACTTGCAGCAGCGCATGCGCGAGCCGCACGTGGCGCGGCACTTGGCGAGCGTCGACGTCCACGACGTGCGCGGGCTATTGCAGCGCTTCCTCGCCGGCCCGCAGGCGTTGCGCGCTTTCACCGGCGAAGGCGTGGTGTACACCGATGATCGCAATCGGCTCGAGTTCGATGCTCCGCGCTTCGTCTACCAGACGGCCACGCTCGAGGACCTGCAGCGGCTGCACGCGCTCACGCCTCCCGGGCTGCCGGATTGGTTGCAATTGCCACCGGATGGATTGCCGGCATCCATGGACAGTGCGCTCGCCGCCGGACGGCAAGCGCAGGAGGAGTTCTGGCTGGGGATGACGAGCAAGGCGCGCGGCCGGCCGCGCGAAGCGACGGCGCACTTTGTCGCCGCCCTCGAACGCGATCCTTGGCTGCCGGGGTTGACCGAGAACACGCTCGAGGCGACACGTGCCTTCGTGGAAGCGACGCGCGAAGGCGGGAATCCGGAGGCGGTCATCGCTCTCTACGAGCGGATCGTGCGGCTGCATCCGCAGTCATCCGATTTCCACAATCGGCTCGGCTCGGCGCTCGGCAATGCGGGGCGTGTGGCCGAGGCGGAAGCGGCCTTCGCCCGCGCGCTGGAATTGCAACCCCGCAATCTCACCAGCCGGACGAATCTGGCGCTGGCGCTGGCACGCCAGGGCAAATATGGGAAAGCCGCCGAGCACCTGCGCGCCGTCGTGGCGCAACGTCCCACCGATGTCGCCGCACACATTCATCTGACGAATCTCGCACTGCAGACCGGCGATCTCACCGACGCCGAGCAGCATGCCGAAGCCGCGACGAAAGCGGATCCACGTGCCGCCGAAGCCTGGTTCGCGCTCGGCGAGGTGCTGGTGCAGAAGGGGGAGTATCGCCCCGCGGTGCCGGCGCTCGAAAAAGCCCTGGCACTGGGTGCGCAGGCGGAGCATGTGCGTCCGCTCCTCGAGATTTGCAGGACGGGGCGGCGCGAATCCTGAAGCAACGTGGCACACCACGATCCGCATCAGGACTGCAAGCGGTGCAAGGCCTCGGGGGCGTGCAGCTGCCACCAGTGACGGGCGCTGTCGTTGGTCCAGGGGCGCTCGAAGGGGATACGGCGCAACTCCTCGAGCAAAGCGACGGCATTGTCGGGGCGGTTGCGTGCCTCCTTCTCGAGGCAGCGCAAGACGAGGGCGTCGAGCGCGCTCGGGATCGACTGCTCGGCGATCGCCGACGGCGGGCGCGGCGGTTTCTGCACGTGGTGGATCAGCATGGACGTGGCGGTGCTGACCTCGAACACCGGCCTGCCGGTGAGCAGCCAGTAAGCAGCGCAGCCCAGCGAATAGAGATCGGCACGGCCGTCGATGTCCGGGGCGGCGAGCACCGCTTCGGGAGCGATGAAGGCAGGCGTGCCCTGAACGATCCCATGCACCGAGAGGTGCAACGTTTCTTCGCCCGGCTCGACCTTGACCATCCCGAAGTCGAGCACCTTCAAATAATCGAACTCCGAGCCGAGGTGGGTGACGAAGAGATTCGCCGGTTTGATGTCGCGGTGCACCAACGACATCTCGTGCGCTTCTGCGAGCGACAGGCAAGCCTGAGCCAGCAGCATGACCACCCGTTCGGGTGGCAACGGCCCGAAACGCTCCACGATGGACTTCAAGTCCATGCCGACGAGAAGCTCCATCACGTAGTAGAAGGTCGAGTCGTCGCCGACGCCGAAGTCGTAGAGCTCGACCGTGTGGGGTGAACGCAATTTGGCGGTGACTTGTGCCTCGCGTTGGAAGCGCTGGGTGAGCGCGGCCCGATCCTTGCCGGACGAGACTTCCTGGCGAATGAGCTTGATCGCCGCCGGTCGCGCCAGGAGCTGATGCTGGCCCAACCAGACTTCTCCCATGCCTCCCGCGCCGATCTGTCGCACCAACCGATAGCTTCCGAGCGATTTGCTGCCGGCGAAGTGTTCGGCGTCGATCTCGACAACGGGCCCGGAAGACATGAGGATGGCGCGTTCGACGACGGTGCGCAGCTCGCGGATGTTCCCGGGCCATGCGTAGGCTTGCAACCGCTCCAACGCAGCGGTCGAGAAGCTGTCGGCATTCCTGCCGAGCCGCCGCGCATGCTTGCGCAAGAAATGCTCGGCCAGAGCCGGGATGTCCTCGCGGCGGGCGACGAGAGGCGGAACGGGAATCGACCGCTGCAGGAGAATGCGGCCGAGCCGCGCATCGAAGCGTTCGGCACGGATTTCCGCAGCCAGATCGCGGTGGCTGGAGGCGATGAAGCGGACGTCCGGATCGGGAGTTTCCCCCTTCTCCCGGGTCGCCTCGATGCGCTCGATCTCCTCGCCGAGCGCATCCTGCAGCTCCAGAGGGAGGCCGTGCACACCGTCGAGGTACAAGACACCACCGGTGGCGAGCCGCATCTTGCCGATCTCACGCCCTTCGGGGTCCAACGAGCCCAGAAGTTTCGACCGATCGTGCGCGTGCAGCAAGGTGCAATCGACTTGGATGAAAGCGCCACCCCGCCGGCTGGACTCGTGGTGAATCGAACGCGCGGCAGCTTCACGGCCGGATCCAGTGGCACCGACGAGGAGCAGCGGTGGGTCGCCCTGCGCGTACTGGCGGATCGCCAGGTGCAGGCCCTGCACGGCCGCGCTCTGGCCCAGCAGCGGCCCCTCGACGCGCTTGCGCGCGTCGTCCAACAGCTCGCGCGCGACGCGCAGCTCGCGCTCCAACTCCGCGGTGCGCTCGCGCACCCGGATCTCGAGCGAATCGTTGACCCTCTGCAACGCCTCGGCGGCGCGCTGCTTTTCGTCCGCCAACTCGCGCATGCGCGTGGTTTCGGCGCGCACCAAGCGCGCGTTGTGAATCGCGCTCGCCACCTGGTTGGCGACGATCGTGACCAGTGCTTCGTCGTGCGGTCCGAAGGTGCGTGGGACGGGGCTCTCGATCGAGAACACGCCGATCAGCGCGTCCTTGACCAGGAGCGGCAAGGCGATCTGACTCTCGGCGTTGGGTAAGCCGGGGACCGTCACGGTGTCGCCGAGCTCGCCGGCACGCCCGGCCTTGACCATCTCGCGCCGCTGTGCCGAGACGTAGGCACGGGTCTGACCGAGGTTGCTCAAGTGCAGCATGCGGCGCCGCTTGGCCACCATGCCGATCACGCCCGTGCCGACCTTCACCCGACCGCCGATGGCTTGATTCTCGTAGCCACGGCTGGCGACGACGGTGAGCGTCTCTTGATCGTCCTCCAACAACAGGATGGTGGCGTGATGGAAGGCGAACAGCGTGGCCATCGTTTCCAAGGTGAGGTCGTAAATTTCCTCGAGGTCGAGCGTCGCGTTGATCTCCCACGACACGCGCTGCAAGGTTTCGAACTCGGTCGCCTTGCGCGCCAGCTGGGCGGCGAGATCTTCGGACCGCGCGGCGGGGTCAGTCATACGGGATCCGTGGGTTCGTCACGCCGACGTGGAGAAATCGAGTCGGCGGACGGAGAGCACACGATAGATGTCGGCCGCCCGGAGCTTGAAGATGCCAGACATCCCCGTGGCCGAGGCGATGGCCTCGATGTTCATGTCCATGACGTCGAACACCGGTCCTTCGCTTTCGGAGCGCTCGAACTGCAGGTCGAGGACCCAGTGAGCCCCGCCCGCCAGGTCGTTCACCGTCACGGATGCACGCGGGTTTTCACGCACGTTGCGAATGGTCTTGTTGAAGAACTGGAACGACAGCGCCACATGCGTCGGATCCACCCAATACACCTGCGAGATGATCGTGGCATTGGGGATGCCGTCGCTCGAGCAGGTGGCGATCGTGCACGGAACGCCGTTGCCGAGCACGGGCCGGATCGCGTCGGGGAGCTGGTTGGTCTGCATTGCGCTCATGCCCTCCCGGCCTCGGCCACTGGGGCAAGGAGGGTCCCCGCTCCCGGTCCGGGGGTTTGCAGGTAGATCTCGCTGACCTGGATATCCAACGCGATCGCCGGCTCGAGAATGAAGGCCGCTAAGATCGCGGCCGGAGCTCCGGCGTGCAAGACCTGGAGCCCGGTGACGAAGCGCTCGCGCATGCGGGCGTTCGCCACCATGTCCTCACCGGCGGCTTTGCGATGGCGGAGGTATCGACCCTTGAACTGATAGGTCTCGTGCGTCGGGATCTCTTCGATGGTGACCGCGAAGTGGCCGTTGTCCTCGAGGTCCGCGAGCAAGTGATCGGTGAACAGCGCCGGGATGAGGCACGTCAAGGTCTCCTGATCCGGACCGACGCGCCAGCCGACGACTCGATGTCCATGCGGCACGAGCTCCCGATCGCGCGTCGCCGATGTCGCGATGTTGGCGCGGGTCTCGAGAAAACGCAGGATCTTGCCCGGGATCATCCGAACGGCCCTCCGAGTGCAGGCACTTTCTGCGCCATGACGGTCGTCGACGAAAGAACGCCAACTACTCTAGCAGGGAAGGCATTCAGGCGCTAGGGTTCGCGCACCCCAGGTCCCAAGGAGGGTCCTCAGATGTCCACGATTCGTGTCGTTGCCCGACTCATCGCCCGCCCCGGCAAGGTCGAAGCCATGCAAGAGGCCCTGCAGGGCCTGATCGCACCCACCCGACGCGAGGCGGGGTGCATCACTTACGAACTGTTGCAGAATCGGTCGGATCCGACGGACTTCACCTTCGTCGAGGAGTGGGCGAGCGAACCGTCGCTCGACGCGCACCTGCGCTCGCCGCATGTGCAGGGCGCTCTCGTGCATCTCGCCGACCTCGCCGCCATGTCGCCCGACATCCAGCGTTACGATCGCGTCGGATGAGCCGGCGCTCGAAGCAGAGCGGGACATCGATCGCCGCCAAGACTTGTCTCGTCACCGGGGCGAATCGCGGCATCGGGTTCGAGGTGGCCGCGCGTCTCGCCAGACTGGGTGGCGACGTGTGGCTCGGCGCGCGAACCGCGGAGCGCGGCGAGGCTGCGCGACGAGCATTGCGTTTGCGCACCGGACGCGACGTTCACGTCGTGGCGATGGACTTGTCCAGCCAAGCCTCGATTCGGAATGGGGCGCTGCAATGGAGCCGGAATGTCGGCCGGCTCGATGTGCTGATCCACAACGCCGCTACCATCCCGCAGCGCCGACTCGAGACGATCGATGGCATCGAGATGCAGCTCGCGGTCAATCATCTGGCGAGCTTCCTGCTCACGCACTTGCTGATGCCGCAGCTGGTGGCGGCTCCGGCGGCGCGTGTGATCGTGGTGTCGTCGAACGCGCACGCCAGAGCAGCGCTCGATCTCACCGACTTGCAAGCCACGGGGCGATACGACAGGCGTGCGCGCTACCAGGCGACGAAGCTCGCCAACGTTTTATTCGTGCAGGCGCTCGCCCGGCGGCTCGAGGGCACGCGGGTCTCGGTCAACGCCGTCCGCCCCGGAACGATCAACACCGGTCTGGTGCGAGACTTTTTGTGGCCGTTCGGTTTCCTGCGCTGGATCTTCGCCGGCAGCACGCCGGGCCGAGGTGCGTCACCCATCGTGCGCGCGGCGCTGGATCCCGCTCTGGCCGGGATCAGCGGCGGCTACTTCGATCGCCACCGTCTTCGCCGTGCGGCGCCGCGGGCGCTCGACCCGGCGTTGCAGGAACAGTTGTGGCAGCGTAGCGCCGAGCTGGCCGGCGTCGCTGCCACGTGATCGCACTTGTGCGGCTCGCCAAGTGCGGCTAGCGCGCGCGGGTGGGTCGGATGTTCTGGTTCATGCGGAAGAAGTTGTCGGGATCCCAGCGATCCTTGACCGCGACCAGCCGCTTCCACACTTCGGGCGAATAGGCCTCGCGCACGCGGTCTTCGCCTTCTTCGCTCAGGAAGTTGACGTAGACACCGTGGGCGTACGGCTGCGTCGCGGCGTGGAAACCACGCGCCCATTCGAGGCAGCGCGCGTCGTCGCGCGCGTCATCCCAGCGCGTATGGAGGTTGAGGACGAAGGGCATGCGGCGATGCGCGTAAGCCGTCGCATCCTCCGGGACACGGCTCGGTGCGCCTTCCATGTGCGGGATGAAGGTCTCGCAGGCGGGAGTCGGCATGCGCCCGCTCCACTCCAGGATGCGGTCGATGCACGCATCGGACAGCTCCGTCAGGTTGTGCGACTTCCAATAATTGCGCGCGCCGTGGCCGACGAGCGGGTCGAAGCCCGATTGCCAGGCGGTCCAAGGATTGAGACCGAAGGCTTCGCCCACGGACGGCACGCACTCGCGCAGCGGTTGGATGAGCGCTTCGCCACGGGCGGGGTCCCCGAGCCACACGAACGGCACGATGACCACGAGCTTGCCGTGGTGGCTTGCCGGCACGAAGGGCAGCGGCGGCGCATGGCGCAGCACCGTCCACACCGTCATCTCGTCGGGCAAGGTGCGCACGTACTGGCGCTGAAACTGGAGATAGTGCCTCGCGTCCTCGAACGACTTGACGAGGAAGCCCGAATACACCTCGCGCCCGATTTCCGCGCAGCGGAAGACGAAAGAGGTGACGATGCCGAAATTGCCGCCACCACCGCGCAAGCCCCAGTAGAGATCTTCGTTGTCCTTGTCACTCACCTGGACGAGCTCCCCGGCGGCGGTCACGACCTCGGCGGCGAGCAGATTGTCCACCGACAGGCCGTGCTTGCGGCTGATCCAGCCGAAGCCACCGCCCAACGCCAGGCCGCCGACACCGGTGTGCGAGATGATGCCGGCCGAGACCGCGAGACCGTGCAGCTGCGTCTCGTGATCGACGTCGCCGAGCAGGCAACCGCCATCCACGTGTGCGGTCTGGTGCCGCGCGTGCACGTTGACTCGGCGCATGAGCGAGAGATCGATGAGGAAGCCATCGTCGCATACCGCGGTGCCGGCCGAGTTGTGGCCGCCGCCTTTGACACAGACGCGGAGTCCGTGCTCGCGCGCGAAACGCACTGCTTGGATGACGTCGTGCGTGCCGACGCAGCGTGCGATCGCCGCCGGACGGCGATCGAACATGCCGTTCCAAATGCGGCGCGCAGCGTCGTAACCTGGCTCCTCGGGCAAGAGGATCTCCCCACGAAAGCGCGGGCGCAACGAGTCGATGGAGCCGGCGAATCCCATGTGGCGACCTCCGCAAGAACCTCGAGGGTGAATTCGGCTAGGATACACGCCGTGGAACGACTGGCAAGACGAAAACTTCGACCGCATTCGACGCGCGCGACGGCCGTCGCCGCCCTTTGCATTCTCGCCGTCGGCGTGTGGGCCGACTCGCGCAACCCCTATCTCCGCGACCCAGCGAAAGCCGAGACCGCGCTCCGCGCATGGAGCACGGGGACTTTGGCGCGGCCGGCACCCGCGGCCAAGCTCTTCGTCGAGGGCTATTTCATGCGCGGTCTGGTCGCGGCGCAATCGGTGCCGATGCAATCGCAACCAGATGGCGAGGGGGTTGGCGGCGCCTCGGGCGTCGCTCGCGCCACGGCATTCGCCGACAGCCTCGTCGCGCAGCAGCAACACCACGGCTTCTGGTCGATCGGTTACGCGACGTCCTGGCTCGCCGACATGGGAGCTGCACTCGGCGTGTTCCATGCACTCGAGGCGCACGTGGATAGCGGCCGCGCTCAACGCTACGAGAAGGCGGCAGAGACGTTCATCGCCGCGATCGTGCGCGATGGGATGATGCTCGAATCCGGCGCCCTGGGCGTGGGATGGCCGATCACCGGCAGCGGCGCCACCAAAGCCTGGCGATCCGACGTCGGTTGGGCCGACGATCCGTATCTCGTCAGCACGGCGCTCGTCGGCATCGAGCTGCAGGCCTGGCTGTTCCGCCGCACGCGAGCGCCGGAATACCGCCGGCGGGCGCTCGCCGCGCTCGAATACACTCTGTCGCAGCTGCAACGCGATGGATCGCTCCCGAGCCTGGTGCGTGGCGAGGGCGCGAACACCGTGGCGGCCTATACGCAAGAAGGCTGGATGGCCGCCGATCTGTTGCTCGACGATGCGCAGGTCACGGCGAGGCTGCGGCAAGCATTGCTCCCCCATGTGGAATGGCTGCTGCGGACGCAGCGCTCCGACGGCACGTGGGACAGCGATATGCGCGGCGATTTCGCTCGCACACCCGCCATCGCCGACTTCCTCATCTGGTACGACCAGCGTTGCGAGTCACGGGACGACGTCAAGGCGGCGGTGCGCAAGGCGGGAGCTTTCCTCATGGACCCGAAGCGCTGGGAGAAACGCGGATTCTTGGATGCGAGCGACACCGCCGAGATCTGGCGGGCGCTCGTCGGCCGGCCACTCGCGGCTCTGGCGAGCGGCAAGCCCGTGCTGTGACCCCGGGAGTGTCAGGGCTCGAAGGCGTCGCTCAATTCGTTCATGGGGATGGCCGAGAGCGTGGCGGCCCGGAAATATCCACGGGACGCGATCAGTGCACTGACTTTGGCGGCGGTCTTGGCGTCGGGCGCTTCGATGACGGCGACGACGTCGTATTCGCCGAGCGTGGCCCATCCCTGCACGAGCTTGACCCCATTCTGCTCCATGACCTGGCGCGTATCGTCGAGCATCGCCTTCAGGTTCTGGATGTTGCGAATGCCTTGCTCGGTCAGCTTCGCCAGCCGGATGAACGTCGGCACGGTGTCACCCTCCTCTGCCCCCTTGGCGCTCGGCGCACGCGGCGCGGCGCCCGAGCGGCAATGGTCCGTGGAATGATTCTCGATCATAGCATGGGTCGCGCTCCCGGAATCACGGCAAGCGCAGCGAACCGAGGTCGGAGGCGGCGATGTCCGCACCGTTCGCCATCGCCACCACACGCCAATGCAGGAGCCGCGAGGGTGCGACGGGGCGCCACGTTTCCTCCAGGTCGAGCACCGCGACGTTGGCGGCTCCGGCACGGTGACGACCGACCTCGCGCATTTCCTGCGACCAGAAGCGCACCTCATACGCCTCGGCGCCGAGGAACGAGGTCCACTGGATGCGCACGAGCGAGCGTACCGGATTGTCCGGATCCGGTTCGATGGCGCCGACCGCCTCGAGACGCGACGCGGTGTCGTCGCTCCGCGTCCTCGTCGCTCCGCTCTCGCGACGATCGAGCACGGAGGCCGCGGCCAAGCCAATGAGGACGAGTGCGGGGAGCAGCCACGGCGTCCGCATGTTCCATCGTTGCAACGTCGAGAATCGCGACACGGCCATGCGGTAGATTCCCACACGTCGCTGCAACGCGGCAAGATGCAATGGGTTCCGCGCGGACGCGGCTGGTTGACAGCCCCAGCGCTTGTGGTTAGTGTGGGCGGGCCCTGAAACCGTGTCGTCTGCGCCGCGCCGAGCGAAAAAATCGCTGGAGAGATGCCCGAGAGGCCGAAGGGGCTCGCCTGCTAAGCGAGTGTGGGGCACAAAAGCCTCACCGAGGGTTCGAATCCCTCTCTCTCCGCCAGAGTCGAACGAACGCCGGCGTTCGTTCGGGAAAGCGATCGTTGCGCCCATAGCTCAATTGGATAGAGCGTCTGACTACGGATCAGAAGGTTGGGGATTCGAATTCTCCTGGGCGCGCCACTGGCAACGGGCCGGCATCACACTGCCGGCCCGTTGTGTCATCACTCCGAATCGCAACACGGAGGAAACTTGACCGCGGCGTGGGAACCGAAGATCCGTGCCTTGAGCGCCGACTTGCGCTCGCCCTCGAGCGTTCTGGCATTGCGTGCCGGGGATCTGCTGCGCGAGGTGGCCAGCACGGATCCGGAGCTTCTCGCCGAGGCGGCGCGCGCCATCGTCTTGTCGCAGCCGGCGTTGGCGGCGGTGGCCAACGTCGCCAACTTCGTCTTGCGTGCCGTCGAAGTGTTGGGGATGGCCTCGGTCGGCAATGCCCTCGATTCGTTGCGTCAAGGTTTGGATGCCGACCGGCATGCCGCCGCCGCCGCGCTCGTCGAGCGCGTGCACAGCCCGGTGCGAGTCGTGACGACGTCCGCCAACGTGCTGGTGGCGGAGGTGATTCAAGCGCTGCATCGCCGCGAGCTGCTGGCTGGAGTCGTGTGCGCCGAGTCGCGCCCGTTGCACGAGGGCACGGCGTTCGCACGCTGGTTGGCGGCGCAAGAGCGAACGGTGACGCTCGTGAGTGACGCCGGACTGTGCGCGCACCTCGAGGGCAATGCCATCCTCGTCGTCGGCGTCGAGAGCATCTTGCCGCGTCACGTCGTGCACCGCACGGGAACGCGCATGCACGCCGTCTGGGCGCGCCTGGCCGGCGTTCCGCGCTTCGCGCTCGCGACACGCGACCGCATCTATCCGCAAGAATTGCTCGGGCGTTTCGCCTTGCCCTCGCACCCGCCGAGCGAGCTCCTGCGCGACCCCCCCGCGGGATTGAGCGTCGACAGCCGTGCCTACGATGTCTCGGAGCACGAGACGTGGAGCGAAATCCTGGTGGGCGGGCAGCCCGTGACGATCGCCGAGCAGCGCGGTGACCACAAGCTGGCACGTTGCCTCGAGCAGCTGGTGGTCTGAACGCGATCCCTCGGTGCCGGCTTGGACCGCGACAATGTCGGATCGCTTCCGAAAAGGCATTGCCGCCAGGGGCCAAGCTTGCTTTAATGTGCCCCCATGCGAATCCGCCTGCGAAAAGGTGACCTGGCCCGTCTGCGCACGCCGCTCCTCTGCGTGCCGTTGCATGAGGGGGAAGCTCTCCGCGGTCCGCTCGTGACATTGGACAAAGCCAGTGGCGGAATTCTCGCCGCGGTCCTGCGTGCCGGGGATTGGACCGGCAAGCTCGGGACACACGTCACGCTCTACAACCCGAAGCCCGCCGGACCTCGGCGCATTCTCCTCCTCGGTGTCGGCAAGGAAGCCGACTTGGATCTCGAACGCATCCGCCAAGTGGCGGCTCGCGCCGTCATGCGCGCCGGCGAGCTGCAGGCGCGCGAGGTGGCGATCCTGTTTCCAGCCCCGCAGAAACTCGGCGATGCGGCCATGGCGCAAGCGCTCACCGAAGGCAGCCTGCTCGGCGACTACCGCTTCGACAAGTACAAAAGCCGAAACGAAAACGGCGCCACCCGGCTCGAGTCGGTCCTCCTCGTGGCCGTGCGGCGGGTGGATGCGGCGGTCGGTCGCGGCATCGAAGAGGGCGAGATCTTGGCCGATGCGGTGCGCAAGGCGCGTGATCTGGTGAACGCACCAGCCAACGAGGTGACACCGACCGAGATGGCCCGCCGCGCACAAGCGTCGGCTGAGGCATTCGGTTTCAAATGCAAGGTCCTCGAGCGCAAGGAAGCCGAGAAGCTGGGAATGGCCGGTCTGGTGGCGGTCTCGGCCGGAACCAACCAACCGCCGCAATTCATCATCCTCGAGTACGAAGGGGCAGGCAAACGGGCACCGCGCTTCGTCTTCGTCGGCAAGGGCATCACCTTCGATGCCGGCGGCATTTGCATCAAACCCGCGCCCAAGATGGACGAGATGAAGGGGGACATGGGCGGCGGCGCGGCCGTGATCGGAGCCGTCGAGGCCGCAGCGCGCTTGCGACTTCCGGTGCGTGTCGTCGGCTTGGTCCCGTGCACGGAGAATCTCCTCGGCGGCAGCGCCTATCGTCCCGGCGACATCTTGCGCATGGGCAACGGCAAGACGGTGGTGGTCGACAACACCGACGCCGAAGGACGGTTGGTCCTGGCGGATGCGCTCGTGTATGCGCAGCGCTACGAGCCCGCCGCCATCGTCGATCTGGCGACGCTCACGGGCGCAGCGCTCATCGCGCTCGGACAAACCGCGACCGCCGTTCTCGGCAACGATCGCCACCTGATCGAGGAGCTCCTGGCGGCAGGCACGCGGTGCTACGAACGCTTGTGGGAGCTGCCACTGTGGGAAGACTACGAGGAGCTCATCCGTTCGCCCATCGCCGACATCAGGAACACGGGCGGGAAGAATGCCGGCACCATCACCGCCGCGGCGTTCCTCAAACATTTCGTCGGCGCCACGCCGTGGGCCCACCTCGACATTGCCGGCACTTCGTACCTCGACAAGGCGGAGGGCTATCGGCCGCAAGGCGGCACCGGCGTCGGCGTCCGTCTCCTGATCGAGTTCTTGCGCGCGCGTGCCGCGGAGGACAAGTCCGATGGCGGCCGGCAAGGCTGAGACGACGGACGACGAGGCGAGCGCGCGCGCCGAGGCCTGCATCCGCGCCACTCCCAAGGTCGAGCTGCACGTCCACCTCGAGGGTGCGGTGCGTCCGGCCCGCTTCCTCGCCATCTGCAGGCGGCACGGGCTGCATCCAGAATTCGGCAGCGTCAGTGATTTGACCTGGTTGTTCCAACATTCCGATTTCCCCGAGTTCCTCGACCATTTCCGTTTCGTCGTCACGTGCCTGCGCGACACCCAGGACGTGCACGACATCGCGTGCGACCTCTTCCGCGAGCTCTTGGCACAGAACGTGGTGTATGCCGAGGTGCTGTTCTCGGGCGCGATCTTCGTGCGCATGGGCATGCCTTGGCAGGAGCTGCTGGCCGCAGTCGCCGCGGCCGAGTCGACGGTGCTCGAACCGCGCCGGCGCGGTGCGCTGCTGCCGCGCTACAACCTGGTGATCGACCTGGTGCGCAACTTTGGACCGGAGTTCGCGGCCCTGCAGGTCGAGGCGTTGGCTGAGATCGCGCACCCGAGCGTGGTGGGTGTGCATTTGGGCGGTGACGAGGTCGCCCAGCCGGCGAGATTGTTCGCCGGCGCGTATGCCGCAGCGCGCGCCGCCGGTCTCGGCGCGGCCGCGCATGCCGGAGAAGGGGACGGTGCGGCGAGCGTGCGCGACGCGTTGGAGTTCCTGCAGGTGTCGCGCATCGGTCACGGCATTCGCTGTCTCGAAGATGCGGACGTCGTTCGCGAGCTGCTCCTCTGCGGAACGACACTCGAAGTCTGCCCCACCAGCAATGTCTGCACTCGCATCGTCCCGGACCTCGCCCGGCATCCGCTCCCCGAACTTCTGCGGCGCGGACTCCGTGTCACCTTGGGTGCGGACGATCCGAGCTACTTCGACACCGATCTCACGCGCGAAATGCTCGTCGCGCATCGTGTTCTCGGGCTCGATCTCGCCCAGATCGATGCGATGACCGATGCGGGGATGATGGCCGCGTTCTTGCCGGCGCAGCAGAAAGCAGCCGCGCTCGCGTGGTTGCGAGCCGAACGTGCCGTGCTTGAGCAGAGCCTCAGATCCCGATCAGCAGAATCTTGATCAGGAGTCCGATGCCGCCGAGGATTGCCCCCGTGGCCGCGACCGCGCTCGGGATTCCCATCCGCACACCGGCCGTAGCCGGCGTGATTGCATTCTTCTCGCCGGGAGTGACCTCGGCGACGTCGGTGCCTTGGGAGCGATCGAAGAGAGCCTTGGCCGTCGAATCTTCCCACACGGAGACGGGTGGGGGAGCGTGCCCGTAGCGGTCGAGAAACGCCAGGTCGATGGGGCGCGTGCTCGCGTTCAGGAACAACGCCAGATCACGATCGTAATTCATTGTCAAAGAAGAAGCTGTAAACCTGTCCGCCGGGCTGCGGACGGCGCGAAATGGCAGCGGGGGCGAAGCGGAGGCCTGGGGGACGCCGGAGTCGGCTGCCAGAACGAAGCTCGACCACGAGGCGGCCACAAGCGAGGCGAGGAGTGCGCGGCACGCATGGATGGGGAGGCGTGACATATCGCGTCGACCCTTCTTCGCGACCTCTCAAGAGGCCGGATCGTGTCCCGAGCACCCGACGAGGGTGTCGATGGCACGATCCCGAGACAAAGTATCGTATCAATGTTGCGCCGCAAAGCGCCAGGGGCGTTCCTTGCCGCTTCCGCCTCCCCGTGCTATGCAGAGCTTCGCGCCGGCTCGGGAGGACTTGAGCCGAGTCGCGAATTTCGTGCCGGCGCCACGGCGGGCCACCGAAGGGGGCGAAGGGCGAACATGCGAATCGTGCGATGGCTCGTAGCGGCGGCGCTCGCGATGCTTTCCTGCGGCGGACACCGCACCGCACTCGAGCACCCGCTCACGAACGAGCTCGACCCCACATTCGACGAACGGCCGCTGCGCACGCTGGCCACCTTGCCCTTCGCCACCGATGTCTCCGAGGACGAAGACCCAGATCAGGTCGCGGCGGGGATGACAGGCGGCAAGTTCTACCCGGCGCTCGATGCCGCGACTCAGTACACGCTTCTCGGCGCGAGCGAGGTGGCGCGGGCGCTCGAACAAGCGGGTCTCACGCCCAATCTGCGCGCCTTCTATTCCGACTGGATCTCGGATCAAGAAGACGTCGACACGGAGTTCGTGCAACAGGTCGCCTCTTTGCTCAAGGTGGATGCGGTCGTGGGTGGGGCGGTCGATCTGTGGCACCAAGACGAGATCGACATGATGCAAACGGGGGCGGCCCGCACGCACGTCGGAGTCCTGGTTGGACTCTTCGATGGGGTCACGGGCCGCAGGTTGTGGCTCGGACGTGATTCCCAGTTCCGGGATGGGCTGCGCTACTCCGGGCCGAGCGAAGAGAAGGTCGCCGAGCTGGAACGTCAGTTGGAGCGGACGAACAAACGCACGCTCGGCGGCGTGTACGCGCCGCCGGACTACGCGGTCGTCCTGGACGCCGCGGTGGCGGCGCTCGTTGCGGCGTTTCCGCAGAGCAAGCACTGAGGCACGGGGGCCTAGGGTTGGACGATCACGAACATTGGATGCGTGTGGCATTGGACGAGGCGATGCGCGGCGCAGAGGACGGCGAGGTTCCCGTCGGTGCCGTCGTGGTGCGCGACAACCGGATCCTCGGTCGCGGCCACAATCGGACAGAGGCGACACATGATCCAACGGCGCACGCGGAGATCCTCGCCATCGGCGCTGCCGGGGAAGCGCTCGGCGACTGGCGTTTGACAGGTGCAGACCTGTACGTCACCTTGGAGCCTTGCGCCATGTGCGCCGGCGCCATTCAGCTCGGCCGGTTGCGTCGCGTCGTGTTCGGACCACGGGACCCGAAGTTCGGCGGCTGCGTTTCGGTCTTGAACGTGCTCGATCAGGCGCGCTTGAATCATCAGGTCGAGCAGGTGGAGGGCATTCTCGCCGAGGAGAGTCGCTTCGTTCTGCGACGGTTTTTTCGCGAGCTACGCCGTCAGGGTCGCGAGGTCGCGGCGGTGGATCCTTTCCCCGACGATGTCGCCCCCTGATGCAGGGCCCCAGGCCCGGCGAAGCCTCGCCTTCATGGATGGGAGCGCGACCACGAACGGAGAGATGCGAGAGCGGCTGAATCGGCACGGTTGGAAACCGTGTGTGCGGGTAACCGCACCGAGGGTTCGAATCCCTCTCTCTCCGCCAGACTCGGCCCTGCCAGGCATGGCAGGGCCTTTTCATTCCACGGCCTCGGGCCACGGGGGAGAGGAAGGATCTCGGCGCTCCTCATCGGCGTGCAGGAAGGGAAGTGGGCCATGGATGTGACGTGCAGCACCGACCCGAGCCTCAAGGGCACGGTGGTCGCTCTCGTCGGACACTTGGATCTGGATGGGTCGGCGCAGGCGCGTGAAGCGGTGTTGCCGTGGATCGTTCCGGAGTCGCCTTCCTTGCTCCTCGATCTCCGCGGCGTCGATTGGATGAGCAGCGCCGGGGTCCGGGTCCTGATGCAGTTCTTGGCGCGAGTCCAAGGGCATGGAGGCCGGTTCGCGGTCGTCGGCTGTGCGCCGCGCGTGCGCTCCATCCTGCAGATCTGCGGCCTCGAAGCGGTGTTCGCGCTGTGTGGAAGCGATGACGAGGCGCGCGAACGACTGAAGAGCAAAACTGCGTAGATCTACTGACCTGCCTACGATTCGGTGCTCTCCACCCCCGCTTCGACGTTTCTCATTGTGATATAGGTTGAGCATCGTTCGAGGAATCAGCCCGCGAGCACGCTCGCGACGCCTGGATGGACCCGTCGCGAGATCTTGGGCCTCGGCTGCGATTGCCGGTGTGCTCGAGGGGTCGTTGAATCCCCGGAGGCCTCCGAGCGTGCCCCTGCCCCGACGAGACCAACCTTCCGGCCGCTTCCCGGTAGTTCAATCGATGGCGGGCGACAGCGCCCTGGTGGAGAAGGCGCTCGCTGGGGACCGCCACAGCTTCGAGCTCCTGGTGGAAAAGTATTACAAGGTCCTGTTCAACGGGGCACTGCGCATGGTCAACGACACCGAAGACGCCCGCGATATCGTGCAGGTCACGTTCCTGAAGGCCTATGAAAAGCTGCACACGTTCAAGCTGGAGCAGAAATTCTTCAGCTGGATCTACCGCATCATGTTCCACGAGTCGCTGAATCTCCTGCACCGAAGGAAACCGCGAGTGGACCTCCCCCCGACCTTGGAGGAGCCCACCAGCAATCCCGAGGAAGCGTATGCCGAGAACGAGCTGAGCGTGGCGATCTCGCGCGCGCTGCAGAGCCTCTCGCACGACAATCGTCTCGTCGTCGTCCTGCGCCACTTTCTGGGACTCTCCTACGACGAGATGAGCGAGATCCTCGACATCCCGGAGAAAACGGTGAAATCACGCCTGTTCACGGCGCGGCGGCAGCTGGGTGTGCTCCTCGCCGACCGGAGAGCCACGACATGAAAGAACCCTTCGACGAAGACGTGCTGCAGCGCGTACTGGATGGGGCGGCCACCGCCGCCGACGCCGCGCTTCTGCGCGAGGCCGTGGCAGCCGACCCAGAGGTGCGAGCACGCTACGCGCAGATGCAACATCTCTTCACGCTTCTCGATGGGGTGGAGGCCGTCGATCCGCCGCCCGAGTACAAGGACCGGCTGCTGCGCACCTTGCGGCAGACAGAGGCTCGGACCGCGGCGGACCGCGGTGGGCTCGGTGCTGCGCTCGCATCCATTCGCGCCCGTCTCACGCCGGCAACCGCCTACGGCTTCGCTGCCGGTGCAGTGGCGGGAGTCGCACTCTTCGTCCTTTTCGATGGTCCCTCGCCGCTCCGCCTGGATGGCGCTGCCCCCGGCGTCATGCTGCCGCACAGTCGTTTCGCGGCCGCCCGAATCATCGACACCGTCGATCTGGCAGCAGAGGGATTCACCGGCAAGGTGCGCACGCGCGTCGTGGACGGCGGCATCCTGGCGGAGATCGACTGCCAGTCGGCCGAGAGCGCCACGCTCATCGTGGAATTCGACGGCAACGCCCTGCCCGTGCTGAGCTTCGAGCAAGGCGGGACCATGGGAGCGGCCGCGCTCGAGCCCGGCAGGATCCGGATCGAGCATCGCGGCAGCAACCAGTACTGGGTCGTATTCGGTCCGAGCACGACCGACGTTTCGACTCTCCATGTGAAGGTGCTCGTGGGCGGGTCCACCCTGGAGAGGGTGGTCAGAACGGTTCCCGCGGATCTCTAGATTCGCCCGCCAACATCAGAGGGGTCCGCGCTGTATTTACATGCGAATGAACCGACACTCTCCCCGAGGAGGACGAACATGGCGAGGAAAACTTTATTCGGCGTGGCTGCGATCGCGGTCGTCGTGGTCGGCATCCTGGTCATCCGCGGTCTGCCGCCGTCAGAGGACGGTAGCCAAGCCACGATCCAGGCTGCCAAGCAGCACCGAAGCGATCAGATCCAGAGCGAGGACGTCGTCCTCCAGAACACGGAAATCCAGAACCTGATCCAGACCGACTTCTTCCACCGCCTGGTGACCGACACGAGCTTCCAGAAGATGGTGGTCGACGGCAGCCTCGCTTCGCTGGCCGAGAAGAACACGATCAATCTGGCCCAACTGAGCCAGGCGATGGGGCGGACGGAAGTGCGTGACGCCGTGGCCAAGGGCGACGTGGCGCGCGCACAAGCGGAAATCAGCCGCGCCTACGAGGCGAGCGACAGGGTGCAGGTGGCCCAGTTGAGCGTTTTGCTCAGCAATGCGCTCGCTCGCGCAGAGGTCGTCGATGCGCTCGGACGCAATGACCTCGATCGCGTGGTCCAGGAACTGAGCAGGGTCGAAATCTCGCGCGCCGACCTCGAGAAGGCCGGGCTGACCAAGCAGGAGCTGGACAAGTTCATGTACCAGCGCGCCGATCTGGAGAAGGTCTACGCCAAGGAAGAGTTGGACAAGGTGGGTCTCTCGCGCGCCGAGCTGGAAAAAACGGGTGTGTCCCGCGCCGATCTCGATCGCGTCGAGCTCAGCCGCGCCGAGCTCGAGAAGGCCGGTATTTCCAAGGCCGATCTGGACCGGATGAGCGCTCGCCAGGAAGTGGGCAAGGCCGAGATCGCCAAAGCCGAGGTCGATCGGATGAACCAGCGTGCCGAGCTCGATCGGATGTTGTACCAGCGCGCCGAGCTCGAGAAAGCGGGAATCGCCAAGGCCGACCTCGACCGCGTGCTGTTTCAGCGTGACCAGCTCGAGAAGTCCGGTCTGTCGAAAGAGCAGCTGGACAAAGTGTACGTCGCTCGCGCCGAGCTCGAACGCGCCGGCTTCGACAGGGCACAGCTGGACAAGATGAACATGCGCACCGAGCTGGGCAGGGACGAGTTGTCGCGCATGGCGATGAAGTCGGTGCTCGGCGACGCGATGCGCAGCGAGACGTTCCGTGACGCCATCGGGCGCAGCGACGTGGCGCGCGTGAGTCAAGAATTGAACAAGGCGCAAGTGTCTCGCGCCGAGGTGGCGCGTCAAGAGATCATGCGTTCTGAAGTGCTGCGCACCTTGGTGGAGCGGCAGGATCTCGAGTCCATGGCCACCTTGGCCAGCGCCGATCTGGCGCGCGCAGCGCAGCAGAGCGGCTTCGCTGCACTCTTGCGCAACGAGACCTTCCGAACCGACATGGGACGCGGTGCCGTCGACCGCTACGTCATGGATCGCGCCGAACGCGATTGAATCCCGGGCCGGGCGGGTCACCCCCCTCCAGGCGAGTTCGCGGGGCCCAAGCAGCCCTTGGCTCCACGAAGCGACCGCCCGGCCTGACTCGAGAGCTCGGTGCACGATCGCACCTCGCCGCGCCGAGCGCCTCGAATCGAGCAAGGAGATGCCGTGCGAGCGGCGTCTCCTTGCTGCGTTTGTCGGGCCAGCGTCATGGGACTCGCGGCTTGTCGCACACGGAGCCACATCAGGGGGACGTCGAGTGAAGAGCCGGTGTGCGGCATGTTGCGTCACCCTGCTGTGCGCCGGCTTGCCGCGGCTCGCGCAGGCCCAGTACGCCACGCTCGAAACCGAGGACATGCGCCTCGTCTATCGCCAGCTGCTCGACGCACCGATCGCACCGTACACCGCGCAATGTTTCGAGAATTCGCTGCGCTACTACCGCCGCGTCTTCGACTACGAGCCGGACGAGAAGATCACGGTTCTTCTCCAGGACTGGTACGACTTCAACAATGGCTCGGCATTCGTGGCGCCGCGAAACACCATCATGGTCCAGGTGGCGCCGGCGAACACGGCGTACGAAACGCTCCCCAGCAACGAGCGCATCAATCACACCATGAACCACGAGGTGGCGCACATCGTCGCCCTCGAACGTGCCTCGGGGGGCGACCGTTTCTTCCGGCGTTTGTTCGCCGGCAAGGTGGCGGCGACACCGGACCACCCCGAGACCATCCTCTACGGCTATCTCACCCAGCCGCGCCAGGCGGCGCCGCGCTGGTACCACGAAGGCATCGCCTCGTTCCTCGAGACCTGGATGGCGGGCGGCATCGGCCGCGCCCAGAGCGCCTACGACGAGATGGTGTTTCGTGCCATGGTCGCGGACTCGAGCTTCTTCTACGACCCGTTGGGACTCGAATCCGAAGCCACGAAGGTGGAGTTCCAGATGGGCGCGACCTCGTATCTCTACGGGACGCGCTTCCTGACTTACATGGCCTACGCCACCGCCCCCGAATCGTTGATCGTCTGGTCGGCGCGAGGTGACGGCAGCAAGCGCTACTACTCTTCACAGTTCGAAAAGGTCTTCGGCATGCCGATCGGCACGGCGTGGCGCCGATGGGTGGACTGGGAGCGTGGCTTCCAGCAGGCCAACCTGGATTCGTTGCGACGCCAGCCGATGACGCCAGTTCGCGACCTGTCGCCGCAGGCGCTGGGATCGGTGTCGCGTGCCTACCTGGATCGCGAGGCCCGCAAGCTGTATGTCGGGCTCACCTATCCGGGAGTGCTCGGTCACATCGCGGCCATCGGGCTCGACACGGGCGTGGTGGAGAAGGTGTGCGACATCAAGGGCCCGGCGCTGCATTTCGTCACGTCGCTGGCCCGCGATCCGCGCACGGGGATGCTGTTCTACACCGGCGACAACAACGAATGGCGCGACCTCTTCCAGGTCGATCCCAGCACCGGACACGCGCACCGATTGATCCAAGACGCGCGCATCGGCGACCTGGTCTACTGTGCCGCCGACAGCGCGCTCTGGGGGGTGCGGCACTTCAACGCCATCTCGACATTGGTGCGTATTCCGCCGCCTTACGACCGCTGGAACCAGGTGCGCTCGTGGCCCTATGGCCAGGACATCTACGATCTCGACGTGTCGCCCGATGGGCACTGGCTGGTGTTCTCGCGCGCCGAGATCAGCGGCCGGCACAGCTTGCAGCGGCTCGATCTCGCGGCGCTGCAGCGCGGCGACACCGACTCCGAGCGCTTGCACGATTTCGGGACTGCATTGCCGGCGAACTTCGTGTTCACGGCGGACGGGCGCTTTCTGTTCGGCAGCTCGTACTACACCGGAGTCTCCAACATCTGGCGCTACGATTTTTCCGACAGCACGATGGTGCCGGTGACGAATTGCGAGACCGGCTTGTTCCGGCCGCTGCCGATCGGTGGCGATTCGCTGCTGGTCTTCCGCTACAGCGGCGACGGCTTCGTGCCGGCGCTCCTCGAGGCCAAGCCGCTGACTGAAATGAGTGCCACCACATTTCTCGGCGCTCTGGTGGCCGAGAAGCATCCCGTAGTCGACGGCTGGAACGTGGGCTCGCCCGCCAAGATCGACCTCGATTCGCTCGGGGTGCGCGAAGGCGACTATCACAGCCTCGGCAGTATCGGGCTCGAGTCGGTGGTGCCGATGGTCGAGGGCTACAAGGATTTCGGGGCGGTGGGCCTCAGCATGACCTTCTCGGATCCGGTGTTTCGCAACAGCGCCGATCTCACGCTCTCCGTGACGCCGACGACGGCGCTTGCGGCAGACGAGCGCCTGCATGCCAACGTCGGCTTGCGCCATCTCGGCTGGGAAGCGCGCTTCCGCTACAACGCTGCCGATTTCTACGATCTCTTCGGGCCAACGAAGACCAGTCGCAAGGGCTACTCGCTGGGATTGGAGTACGAACGCTGGCTGATCTACGACAAGCCGAAAACCCTCGACCTGCGGGTGGCCCTCGCGGGCTACGCCGATCTCGAGCGCCTGCCGTACGCCCAGAACGTCTTCGCCACGTCCTCGGAGCTGCTGACCGCGCGCATCGAGCTCGCATACAAGAGCACCCGGCGTTCGCTCGGCGCGGTGGACGACGAGAAGGGCAAGCTTTGGCGGCTCTGGCTCGGCAACAATACGGTCGAGAAGGCTTCGTTCAACGGCATCATGGGCAGCTTCGATTTCGGTTTCCCCTTCCTCGCGCACCACTCGTCCCTGTGGTTGCGCAGCGCCGCCGGCTACTCTCCCGGGGATCGCGACGACGAGTTCGCCAACTTCTACTTCGGCGGCTTCGGCAACAACTGGGTGGATCACGGCAACGAGAAGCGCTACCGCGAGTTCGAGAGCTTTCCGGGTGTCGAGCTCAACGAGATCGCGGGCACGAACTACGGCAAGTCGCTGCTGGAATGGAACCTGCCGCCGCTGCGTTTCCAACGTCTCGGAACGCCGGGGTTCTACGCCACTTGGTTGCGCCCCGCGCTGTTCGGAGCGGGGCTCGTGACCAACATGGACAGCGACCGTGCCCGGCGCAGCGTGGCGAGCCTCGGTGCTCAGGTCGACGTGCAGCTGATGCTGCTTTGCCGACTGTCGATGATGGTATCCGCCGGCTACGGAGTCGCGCTGGAAACGGACCGCAGCCCGAGCGGCGAGCTCATGCTCTCGCTCAAGGTGCTGTGACAGCCGGCGATGGCGCGCGCACGCGCCCCGAACCTCTCGCAGCCGCCGTTCGCCGGCGCTGCGATCCGGCCCGCCCAGCTTGGCGGATGGGAGCGGCATGGAGCGTGAACAGCATTTCCCGCGCGATGTGGCCGCACTCGAGGCCATCTACGCTTTCGTTTGTGGTTTTTTCTCTGCCAGCGGCTTCGACCCCGAGGATTCCTCGACGGTGCAATTGTTCATCGAGGAAATCTTCACCAACATGGTCAAGTACAGCAAGGATGGGAAGCAGGACATCGCCATCCGCTTGCGCCGGAAGGGCGATGTCGTGGAGATTCGTCTCGTCGATTTCGACGTGCAACCTTTCGACTATGCGCGAGCGCCCGCGGTGGAGCCGGAGCAGCTGCTGGCGCAAAAAAAAGCCGGCGGCTTGGGGCTGCACCTGGTGCGGACGATGGCCGACCGCTTCACCTACGAGCACACGAACGGCAACAGCATGGTCACGATCGAGAAACGCCTGGGAGGCTGAGCATGTTCGACATCCGGACGGGGGAAGGCAACGCGATCGTTTTGTCCGGGCGGCTCGATGCGGCGCAAGCGGCCAAGGCATTGCAGACTCTGGATGCGCTCGAGCATTCCGTCGTCGCCGACATCGCCGGCCTGGATTACATCTCCAGTGCGGGCATCGGCGTGCTGGTGATGACACAGCTGCGTTTGCGGGCCTGCGGTCACGCGATCAAGCTGGCCAATCCGCAGCCGCGAGTTCGTGCGGTCATCCACTACGCGGGGCTGGAGCAGCTGTTCGGCATCGAATGATGGCGCGCATGAACCGCAGGGCAGGCCGCACGCGCACGCGACATTCCCTGAACGGCCCGTCCGGGGATGGCACGATCGTCCTTCTCTACGAACGCAACATGTTCAGCTGCCAGAGATCACGGCTGCTGGTGCGGAGGAACGGCAGGATCGCCAGCTTGCCGGTCTTGCCGATCGCCTTGTCGAGATAGCGCAGCTCCTGCAGATTCGCCGCCACCGAATCATCGACCGGCAGCACCACGCCTGCCTCTCGTGCCATGAGGTGCGTCTTGGCACGCATCGACAGCTCGAGATAGATCTGCAAATAGCACAGGATATCGGCCACCACCGCGGCCGGGAAGTGGCTGCGCAACGATTGCAAGTAGACGCCGACGTGCGTCTGACGCACATCCTCGCTGGTGATCAGCTCGAGGATCTCGGCATCGCTGTCGAAGCCGGATCCCAGCCAATGCCGTGTCGCACGTTCACTCTGCTCGAACACCACGACCACGAGCAACGGCAATACCACCAGGAGCATGGCGGTCATCAACATCGGGTGCAGGAGGAAGTGGTTGAAGAACGAATGGACGACCACGGCGAGAGCGAGCCCTGGAAGGAAGCACCGCCAGGACATCGAGCCGCGCCGGTCGCTGAGCGTCTTGGACACGGTCGCGAACATCGCCATCGTGGAGCCATGGATCACCGCGGTGCCGAAGCCGCGAACGACCCAGAGGAACAAGCTCGCCTCCTGGCGCATTTGGAAGTAATAGAAGACATTCTCGACCAAGGCGAAGCCGGCACCCAGGGCGAAGCCATGAATGGCTGCATCGATGACGAACCCGACGCGCTGCCTGCGGATGAGCCACACCAAGTAGGCGGCCTTGATGCTTTCCTCCAACACCGGCGCCACGTAACGCTGGAACACCCGCGGGTCGATGGTGAAGCCATCCAGGAGCCAGGTGTTGCAGCGCAGAGCCACCACGGCCGCCAAGCAGCCGACGACGATCGTGCGCAGCACGAAGCGCAATGGCACCAGCTTGAAGCTGTCCATGAGGATCAGCAACGCCAGGAAACAGAAGACGGGAATCACACTGAACGGCAGCCCGAGAAACTGCATGCGGCCTCGTCGAGGAACGGGTCAAGGAGCCAGGGACTGTAGCAGCTTCTCCGCCGTCGGAAAAACCGGGCGGAGCCGGAGCGCCCGCTGCAGCGCGGCACGGGCTTGAGGGACGCGGCCGGAGGCGATCTCGACGCGCGCCAAGGTCAGCAGGAACTCGGCGTTCTCGGGCTCGAGCTGCAGAGCGCGCTCGGCGTGCACACGCGCCTCATCCAGATCACGCTGCATCGACGCCAGCGCGAATGCCAGATTGTTGTGCGCCGGAGCGTAGTCTGGCCGGTGTTCGAGCGCGAGACGATATTCCTGCGCCGCAGCTTGCATCTGGCCGCGTTGGGCATACTGGTTGCCGAGACCGACACGGTAGCGGGCGTCGGCGGGGTTCGCCTGCACCGCGGCGGCGAAGGCCTGGGTGGCGAGGTCGTGTTCCCCGCGCTGGCGGTGATCGATTGCCAGCTCCTCGTACATGTAACCACGCGCATGCGCTGACCACTGGCCGGTGGCCGCGAGCGTGAGATGCACATGCGCCCTCGCGGCGCGCGGACTCGCGTGTGTGAGCACCCACGGCAAGCCATGGTGCAGACCGGTCACGAGCGCCAAGATCACGATCGTGCGCGACGCGGCGCCCTTGGACGCCGCCAAGACTCCCGTCCAGGCCAGCAACACGAAGGCGAATGGGGCCAGGATGTCCCAGTCCCGCGGCGGGCCGAGCTCGCGATCGAAGAGCCCGTTGGTCAACAAGCACCCGGCGCTGGCGATGGCGAGGAAGCGGAGCGCCGGCAATCGTTCGCTCGCGCCGGGCCGGCGGACGCAGAGCAGCGGGATGGCGAACAGGACGAGAGGCGCGGAGCGCAGGATGTCGTTGGTCACCGCGAGCCAGTGTGAGAAGGAGAAAAGACCGAATGCATGGTGGGCGCTGGCGCTGGCGGCGTAGCTCTGCGTGTAGCGGTGCAGGCCGGCGACAGCGGTCGAACCCAAGGCGCCCGGCGCACCGCCCGCGAGCCACGTGAGGCTCGAAGCGACGAGCGGGATCGCGACCATGCCGCAGACGGCCGCCAACCGCTGGCCTCGTCGCCACGCCCAGGCGGCGAACCACACGACCGCAGGCGCCAGGGCGACGAGCGCAAGATGCAGCGTCAACAGGACCCCGTAGGCCGCGAGGCAGGCGAAAACTCCCGCGCGGGTCGGAGCCGGGGCGAGAACGCGCGTCACGAGCGCGAGATACAAGAGAAGGCCGGCCGCCGCCATCGGGTAGTACTCGATGTGGCCGAAGAAAAGCTGCATCGCCCCCGAGGTCAGAAGCAACGCCGCGACGAGCCAACGCTGGCCAAGCTCCGCTCCGAGATGCGAGCTGATGCGGAGGATTGCATCGGTCGCTGCCACGCCGCTCGCGATCGCGAGAAGCGCCAAACTCTGCGCTGCATCCAGGCCCAAGGCACGACCGGCGGCCACGCTCCTGCAGGTGAACTCGACCAGCAGCCGCGCGCGCACCACCGTCTCCGACATCCCCTGGTCGCGGACGAGCAGCAAGCCATCGCCGGAGAAATGTGCGCGCTCGCGCAACAGCCAAAACAGACATCCGGCAGCGACCGCGATCACGGCCGCGCCGCGCCGGCCGGGGAAGTCGAGTGGACGCGCGCGCCGGGCCAAGGCCGGCGCGGCGATGCAGGCAGCGATCGAGGCGAGGAGCCACGCAACCGCGAACCCGCGCGGCCACACCGCGAGCGCGGACAGCCCCCAGAGCTCGCCGGGAAAAGCGAGGGCGATGCCGTGCAAGACGACGATCGCGAGCGCTGTGACTTGCAGCATGCGTTCGGTGCGCGACATCACCGGCACAATAACCGACAATTGCGACCGTCGCACCTCCTCGCCGGCGTCAAATGACCCACCGATTGCGGCCGATTCAGGCCGATTTGGCGTTCGCGCGGGCTTGGGATATGATTGGCGCGTCCCCCACTACTGCACGCTCGGCGTCACGTCGAGACATCACGAGGAGCATCGAATCATGCGCGTTCGGCGAACGCTGCCATCCATTGGCATCGCGGCAGGTCTATTGGCCCTCGGTCTGGTGGGCTGCGAAACGTCCACGTCACCCGAGAGCGGGTTCGAGAAACCAAGGACGGTCGATCCAGCAACGCCAGCCAGGACCGATCCGGCAAACGGCAATAGCAACAGCCATGGCCGCGGCCACGGTCCGGGCGAACAGGCGAAGCCGCTGCGCGGGACTTTCGCGGACTTCGAGCCCGTGTGGGTGGTGAGCCATCGGCTCGAGGAACTCTGCAACGGGCTGGTCGCGGGTGCAGAGGTGAAGAGCGCCGGCATCGTGTCGCACCTGGGCCGATCGCAGGTCCGCGCTTCGGCGGCATGGGACTGGGGCCAGCCGGCGGCGGGCTCGTTCGAGCCGGACGGGCCGGTCACCGCGTTCTCGGCGAGCATCATCTCCGAGTATCCGCATACGTTCTGCAGTCAGCCGGCAACCGCAACGGGCCGAGTCACGATCGTCGCGGCGAATGGCGACGAAGTGCACGGGGTCGTGGTTGGAGGCGAGGTGTACGAGCTCGCATTCGATCAACCGGGCGATGGGCAGGAGCAGTTCATGGTGGTGCGCATCGAGGGTGGAACCGGGCGCTTCGAAGATGCGAGCGGCAGAATGGTGATCCACAGCATCGTCAATCTCGTCGACATGGAGCTCTTGACGAGCCACCTCATGCCGGGTGCCACGATTCGTTACTGATCGCAGCGCGAGCGCGAGCGGCCGAGGAAAATCGGACAGCCCGCGCGACCCTGCGGCACGCGCGACGACACGCTCCTCGACACAGCGAGCCACGCCTTTCGCGGCGTGGCTCGCGTTTTTTGTGCGCCTGGCCGGCGGTTGACAGGTCGGGGGGGCGATGCTAGAACTTGCCCCCGGGTGAGTTTAGGGGATGTAGCTCAGTTGGAAGAGCACCACGTTCGCAACGTGGGGGTCGAGGGTTCGAATCCCTTCATCTCCACCACATGCAGCGGGCCGGGGCCAAGGCCGCCACGAATCCGCGAAGGCTGGAATCAGGTCCCACGCAACGGGAAATCCCGAACTCCGTCAGGACCGGAAGGTAGCAGCGGTAAGGGAGCCTTCTCGGGTGCGCTGGTCAACCTGATTCTGGCTTTTTCGGGGCGTGGCGCGCGGGGGTGACGATGAGCTACTTGGCCATGGCGCGCCGCTACCGGCCCGAAACGTTCGCCGAAGTCATCGCCCAATCGCACATCACCGAGACATTGCAGCGCGCGATCGAGTCCGAGCGCGTGGCATCGGCGTATCTCTTCACCGGACCGCGCGGTTCGGGCAAGACCAGCGTGGCGCGCATCCTGGCCAAAGCGTTGAACTGCGAACGGCCGAAGAACGGTGCGCCGTGCGCGACCTGCGACACCTGCAAGGGCATCCGCGAGGGCCGGAGTCTCGACGTTCTCGAGATCGATGGCGCTTCCAATAATAGTGTGGATGACGTGCGGGAGCTGCGCGAGAACGTGCGCTACGCCGCCTCGGCCCCCGGCAGGCGCAAGGTCTACATCATCGACGAAGTGCACATGCTGTCCACGGGTGCCTTCAACGCCCTGCTCAAGACCCTGGAAGAACCGCCGTCGCACGTGCTCTTCGTCTTCGCCACCACCGAGCCGCGCAAGGTGCCGCAGACCATCCTGTCGCGCTGCCAGCGCTTCGATTTTCGCCGCCTGCGCAGCGACGAGATTCACGCGCGGCTGCAGGGGATCTGCAAGAAGGAGAAGCTCGAAATCGAGGATGCGGCATTGCACCTGCTGGCGAAGCGCGCCGATGGCAGCCTGCGCGATGGTCTGAGCTTGCTCGACCAAGTCGCTTCCAGCACCAACGGCAAGATTCGCGAGGCCCAGGTCGCGGAAGTCCTCGGGCTGGTGCGCGAGGAAGTCTACCTCGATCTCGGCGAAGCTTTCCTGGCGCACGATTCGGTGCGGGCTCTGGAGTTGTTGCACGCCGCGCAGCACGAGGGCGCCGACCCGGCTGGCTTCGTGCTCGGCTTGGTCGAGCACTTGCGCAACCTGATGCTGTTGTCCGTCGACCCGTCGCTGCGCCGTGCGGTGCAGCTGGGCGACACCCATTTGCAGCGCGCCGAGGCGCTGGCGCAGCGCTTCCGCACCGAGGACCTGCTGTTCCTGCTCAATCGCGCCGCGACGTTGCACGAGGAGATCCGCAACTCGAGCCAGCCGATGGTCGTGCTCGAAGCTTCGATGGTGGAGCTGGCGCGGTTCGAGTCGCGCGTGCTGCTGAGCGAGGTCCTCGAAAAGCTCGGCGGTCCGACCCCCGCGCCGCCGGCCGGTCGCACCGCCGCGGGCGGTGCCAATCCGAAGAGCGGCACGTCCGCGCGTGGCGGCACAGCGGGCGGCGGGTCGTCGTTGTTCACGGCCACCAGCCCGGCGGTCCCCGGGCCCAAGCCTGCGAGCGGCGCGTTCGCGCCTGGCGGTTCGCCGCCGGCAGCCGGTGGGCCGTTCACCCCGCCGCGCGCACCACAGGGTCGCGCGCAGCAGCCGCAGGCGGCGACCATGGTCGCATCCGGTTTCGACCTGGCCCAGGTCCGCGACCGCTGGGCGGAGTTCACCCGCACCGTGGCGGATTCGAAGGCCATGCTGGCGCAATGTCTGGCGGAGGGAATGCCGTCACGCCTGGAGGGCGCGCGCTTGCACGTGGAGTTCACCGAGGAGCAACGCTTCCACCTCGAGATGTTGCAACAGCCGGGACCGCGCGCCGAGCTCGAGCAGTTGCTGGGCGGTTACTTCGGCCAGCCGCTGCAGCTCGTCCCGTGCGCGAGCGCAACCGAGGACGCGGGAGCGGCGCGTCTGACGCACGAGGACATCGTGCAGAGCCGACGCGAGGCGTTGCACGACGTGGCCGAGCGCTTTCCGCGCGTGCAGGAAATCCTCGACGCATTCGATGGCGAAATCCTCGAGGATCACGGTCCTTGAATACAGCCCAGGCGCCTGGTCGCGCCTGCGGCATCCAAGCCTTCCGGAGGCATTCCATGTTCAAGAACATGGGCGATATGATGAAGCAAGCGCAAGAAATGCAAGCAAAGATGCAGGCATTGCGCGAGGATCTTAGCCGTCGCGAGGTCGAAGGCGCCTCCGGCGGTGGCATGGTGCGGATCACGTGTAACGGCTGCAGCGAGCCGCTGCGCATTTCGATCGACGCGCAGCTGGCCGGCGACGTCGAGATGCTCGAGGATCTCGTGCTCGCCGCCATCCGTGACGCGCAACAGAAGGTCCAGGAGATGGTGCAACGCGAGATGGGCCACCTCGCGGGGCCGATGGCCGGTGCTTTCGGCCTGCCAGGAATGTGAACGCCGAGGACGGATGCGTTGATCTTCGGTTCCCCGCTGCTCTCGAGGCTCGTCGCCCTGTTCAAGAAGATGCCCGGCGTGGGTGAAAAATCCGCCCAGCGCATGGCGCTCTTCGTGCTCCGCAGCGAGCGCGCGGCGATCGAGGAGTTCGCGCAAGCCCTGCTCGCGGTGAAGGAGCGCGTCGGGTTGTGCGAAGTGTGTGGCAACGTCGCCGAGGACCCACGCTGCGTCATCTGCACCGATCCGCGCCGTGGCGACGATGCCATCTGTGTCGTCGAGCAGCCACAGGACGTCTACATGCTGGAGCGCACCGGCGCCTTCCGCGGGCGCTACCAGGTCCTGCACGGCGTCCTGTCGCCGATGGACGGCGTCGGCCCCGAAAGCCTGCGTCTCGGCAACCTGCGCCAGCGCGCCTCTCAGGCCGGCACGCGCGAGGTGGTGGTCGCCACCAATCCAACGGTGGAAGGCGAGGCCACGGCGTTGTACGTTTCTCGCTTGTTGGAGGGGTTGCCGCTGCGCGTGACCCGCTTGGCGCGCGGGCTCCCCGTCGGCGGCAGCATCGAGTTCCTCGACGAAGCCACGCTCGGGCGGGCCTTCGAGGGCCGCCAGGATCTGTGACCGAGGAGAGCGCGTGCAGTCAGCCGGGACCATCTTCGAGGAAGATTACTGGGCGCTTCGGGGTGTGATGACGGAGCTCCTCGAGGGCGCGAACGCGCGCAGCGTCCTGCTGCTGGACTGGACCGGCCAGATCATCTCCAGCCTCGGCACGCCGGCGGATTTCGACGTCACGAGCTTCGCTTCGCTGTGCGCCGCGGACTTCGAGGCCAATCGCCAGCTGGCACAGCTCATCGGCGAGCAGGACTTCTCGACCTTGTACCATCAGGGTGCGAACGAGAGCATGTACCTGTCGCGCGTCGAATCGCGCGTCATCCTGGCCGTGCTGTTCGACCGGCGGGCCACGCTCGGTCTGGTGCGCCTGCGTGTGGCTCGCGCCGTCGAACGCCTGACGTCCGTGTTCGGCAACCTGTACGAGAAGGCGCAGGTTCAGACGGAAACTCGGTTCGAGGTCGACGCGGAGTTCTCCGCGCGAGCGGAGGCCGAGATCGACAACCTCTTCCAGGAATAACCGCGTCGAACTCGAGGATTCCGGCGAGACACCGAACAGGGCCAACGTGTCGCTCATCAACTATGCCACGCAAGAGATCAGCTGCAAGATCGTCTACTATGGCCCGGGGCTGGGCGGCAAGACGACCAACATCCGTTATGTCCACAACCGCTTGCGACCCGAGTCGAAGGGCAAGCTGATCTCGCTGGCCACCGAAATGGATCGCACCCTGTTCTTCGACTTCTTGCCGCTGGATCTCGGCACGATCAAGGGCTTCCGCGTCCGCTTCCATCTCTACACCGTTCCCGGGCAGGTGTACTACGATGCCAGCCGCCGCCTGATCTTGCGCGGCGTCGATGGCCTGGTGTTCGTCGCCGACTCGCTCATCCAGCGTTTCGATGCCAACGTCGAGAGCATGTACAACATGCACGAGAACCTGGCGCAGCATGGCCTGGCGCTGGCCGACGTGCCCTTCGCCGTGCAGTACAACAAGCGCGACATGGCCGAGGTGATCGCCCTCGAGGACCTGCAGGAAGAGCTCAATCCGTCGCGCTACCCGAGCTTCGAGGCGGTGGCGACGCGCGGCGTCGGGGTCTTCGACACACTGAAATGCGTGAGCAAGCTCGTGCTCCGCAAGCTGGCGTGAAGCCCAAGGGGCAGAGCGGCGATCGCATCGCGGTCGCATTCGGTTCGCTCGCCTACGTCGGCTTCTTCCCGATGGCGCCAGCCACATTGGCCAGCGCCATTGCCACCGGTGTGTTCGCGGCCGTGATGCCGCTCTCGGGCCCTGTGTCGGCGGCGTTGGTCGGGGCGTTGTTCTTGGCCGGCGTGTGGTCGTGCGAGCGCATCGAGCGCCTCTACGGGCACGATCCATCGGCTGCGGTGATGGACGAAGTGTGCGGCATGGCGATCACGCTCGCCTGGGTCCCGATCACGGCCGCGACGCTCGTCCTCGGATTCTTCCTTTTCCGCGTTTTCGACGTCCTCAAGCTCTGGCCCGGCCGCGCCGCCGAGCGCGTGCACGGCGGCTGGGGCATCATGCTCGACGACGTCGTGGCCGGGATCTACGCCGCACTCGTCCTGCAGG
The DNA here is from genome assembly GCA_035649435.1 of Candidatus Krumholzibacteriia bacterium. Taxonomy (GTDB): domain Bacteria; phylum Krumholzibacteriota; class Krumholzibacteriia; genus DASRJW01. The sequence continues at coordinate 13,807 of DASRJO010000108.1, read as the reverse complement.
TCTGCTGCCGACTGTGGCCGAACATGCAGATCCAGGCCTGGCACTGGGGAGTGCTCGGCGCCGGCACGATCGTTCTGTTCCTGTTTCGCAAGCCTCTGTTGCGCAAGTATGGCAAGCCGCCGACCTTGCGAGGAGCCAGGCGATGATCGTCGAAGTTCTCGTCGTCGGCGACGAGGTGCTGCGCGGTGCCGTCGCCGATACCAACTCGGGCGACGTGGCGCGCGCGCTCCAGCCGCTCGGTCACGCGGTCGTGCGCGTGACGCAAGTGGGCGATGTCGACGAAGCGATCGTGACCGCGGCGGCCGCGGCGGTGACGCGCGCGCGGGTGCTCATCGTCTCCGGCGGGCTCGGGCCCACACCCGACGACCGGACCAAGGAAGCGCTCGCTGTGTTGTTCGGCGACACGCTCGAGCTCGACGCAACGACGTTGGAGGACATCCGGCAGCGCTTCGCGCGCCGCGGCATGACGATGGCTGCCGCGAATCAAAAGCAAGCGTTGCTGCCGCGATCGGGGAGCAAGATCCCGAATGCCGTGGGAAGCGCCCCCGGCGTGCATTGGCGCCGCCCCGGATGCGATGTCTTTCTGCTCCCGGGCGTACCCGACGAGCTGCGCGAGATGCTGCAATCCTACGTCGTGCCGCAGGTGCGGGGGATCGAAGCGGCGACACCGCCGCGCCTCGCGGTCTTTCGCACCGTGGGCCGCGCCGAATCGGACGTGGCGCAAAGCCTGCAACCGGTGATGTCGGCATCGGCGTCACTGCGCTGGTCGTTCTATCCGGGCCGCGAGGGGTTGGACGTGCAGGTGCTGGGTGGGGTCGCCGACACCGGGTTCGACTCTGTCTGTGCCGCGGTGCGCGCGACGCTCGGTGAGTGCATCTACACCGAAGAGCCGGGTGTGCCGCTGGCCGAGATCGTGCGCCGCCTGTGCGTCGAGCGCGGACAGACTCTCGCGGTGGCCGAATCGTGCACCGGCGGGCTTCTCGGCGGCCGGATCACCGAGCCAGCCGGCAGCAGTGCCTACTTCCGTGGCGGTTTCGTCACCTACGACGACGCGATGAAACGCGACTGGCTCGGCGTGCCCGCCGACATGCTCGCAAAGCATGGCGCGGTGAGTGCAGAGGTGGCGAGCGCGATGGCGGAGGGTGCGCGCGAACGCGCCAAGTCCACGTTCGCTCTCGCGATCACGGGCGTCGCCGGTCCCGGGGGCGGCACGGCGGACAAGCCCGTCGGCCTGGTGCTGCTCGCGCTCGCCGCACCCGACGGCACATGGACCCGGCGTGTCCAACTCGGCGCGCGGCGCGAGTGGAACCGCGTCTATTCCAGTCTGCTGGCACTCGACATGCTGCGGCGTCACGCGCAGCAGCTTCCGATCGGAGACAAGCGATGAAGGAAGCCCCGGAGCAACGGCCGGAGATGAGCATCGCCGAGATGCAACGCCGCGTCGATGCCTGGATCACACAGTTCGCCGCCGGCTACTGGCCGCCGCTCTCGATGCTGGCGCGCCTCACCGAAGAGGTCGGCGAGCTGGCCCGCGAGCTCAATCATCATTACGGCCACAAACCGAAGAAGGCCGACGAGCCGTCCGGCGACATCGCGCTCGAGGTGGCCGATATCCTCTTCGTCCTCACGTGTCTGTGCAACTCGCTGCACATCGACATGTCCGACGCCTTCGAGCGCGTCCTCGACAAATACACGCACCGCGACGGCACGCGCTGGCCGCGGCGTGGCGCCGACGCGCCCGAATGAGCACTGCATGCCGCATGAGCGAGACGACGCTAGGGGACCAGGTCGAGTCAGCCTGGGGGCCAGGTCATCGACCGCCCGCCCAGGAGGTGCATGTGCAGGTGGAAGACGGTCTGGCCGGCGCCGGCGTTGCAGTTCACCACCACGCGGTAGCCGTCGTCGGCGATGCCACGCACCCGCGCCAGCTCGGCTGCGACGCGGTGCATTCGGCCGAGGAGAGAATCGTCGGCCGCGTCCAGGTCGTTGAGGGTCGCGATGTGGCGGCGCGGGATGACGAGCAGGTGCACCGGGGCCTGCGGGTTGATGTCCGCGAAGGCGACGATGTCCTCGTCCTCGAACGCGCGCGTGTGCGGCAGCTCGTTCTGGGCGATGCGGCAGAATAGACAGGCCACGATGCTTCCTCCGCGACGATGAATCATCCCGGGCGCGCGTCCCGGTGCGCGTCCCTCGCGCAGATCCTCCGACAGACTACTCCTTGGCGCGCTCTTTGTTAGTCATCGTCTTGCTCGCGCAGATGTGTCGCGCCGGCCCTCGGATGCGTGCCTGAACCGACGTCATCGTGGGCTCGAATTGGCCACGGAGTGGACGCCCGAGCCCGGCCGCAAGACATTCGTCGATACGGGGTTGGGCAGCTGCGGCCGGCGCCCGGCGCGCGTCAATGTCGCGTTGCAGGTCGGGGTCCGCCGTGCTAGTCTGACTCGGCCATTTTTTTGGCATGCCGGTCGCGGGTTGGGTTGGCTTGCGGCTGGTTTTCGCTTCGGCGGGCCACGATCGACGTCAACATCATGGCGGGCAGTGGAGCTTCCCCAGTGGGGGAGCCTGGATGAGGTGTGTCCATTCCCAAGGAGATTCGGGGCCATGAAGCAAGTACAGCCTGCGGCCAAGAAGGGTGATTCGAAGGGCGAAGTGAAGGAAGGTCCGCGGGGTCGGGCCGATCTGGCCGTGGCGCAAATTCGCAAGCAGTTCGGCGAGGGCGCCATCATGCGCCTCGGCGACAACAAACATCTCGAGGCCGTGTCGGTCATTCCCACCGGCAGCTTGGGCCTGGACATCGCGCTCGGGGTCGGCGGCGTGCCACGCGGGCGCGTCATCGAGATCTTCGGGCCCGAGGGCTCGGGCAAGACGACCTTGGCGCAAGCCATCATCGCCAACGCTCAGCGCCTGGGCGGGATCGCCGCCTTCGTCGATGCCGAGCACGCCTTCGACGTGATCTACTCGCGCAAGCTCGGCGTCGATGTCGACAACCTCCTGGTGTCGCAGCCCGACACCGGCGAGCAAGCGCTCGACATCGTCGAAGTGCTGGTGCGCAGCGGCGCCATCGACGTCATCGTCATCGACTCGGTGGCGGCCTTGGTGCCGCGCGCCGAAATCGAAGGCGAGATGGGCGATTCGCACGTCGGCCTGCAGGCGCGCCTGATGTCGCAGGCGTTGCGCAAGCTGGCCGGCGTGGTCAGCAAGACCAACACCTGCGTCGTCTTCATCAACCAGATCCGCATGAAGATCGGTGTCATGTTCGGCAACCCGGAAACGACCACCGGCGGCAACGCGCTCAAGTTCTACAGCTCGGTGCGTCTCGACATCCGTCGCATCGCCAACCTCAAGGATGGCGAGAACATCGTCGGCAATCGTACCAAGGTGAAGGTGGTCAAGAACAAGGTGGCGCCGCCTTTCCGCACCGTGGAGTTCGACATCATCTACGGCGAGGGCATCAGCTACTTGGGTGACGTCGTCGACCTCGGAGTGGCGAGCAACATCATCGACAAGAGCGGCACGTGGCTCACGTACGGTGAAGAGAAGCTCGGCCAGGGCCGCGAGCGTGCCAAGCAACATCTGCAGGAACACCCCAAGCTCGTCCAGGAGCTCGACCGCCGCATCCGCGCCTATTACGGTCTGGGTGGCGAGCCGGCCGCCAAGGGCGGCAACGGACAGGTGGTCGAGGCCGCAGGTGCGACTTCGATCATGCCGATCACCGCGACGCCGATCGTTGCGACGCCGATCGCTGCGGCGCCGGCCGCCGTCACGCCGATCACCGCGAGCCCCAAGCCCACGGCTGGCAGCGACAGCGCTGCGATCGCGGCCAAGAGTGCGGCTCCGGCTGCCGTGGGCATGGTCGATGCGGCTGTGGGCAAGGTCGATGCGGCGGCGGGCAAGTCCGATCTCCGCAAGGGGAAGGACGAGCCGGTCAAAGTGGGCGGCAAGGAAGCAGCCAAAGCGCGTGTGACGCCCGGCCGTTAGATCGCGCATGCGGGACCGGATTCGGAGCGTGTCTCCGGTTGCGGGAAAGAACACCGTCGTGGTGCAGGCGGGTGCATCTCGTTTCGAGATCGCCCGTGCTGCCGCGGTGGATCTGGGCCTTCGACCGGGTGACGAGTTGAGTGCGGGGCTGCGAGCGGCGCTCGACGCCGCGGCGGCGCGGCGTGAAACGGCGGCGCGCGTGCTGCGCTGGTTGCGCGGACGCCCGCGTACCGAGCGCGAGGTCGAGCGTTACCTCGAGGCGCGCGGGGTCGAGGCCTCCGTGGCAGCTGGCATCCTCGTCGATCTGCGCCAGCAAGGCTGCATCGACGACGAGCGCTATGCGCGCTGGTTCGTGAACGCGCGGAGGATGCGGCGGCCGGCGGCGGCCGAGGTGTTGCGGCGCGAGCTCCTCGCATGTGGCGTGGCGCCAAACGTGGCGGACGCGGCGCTCGCACCGTTGCAGGCAGCGGGCGAAAAGGAGCTGGCGCTCGGCGCCGCGCGCAAGCGACTGCGAGCACTGGGCATCTTGCCGCCGGCACAAGCGGCGTTGCTCCTGGCGCGCTTCCTGAGCGCGCGTGGATTCGGCGAAGACACGGTGCGCGAAGTGTGCCGCGATCTCGTGGGCCGGGAACCGGGAGAGGCCGACAGCGGGGCCGAGACGAGCCCGGTCGAATAGCCGCCATTGCGGAGCGTCGAATTGCCACGCACGTCGCACCAGATTCGCCAAGCCTATCTGCAGTTCTTCGCTGCGCGCGGGCACACGGTCTGCCCGGGGGCGCCGCTCGTGCCCGAGGATCCCTCTCTTCTGTTCACCGTCGCCGGCATGGTGCAGTTCAAGCCGCTGTACGCCACGCCTCCCGACAAGCTGCCGTACAAGCGAGCGGCGAGCGCGCAGAAATGCCTGCGCGCCAACGATCTGGAAAGCGTTGGCCGCACGCTTCGCCACCACACGTTCTTCGAGATGCTGGGCAACTTCAGCTTCGGTGACTACTTCAAGGCCGAGGCCATCGAATGGGCGTGGGAGTTCACCACGCGCGAGCTCGCGCTCGACAAGGATCGACTCTGGATCTCGGTGTACGAAGAGGACGACGAGGCGGCGGACTTGTGGAAGCGCATCGGTGGCTTGCCGGCGGCGCGCATCGTGCGTCTCGGCAAGGCGGACAACTTCTGGGGCCCGGCCGGCAACACCGGCGCCTGCGGCCCGAGCTCCGAGCTCTACTACGACACCGGTTCCGGCCACGGTTGCGGCAAGCCCGATTGTGGCGTCGGCTGCAGCTGCGATCGCTACATCGAATTCTGGAACCTGGTGTTCCCGCAGTTCGACCAGCAAGCCGATGGCAGTCGCATCCCACTCGCGCATCCCGGCATCGACACCGGCATGGGGCTCGAGCGCACGGCTTTTCTCGCCCAGGGCGTCGCCGACAACTTCCATTCCGACCTGTTCCGGCCAATCATCGCGCGGATCGAGGATCTGACCGGCGTCGGCTACACGCGGGACGCAGCCACGCGCCTGGCGATGAACGCGATCGCCGATCACGTGCGGGCGTTGGTGTTCGCGCTCGCCGAGAACATCTATCCCTCCAACGAGGGGCGCGGCTACGTGTTGCGCCGCATTCTGCGGCGCGCATGCGGCAAGCTGCGGCGTCTGGGTCGCGCCGAGCCTTGTCTCTACAAGCTGGTCGATAGCGTCGCGGACGCGATGGCCGAACCGTACCCGGAGATCGCCGGCGTCGCATCGCGAGTGGCCGCACTGATCGAGGCGGAAGAGCAGCGTTTCCTGGGCACGCTCGAAGCCGGTATGTCGCGGTTCGACGCCGCGCTCTTGGCCGCGCGCGGCACGGGCAACGTCATTCCCGGGCCCCTTGTGTTCACACTCTACGACACCTACGGATTCCCGCCGGAGCTCACGGCCGAGATGGCGCAGGAACAAGGCATCTCGATCGACCAGGACGGATTTCGCGCCGCCATGGAGGAGCAGCGCCAGCGCGCGCGCGAACGCGCGGCGTTCCGGCCGCGCAGCGCACCAGGGGTGTTGCCGGAGGTGGTGCTCGCTGCACCCGGCACGTCGCGGTTCGTCGGCTACGAACGCATGCGCGACGAGTCGCCGCTGCGAGTTCTGCGCTGGCGGCGGGGTGAGCGCCAGGAGGCGGATGCCCAGAGCGGCATGGCACTCGCGGGCGAGACCTTCGATCTGGTGCTCGAGAGCACGCCGTTCTACGCCACATCCGGCGGACAAGTGGCCGATGCCGGTGTGCTGAGCAGTGTCGACTGCATCTGGCGCGTGACCGATGTGCGCCGCGAAGGCGACGCCATCGTCCACGCCGCGGTGTTGGTGCAGCATCCCTCCGAGATCCAGAGCTGGGAAGATCTTGCCGCCTGGGTGCAGGCGCACGAGGATTTGCGCGTGCTCGCGACCGTCGAAGAGGATCTGAGAGGCGACACGGCGCGCAATCACACGGCGACGCACATTCTCCACGCCGCGCTCAAGAAGGTGCTGGGTGCGCACGTGCAGCAGGCCGGGTCCTTGGTGGCGCCGGACCGGCTGCGCTTCGATTTCAATCACTACGCGGCGCTCACGCCCGAGGAGCTGCAACAGCTCGAAGCGACGATCAATGCGGTGATCTTGCGCAACATCGCCGTCGGCACCGAGATCAAGGACTACGACCAGGCCGTCGCCGACGGCGCGGTCGCCATGTTCGGGGAGAAATACGATTCGCGCGTGCGCGTGGTGCGAGTCGGCGACTATTCGCACGAGCTCTGCGGCGGCACGCACGTGCAGCGCAGCGGCGACATCGGGCTCTTCGTCATCACGTCGGAAGGCAGCATCGCCTCCGGCGTGCGCCGGCTCGAAGCGCGCACCGGGCGCGGTGCGCTGCGCTGGCTCTCCGATCTGCGCGCGCGGCAGGTGCACACCGCCCGCGCGCTCGGTCTCGGATCCGGACAGGACCCGGTGCGCAAGGTCGAGGAGTTGGTGGGCGAGAACCGCACCTTGCGGCGCGAGCTCGAACAGGCGCAGGCCGAGCTCGCAGGCAACCAGTCGGGCGAGCTGCTCGAGCGTGCCGTGGACGTGAACGGGGCGCGCGTAGTCTCGGCGCGTGTCGACGTGCACAGCCTCGACGCGTTGCGCGAGCTCAGCAACGCCGTGCGCCGCGACTTGGGCAGCGGTGCCGCCGTGTTGTCCGCCGAGCTCGATGGCAAGATCGTCTTCCTCGCCGCCGTCACCGACGACCTGGTGCAGCGTGGTGTCAACGCCGGCGAACTGGTGAATCGAGTGGCGCGGATCACAGGCGGCGGCGGTGGCGGCAAACCCCACCTGGCGCAGGCCGGCGGACGGGACGCGAGCCGTTGGCAAGAAGCGCTCGATCAGGTCGTGCTCGTCGTTCGTTCCATGTTGTGATCGACAACGTTCGATTGTTCGGAGTCAGGGGAGGCAGGATGGGTTCATCGTGGGTGGGATCGCGGATCGGTCGCTGGGCACCGCGCTGGCTTCGGAGCTGCGCTTGTGCCGTGCTGCTCACCTGTGGCGCGACCGCCAGCCGGGGGCAAACGCGCGCCGTCCCCGGGACACCGCGGGCGGAAACGCCGGCGGAAACGCCGGCGGAAGGGCGCAGCTTGCCGGCGCCCACCAACGAGATGCAACCACGCCCGTCGCGCTACTTCAGTGCCGAGGCGCTCGAAGTCGCCGTCGATCCCACGCAGTACGTCCTGGGGCCGCACGACGTGTTGGCCTTCATGCTCCTCATCGGTGAAATGCGGCTCGAACGCCTGCCGGTCCTGCCGGAAGGCGTGGTCCTGGTACCCGGTGTCGGCGCAATCCCCGCCGCCGGCCGGACCTTGCAAGAGTTCCGCGTCGCCTTGGAGAAAGCGTTGAAGCAACGTTATCGCAACTTCGAGGTGTTTTGTTATTTGGCCGAATCCAGACAATTCCGCGTGCACGTGATGGGAGAGGTGCGCGAGCCCGGAACGCTGGTGGCGCGATCCTACGAGCGTGTGGCCGAAGTGATCGAGCGCGCCGGCGGCTTCACCCCCAATGCCTCGCGCCGCAACATCGAATTGCGCGACCCCAAAGGCGCGCCGACGGTGCATGCGGACCTCGACGCCTACTACTTGCGAGGTGAGCTGGCGGCGAATCCGTTGCTCGCACCGGGTCACATCGTGTTCGTGCCGGCGCGGAAGCGGCGTGTCGAAGTGGTCGGTGCCGTGGCCGTGCCGGGAATTTACGAACCACTCGCGGGGGAGAGCGTGCGGGCGCTCATCGATCTCGCCGGCGGCCCGGCGCCGCAGGCGGATTTGTCGCACGTGAGCGTGGATCGCATCGACGCCGAAGGTCGGATGCAGGTTGCCGTGGTGGATTTGACTGCGTCCACGCCGGTGGTCGAAGACCTGGTGCGCGTGTCGGTGCGGTCGGCGCTCCTCGGCCAACGCCGTGTCTTCATCGTCCTGCCGGATGGACGGCGCGAGACCCTGTATCTCGCCGACACCGAAACGCTGCGGAGTCTGGTCGGGCGCGTGACCTTGCTCGATCCGGTCGTGGCTCTCGCTGAGGCGCGCTTGGTGACCCATGATTCGACCGGAGCCACGAGCGAAACCACCGTCGACGTGGCGCGGGTGCTGCGCGGCGAGCAGGACGCCACGCTGCACGATGGCGATGCGTTCTCGATTCCGGCGGTGCGCGATTATGTCTACGTGACCGGCATGGTGGCGCGGCCCGGCCGTTTCGCTTACCGTGCCGATTGGTCCGTGGGCGACTATCTGGGCGAAGCAGGAGGCGCATCTCCCGGCGGCAACCGCGACCGCGTCTCGGTTTTCGGTCGCGCGGGAGGAACCCGCGGCGCCGATCGCGCCAGCAGCGTCGAACGCGGCGAGACGGTGCACGTCAATCGCAGCACGTCGAGCAAGCTGGCCAATGCGCTCGGCATCGTCACCAGCCTCTCGGCGCTGGTCATCTCGGTCGTGGCGCTGACGCAGTGAGCCAAAAACCGCGGAGGGAAAGCGATCAAGGCTCTCATCCTGAGCGGCGGCAAGGGCACACGTCTGCGCCCCATCACGCACACCAGTGCCAAGCAGCTGGTGCCGGTGGCCAACCGGCCCATCTTGTTCTACGGCCTCGATGCCATGCGCATGGCGGGGATCACGGACGTCGGCATCGTCGTCGGCGACACGCACCAAGAAATCAAGGATGCGGTCGGTGACGGCTCGGCCTTCGGCCTGCGCGTGCAGTACATCGCGCAGGAAGCCCCGCTCGGCCTCGCGCACGCGGTCAAGATCTCCCAGCCTTATTTGCAGGAATCGCCCTTCGTCATGTACCTGGGCGACAACCTGGTGCGCGACGGCATCGGCGATTTCGTGCAGGAGTTTCGCCAGCACCAGTGCGACGCGCAGATCTTGCTGGCGCACGTGGGGAATCCCAGCGCCTTCGGCGTCGCCGAGCTCGATGCCAAAGGCCGCGTGCTGCGGCTCGAGGAAAAACCACAGGCGCCGAAAAGCGATTTGGCGCTCGTCGGCGTCTACATGTTCGATGCCTCGGTCTACGAGGCTGTGAACGCCATTCGGCCGAGTGCGCGCGGCGAGCTCGAGATCACCGACGCCATCCAGTATCTCGTCGATCACGGCCGGCGCGTGCGCGCCTCCATCGTTCAGGGTTGGTGGAAAGACACCGGCAAGCTCGAAGACTTGCTCGAGGCCAACCGCCTGGTCCTGTCCGGACTGCAGGGGCGCATCGAGGGTCGGGTGGACGCCGCGTCGCAGGTGGAAGGGCAGGTCGTGGTCGAAGCCGGCGCGGTGGTGGAAGCGAGCGTGCTGCGCGGGCCGTTGATTCTGGGAGCGGGTGCATTGGTGCGCAAGAGCTACATCGGGCCCTTCACTTCCATCGCGGCGCAATGCGTGGTCGAAGATAGCGAGATCGAGCACAGCATCGTGCTCGAAGCGGCGCAGATTCGCGGCATCGGCTCGCGAATCGAAAGTAGTCTGGTGGGCCGGAACGTGCGCGTCTTCCGTGGCGACCTCCGTCCGAAGACCTACAAGTTCATGGTGGGCGACAACAGCGAGATCCAGTTGTTCTGAGGAGCGCGCATGCCCGACGACGCCAAGGAAGCGGGCTCGGCGGCCAAGCGCCTGCGCGTCGCCGTCACCGGAGCCGGCGGCATGCTCGGGCGTGCCGTCGTCGCGGAATTGCGCGGGACCCACGAGGTGCTGCCGCTCGTGCGCGCCGACTGCGACCTCGCCGACACCGCGCGCACGCGCGCGGTGCTCGCCGCGTTCGCGCCCCAGGCCATCCTCCATTGTGCAGCCTGGACGGACGTGGACGGTTGTGAAGCGGATCCCGAGCGTGCACGGAGCGAGAATACGGTCGCGACCGCCAACGTGGCCGATGCCGCGCGGGAGTGTGGCGCCAGGCTCCTCGCCATGAGCACGGATTACGTTTTTGATGGTGCCCTCGAGCGGCCGTATCGTGAAGATGATGCGATGGCGCCGCTCAACGTCTACGGGCGCACCAAGCGCGCCGGCGAAGAGTCGGTGCTGCGCCTGGGGGCCAATGCTCTCGTCGTGCGCACGAGCTGGCTCTTCGGGCCCGGTGGACGCAATTTCGTCCGGACCATGGCAGGACTGCTGCGGACGCAGGACGAGGTGCGCGTGGTGGGGGATCAGATCGGCTCGCCGACGTACACGCTGGACCTGGCGCCTGCGCTCGGGCGACTCGTCGAAAGCGAGCATTCGGGCATTCTGCATGTGACCAACTCCGGCGTTTGCTCTTGGTACGAGCTCGCCACGGCCATCGAAGACGAGCTCACGACCGGCTGCCGGCTCGTTCCCTGTCGCAGCGACGAGTTCCCACGGCCGGCACGGCGTCCGCGCAACTCGGTGCTGGACAACGGCCGCTATCATGCGAGCGGGTCGCTGCCGTTGCGTCCGTGGAGGGCGGCACTGCACGCGTACCTCGAAGCCAACAGAGGCGAGCTGGGTGTCGGTGGCGAATCACGGACGGGAGGCCGGGGCTCGTGAGCGAGAAGAGGAACAAGGCCGACGTCGAGGAGAACGCACGCGCCGGGCGGCCGGAGATCGCGACGTCCGGCGTGCAGTCGTCCGAGGCACCCGATGTACCGTCGCCGACCGCGCCGAATTGGCCATCGCTCGCATCGGCAAGAGATTCCGTGCCGACGGGGTTGCGTTTGCGCAACACCACGCTCGTTCTCCCCAGCATCTTGCTCACGCTCGACCTGCTCGTGCTCGAGAGCGCGTTCCTGTGTGTCTACTGGGCGCGGTTTCTCGCCGGTTGGTTCCCGGTGCCGAAGGGCATCCCGGATCTCGACATCTACATGCTGGGATCGGTCGGGGTGCTCGCGATCTTCCTCGCGATTCTCTACGCCAATGGCATGTACGATCTGCGGCGGCGCCCATCTTTCGCCGACGACATCACCGGTCTCGCGCGCAGCGTGCTGATGGCGACGCTCTTGCTCGCTGCGGGGGGCTTCTTCTATCGTGGCTATTCGTTCTCGCGTTCGTTCGTCGTCGCATTCATGGCGACGAGCTATGTGGCGCTGTTGTCGGGGCGGCTGTTCGCGCGCTACCTGCACCTGCTGGCGCGCACACACGGCGTCGGCCTGGAGCGCGTCGCCATTCTCGGACGCACCGCCATGCAGTCGCGCCTGCTGCGCGCGCTGCGCGGACAGCCGGGGCTCGGCATCGATGTCATCGGTGAGATCCTGCTCGCCGCCGACGAGCCCGGGGCGCTGCCGGCGCTCGGGCGCGTGGCGCAGGTCGTGCACGTCGTCGAGCGCCACCATTTGGATGGCGTCCTGGTGGCGTTGCCGCTGCGCGAGTTCGAGCGCCTGCACCCCGTGCTCGAATCGCTGGCGGACTCGCAAGTGCGCGTGACGTTCGTTCCCGATTTGCAGGACCTGCTGACCACGAACCTGCGGCTGCAGAACGTCGCGGGCTTGCCGTTCCTCGAGATGCGGCAGGTGACGCTCACCGGCATCCATCGCGTGTTCAAGCGCACGTTCGATCTGGTGCTGTCGGGAGCGCTGGCCGTCCTCGGGATGCCGCTCCTGCTCTGCATCGCGGCGGCGGTGCGCTTGTCGTCGCCGGGCCCGGTCCTGTTCCGCCAGAAGCGCGTGGGCCGCGATGGGCGCATCTTCACCATGTTCAAGTTCCGGACTATGCGCGCCGACGCCGAGCGCCACACCGGGCCCGTCTTCGCCGTCGCCGGCGACCCGCGCCGCACCCCCATCGGGAGCTGGCTCAGGAGCACGAGTCTGGACGAGCTGCCGCAGCTTTATAATGTCCTGCGCGGCGACATGAGCCTGGTCGGGCCGCGGCCCGAGCGGCCGGTGTTCGTCGAGGAGTTTCGCAGCGCGATCCCGCGTTACTTCGAGCGCCACAAGGTGCGCTCCGGGATCACGGGCTGGGCCCAGGTCAACGGTTTGCGCGGCGACACACCGCTCGAGGAGCGCACGCTCTACGATATCTACTACGTCGAGAACTGGTCGCTGGCGCTCGACATCAAGATTCTGGGGCTCACCTTGCGCTCGGTGCTGTCGCGCCGCAACGCCTACTGAACACACGGTTCGTCGCGCCGCTCCCCGGCGCGGAGAAAGAGAGTCGCATGTCCCAGGCCCCCGAGCTGTTGCCGCTGGTGCGCAAGAAGGTGGGAGATTTCCTCTACCCGTACGGCAGCTTCCCCGACGAAGACTACGAGCAGCTCGAGGGCTACGAGTCCGATTACTTCACCCCGCCAGACGACGAGGCCACCGGCGACCGCTACCGCACGGTCGTGGTCGTGAGCGCCGAAAAGTTGATTCCGCTCTTCCTCGAGCTGTGCGAGCTCCTGCCACCCAAGGTGCACGTGGTTCTCGAGCGCGCCTCCGAGGACATCTACACCGAACGCGACGTGTTCCTGAGCGATACCGAGGTGACGCGCGAGCAGTTCATCGAGGTGTTCAAGGCCTACGAGTTCACCTTCACCGAGGACGGCATGCTGGGTCTCGGCGCCTTCGGTCACGACGCGCCGCTCGAGGTGTTCCTGGCCGACCACAAGGAGATCGTGGTGTTCGCGCCCGAGCTCGGGCCAGTGGACGCGATCCTCAAGAAACACGGCCTCGAGCCGCGCAAGCTCGAGTTCTATTACGAGCGCTCGCACACGCATCTGGCGCTGACGCAGTATCGCGGCTTGCGCGGCGCACAGTTCGATTACCTGAGCGTGGCCGATACCTTGCGCCACGTCTTCGGCATGAGCCACCAGCTCGACGAAGAGCAGAACCTGGACGACGAGGGCCATCCTCTAGGCCTCGTGGCGTGGCGCGCCATCGCCACCGTCACCCCGGCGCGCAGCGGCCGCAGCGGTCGCAAGCGGGACAAGACCTTCATGCAGGAGTTCTTCCTCAATGCCACGAGCCGGCGCGAAGCGCGCGAGCTCCTGGTGGCCCAGCTCGAAGGCGATGGCTACGATCTGCAGAGCCTCGACGAGCTCTTTCGCATCGACGCGCAGGATCTCGCCCCCGACATCCGCCCGAGCAACGCCAAGCTGCAACGCGCCGGCATCTGGTACGTCGGCGAAAGAACCGAAACCGACGTGCACGGTCATTGAGCTCGTCGTGTGCTCGAGTACGCCTCCCACAGTCGTTCGAGCTCGCTTTGCATGGCACGGACATAGCGCGGGCGGTCGAAGCGGAGCGCGTGCTGGCGCATCGCGTCGGCATCGAAGCGATCGCCGCGGAATGTCCGCAGCACCTCGGCCCAGGCGTCGGGGTCGGTGGAGCGAACGAAGATTCCGGTCGTGCCGTCGATGACGGTTTCGAGCGCGCCGCCGGCGGCGAGCGCGATGACGGGG
>DASRJO010000107.1:0-17187 GCA_035649435.1 Candidatus Krumholzibacteriia bacterium | reverse complement strand
TCTTGTACGAACAGTGCTCGCTCCACATGCTGTCGAGCAACGCCAACTCCGCCCGCGTCGGCTCGCGCTCGAGACGCTGCAGCAAGCGCTCGACATCCTCGGCGCGCAGGTGCAGTCCGAGCGCTCGCAACTGGCCCTGTCGCTCCGCGCGCGACAGGTTCCCGAACGCGAGCGTGGGAGCGAGTGGCTTCATGCCTCGCCTTCCGCCAAGACCCGGGCGAAGAGCCGGTCCACGTGGCGCAAATGGTGCGGCAGGTCGAACACTTTTTCGACGCCGGAACGGCCCAAGGCGTCGACGATCGCGGCGTCGTCCAACGCCACGTCGCGCAAGGTGCGACCTTCATCCAAGACGGCGCGGCTCGCGGTTTGCACCGAGCGGTAGGCGCGATCGCGCGGGATGCCGGTCGCGACCAGCGCCAGCAACAACGACTGCGAGAACACGAGGCCGTGGCTCGCCTCGAGATTGCGCCGCATGGAATCTGCATGCACCACCAAGCCATCGACCAGCTGTGTGGCCAAATCGAGCATGTAATCGGCAGCCAGGCACGCGTCCGGCAGCATGATTCTTTCCACCGAGCTGTGCGAGATGTCGCGCTCGTGCCACAAGGTCACGTTCTCGAGCGCCGGGATGACGTAGCCGCGCAGCAAACGCGCCAGCCCCACGAGCCTCTCGCTGCGAATGGGGTTGCGTTTGTGCGGCATGCTGGAGCTGCCCTTTTGCTGGCGTCCGAACGCCTCTTCGACCTCCGCCACCTCGCTGCGCTGCAGGTGGCGGATCTCGGTGCCGATGCGCTCCAGTCCAGCACCGAGCAAGGCGAGACTGGTGACGAACGCCGCATGACGATCGCGCGGCACGACTTGCGTCGCGATGGATTCGCAGGCGAGGCCGAGCGCGGCGCACACCTGCTCCTCCACTTCGGGCTCGAGCGCGGAAAACGTGCCGACGGCGCCCGAGAGCTTGCCGACCGCCACCGCCTGCACGGCGGCCTCGAGGCGCGCTCGATGCCGCCGGATCTCCGCGTACCAGTGCAACAGTTTGAGACCGAACGTCGTCGGCTCGGCATGCATGCCGTGGGTGCGCCCCGCGATCGGCGTGTGACGGAACTCGAGCGCGCGCCGCCGCAGAACCGCCGCCAAGGCATCGACGCCGCCGAGCAGCAGCCGGCCGCTGTCACGCAGTTGCACCGCGAGAGCCGTGTCGAGCACATCCGAGCTGGTCATGCCGTAATGCAGATGATGCGAGCCCGGTCCGACCGCTTCCGACAGCACGTCGACGAACGCAGCGACATCGTGATCCGTGGCGCGTTCACGTTCCGCCACTTGCGCTGCAGCGACGGCCGCGTGCTCGGCGCGAGCGCGGATCCCCGCCGCCTCGGCCGCGGGGAGCGCGCCGCGCGCTGCGCGCGCTTCGCATGCGAGGATTTCGATCTCGGTCCACAAGCGCAGGCGGTTGGCGTCGCTCCACAGCGCCGACATTTCAGGACGACTGTAGCGCGGAATCAAGGCGACCCCTTCCACCAAGCGGCGAGGATGCGTGTGCGCGCTGTCGGCGAAATCACCCAGGTGCGCGGCGCGAGGCGCGCTGCAGTCTTTCGGCCTGCACCGTCGGGTTCTCGAGCACTTCTAACACCACGTCCACCGGCTGTCCATCCTTCATCACCTGCGCGCGGATCCTGTCGCCAACGCGCGTTTCGAACAGGATGCGCTCGGCGCGCAACAAGGAGTATGGCGCCAGATCATTGAGCTTCATCAGCAAGTCCCCGACGCGGATGCCGGCGCGCTCCGCCGGGCTGCCCGCTTCCACTGCGCTCACCAACAGCTGGCCGTCCTCTTCCGCCAATCCCATCTCCTTCCGCGTCTCCGGCGACATCAGTTCCGCCAGCTGCCAGCCCACCCACGGCGCGCGCACGGCGCCGAAGGTGCTGAGTTCCTCCACCACCCATTTCACCGTGTTGATCGGCACGGAAAAATTGACCCCGACATTGGCGGCGCGCATCTGCGGATTGAGCAGGGCCATGTTGACGCCGATGACCTCGCCATTGGTGTTCACCAGCGGGCCACCGCTGTTGCCGTTGTTGATCGCGGCATCGGTCTGCAGCAGGTTGAAATACGGCCACGTGCCGTGCGAGCTCTCGGGCGGTCGCATGTCGCGCTTCACGGCGCTGATGACGCCGACGCTCACCGACGGCTGCGGATCGCTCACCGTGTCCCCGAAAGGGCTGCCGATGGCGATGGCCCACTCGCCGACCAGCACGTCGTCGCTGTTGCCGAGCAGAGCGGCGCTCGCTGCGGGGCTGATGCCGATGTCGGCGCGCAGCAACGCCAGATCGAAGCGCGGCGCCAGGCCGACGACCTCGGCATGGACGCTCGTGCCGTCGCCGAGGCTGATCGAAAGCTCGGTGGCGCCTTCGACGACATGCGCCATGGTGACGACGGAGCCGATCTGGTCGACGAGGAAGCCGCTTCCCACCCATTCGCGCTCCACCGTATGCGGTCTGCCGGCGGGAAAGCGGAATAGGTCCAGCATCGGCGACCGCACCTCGACGGGACCCGCGGCGCGGATCGCGACGACGCAGCGCCGCGTCATCTCGACCGCGGTGACGATCGCGGTCGTGCGCGACTGGCGCAGCAGATCGGGCGAGCCGCCGTCGGTGGGCGTGGTCGAGTCGGGATCGAGCGCCGTCGAGGCGGAGCGATCCAGGAACGAGTCCCCGCGTCGCAGCAGGCCCAGCAGCACGACACCGAGCACGAGTCCGATCACGAGACCGGCCGCCACCGGCTGGAGTTGCCGGCGGGAGAGAGAACGCCAGTGTGACCCGAGGGAGAGCTTCATCTCGATCCAGAGGTTGAGCGCCGAAGCATTTGTTCGTTCAATCGTTCCAGCCGAAGCCACTGTACAGCTCCGGCTCGACGCGAGGATCTCCAGGATAGCGCACGCCGACGAGGAAAAGGCCTTGCGGCGCGAGGCATGGGCCGCCACGGGTGCGGTCGTGGCTGCGCAAGATCGCCTCCAGATCCGCCGCCGTACGTCTGCCCATCCCCACTTCGAGCAAAGCCCCAGTCACCCTCCGTACCATGTTGTGAACAAACCGGTTGGCCGTGACATCGAAATCTACCCACGGGCCGCGCTCGAGGACCGAGGCGCGCTCCACCAAACATTGGCAACGATCCCCCGCGGCGCTCGCGGCGAAGGCGGTGAAGTCGTGATCGCCGATGAAGACCGCCGCCGCTTCACGCATCGCGTCCACTTGTAAATCGGGCGACACCTGCAGGCAGTACCGGCGCCAGAACACATGGGGCCCGCGGCGCATTCGGTAACGATAGGTGCGGGCCACGGCGCTGCGGCGGGCCGAGAACTCGGCGCTCGCCAGGCTCGCGCGCGCGACATGCAGATCGGCGGGCAGGACGGAGCGCAACGCATGCTGCAGCCATTCCGGCTCGCGCTCGGTCGTGGCATGGAAGCTCGCCACCTGCCCGATCGCGTGCACGCCCGCATCGGTGCGTCCTGCGCCTTCGACGGCGATCTCGGAACGCAGCAAGCGCAGGAGCGCATCCTGCAGCAGTCCCTGCACCGTGCGCTGCCCCGGCTGGGCTTGCCAGCCGTGGAAGTCCGTGCCGTCGTATGCGAGGTCGAGCCTGAAGCAGGCCTGATTCGAAGCGCGAAGCGTCACGGTCGCGGCCAGAGAGAAACAACGAGAACCAGACCGCAAAGCGCAAGGCAGCACATTTCGTTCGCCCCGCTTCGCGGCGGCACGAATGCCGAGCGCGGCCGGCCCGGAAGGAAACATCTGGCGTCGAGCGCCACGGCCAGCTCGTCGGCGCGGCGGAGGACGCCAAGAAAGAGCGGCACTGCCAGCGGCACGATCGCCCCAGCGCGATGCCGGAAGCCCCAGCGCACACCGCCCATCTTGCTGCGGTGCGCCGCGGCGAGAACACGTGCTTCGGCAAAGAAGATGGGGATGAAGCTCAAGGACATCACGAGCAGCAGGCCGACCTCGTGGACCGGGAGACGCAAACGCCCGAGCGGTCGCAGCAGCCGTTCGATCCCGTGCGCGAGATCGACGGGCACCGTGGTCGCGGTGAAGACGACACTCAGCAGGATGAGATCCAGCAAACGCAACAGCAACACCGCGAGCGCCGTCGGACTCTGCGGTTGCGCCCACGAACCCGCGACCGCCACCCAGCCCAGATTGGCGAGCGCCACGAATGCCAGCAGCCAGAGCGCGCCGCGCAGCGCCTGTCCCAGCAGTCGCACCGGCAGTCGCGCCAGCGCGAACACGACGAGCAGCAAACCCGCTTGCGCCGACTGCACCGCGAGACTCTCGCTCCAAACCGAGGCAGTGGCGAGACAGCAAGCACCGAGGAGCTTGGCGGCCGCATCCGTGCGATGCACGGGGGAACCGCGCGCCACGTAACGACCGAGCGCCATGCTGGCAGCGTTCATGCGTTCACGCGCCACCGCGGACGCGCACGTGGCAAAGGTGCTCGGCGATCTGCACCGCGTTCAGCGCCGCGCCCTTGCGCAGGTTGTCGGCCACCACCCACATGGCGATCGCGCGCGCATCCTCGGGGTCGAGCCGCACCCGGCCCACGGCGACTTCGTCGCTGTGGGCCCATTCGCGCGCCAGAGGATAGTCGGCCCCATCCAGGAGACACAGACCCGGTTGCTGGCGCATGGCCTGGGCGAGTTGCGCGAGATCCACGGGCTGGCGCGTTTCGACATGCACGGCCTCGCTGTGGCAGCGGAAGACCGGCACGCGCACGCAGGTCGCGACCACGCTCAGATCGGGCTCGCCGAGAATCTTGCGCGTTTCGTGGCGCATCTTCGTCTCCTCGCGCGTCCATCCCTGCGCATCGAACACGTCGATGTGCGGGACGACATCGAAGGCGATGCCGCGCGGGTAGACCTCGCGCGGCTCGGTTGCGCCGCCGAGATGCGCGCGCGACGCAGCGTCCAACTCCTGGATCGAGCGACGTCCGGCGCCCGACACCGACTGGTAGGTCGCCACCACAATGCGACGCAAGCCGTAGAGATCGCGCACGGGTCTCATCGCCAGCACCAATTGGATGGTCGAACAGTTCGGGTTGGCGATCAGCCCCTGGTGCGCATCCAGCGCCGCGGGATTGACCTCGGGAACGACGAGCGGCACGGCCGGGTCCATGCGGAAGGCGCTGCTGTTGTCGACGACGATGGCGCCTTCTTGCACCGCCTGCGGCGCGTGCGCTCGGCTGCGCTCGGCACCAGCCGAAAACAAGGCGAAATCGACGCCGCGAAAGCAACCGGGCTCGACCAGACGCAGTCGCAGGCGCTCGCCCTTGAAGACGATGGCGTCGCCGACCGAACGTGGCGAAGCGAAGAGGCGCAGCTCGCCGAGCGCGAATCCGCGCTGCTCCAGAACCGTGAGGATTTCTCGGCCCACTGCGCCGGTCGCACCGACGACCGCGACCCGCTGTCCGTTCACGTCCCACCTCCGCATTCCCGACCGCGTCGATTCCAACAGACACGAGCCGATCTGTCCAGCCACGGCACCTCGATCGGTTGTGAGCACGGGATGGGCCGCCTATACTGCCCGGCCACGGGAGGTCGCATGCGACGCATTCTGTTCGTGCTCGGAACCCTGATGCTCGCGCTCGCGGCTCCGGCGCTGCACAGCGGTTGTGCGACGAAATCGGCACCCGTGGTTCCCGACAGCACAGCCACGCTGCGCCAGCGCTTGACCGCCTTGGAGGCGGGGCGTTCCTTCGGCGGCACGACTCTCTTCGACGCCACGCGGCATCCGGACGCACGCGTTCGCCGCACGGCGGTGCGAGCTCTCGGACGCATCCAGGACGCCTCGGCGCTCGATGTCTTGCTCCCCCGCCTCGAGGATCCCGATTCCATCGTCGTCGAGCAGACAGCCTGGGCCCTGCGACAGCTCCAGGGTCTGGACCAGACGGCGCGCGGCACACTCGAGCTCGCCCTGGTGCACGCCATGGAGACCGCTCCCCCGGCGCGGCTGTGGATGTTCGTCGAGGCGGTGCGCCCCGTGGCCGGAGCGCAGAGCTTCCTCGAAGTGAGCAAGTGGGTGGCGGCAGGAATGTTCGCCGCCATGGGTTCGCAAGCGCGCGAGCCGCGTTTGGAAGGCATGGCGGCGCTCACGCTCGCCAGCACCGACACGGAGAGAGCGGGCACCTTGCTGTCGCAGATGGGTGATCTCACCAACCGCGACGGCGAAGCGGCTTGGCGCATCGCCGAAGCGATGACGGTGCGCAACGATTCGACCTACTTGCCCTCCGTCCTATCGCTCACCCGCCACCGCGACGCCGTGGCGCGCGCAGCGGGCGCGCGCGCTTTGGCCAAGTATCCCGATGTGCAGAGCGCCAGAGCACTCTATCCATTGCTTGCCGATCTGGAGTGGGAGGTCAGAGCACATGCGGTACGTGCCCTCGGCGATCTCAAGTTTCCCGAGTCGCGCTCCTATTGCGCTGCGATGACTGCGGACTCGCATCCGCTGGTGCGCGAAGCGGCACTCGCTGCGCTGGAGAAGCTCGGCGCTGGTGATTCGGAGCACCTGGTCGCAGACGCTGCGCACGATTCCGTGCCGGCGGTCCGGCTGGCTGCGCTGCGTGTGCTGGCGCAATCGCCGTCCGCGGCCGCGCGCAGCGCGTTCGACGCCGCACGCCAAGACCCAGTCGACTTCGTGCGTGCCGAGGCCCTGGACGTCGCCCCTCGGGTGCTCGGCGCGGAAGAGGCGATGAAGCTGTGCTTGCAGGTGCTCGTGCAGGGTTCGGTGCGCGAGCGATCGCAAGCGGCGCAAGCGCTCGGCGCATTCGGCGCCGAGCTTTCCCCTGCGTCACGCCGAGCGCTGCGCAGCGCGCTTGAGCTGGCCCTCTCCGACACCGATTTCGTCGTCGCCACCCAAGCGGCCGAGGCGCTCGGGAAGCTCGCGCAGCCGGAGGCGGTGCCGGCGCTGCTCGCGGCCTACGATCGCTGGCAGACGCAACACCACGTTGCCGATGTACGACTCACGATCGTTCCCGCACTCGGGGGCCTGGCCGGGAAGCGCCCCGACCCAAAGATCGTCGGCGCGCTCGAGCATGCCACCCAAGACACCGATCCGCGCGTCGCGTTCGCCGCCGAGCAGCAGCTCGCACACCTGCGCGCGCAGCCCGAGCCAACAGAACCCGCGCCGAAGGCTCGCGCCGACGTCGTGCTGCCCGACACTTTGCCGGCAATCGATCTCGGTCTGGTGCGTGTGCGCTTGGTCACCCGGCATGGCCCGACGATTCTGGAGCTGGACGGCGACAACTACCCGCGCACGGTGGCGAATTTCCTGCATTTGATCGACTCGGGTTTCTACCGCGACGGCGTCTTCCATCGCGTCGTTCCCGCATTCGTGGTGCAAGGCGGTTGTCCGCGCGGCGATGGCTGGGGCGACGCGGGCGCGTTCTTGCCCTGCGAGTACGGCAACTTGCGCTTCGATCGCGCCGGGATCATCGGCATGGCGCACGCGGGCAAGGATACCGGCGGTTCGCAATTCTTCATCACGCATCTGCCCGTGCCACGCCTCGACGGACGCTACACCGCATTCGGTCGTGTGGTGGATGGCATGGAGCACATCGATCGCATCACGCGCGGCGATCGTTTCCGTTTCGAGCGCGACCTGCCACCTGCCACGCCCTGAGCTCTTGGCTCGGCGACGCTCACCAGTGCAAACCGAGTCCTGCCTCGAAGCTGACGTTGTTGCTGGATTCGACGTCGAACCCTTCGATCCGCGGCACCCCAGGCGGCTTCTGGTCCTGCGGTCCGGTGGCACGCCCGTAAGTGAAACCGTAGCGCGCCTCGCCGTAAAACGTGTACGGATGCTTGGCCGAGAAAAACCTCGCGCCGGCAACGGCTGACGGAGCGATGCGGTTTTCGTCGGTTTCCAAACCCGCGGCGTTGTTCCGCCCCGAGGTGAGCCCGCGTGACGTGTAGCTCACCAGATGGATGGCGACCCCGCCGCCCGCATACAGCGCCGCGTTCTTGTTGTGCAGCGCATCGATGAGCAGCTCGGCGCGAACGGTGAAATCACTCGTCTGTTCCTGCACCCGCTCCGGATACGGGATGTCGCCCGTGCTGGGCCAATAGGTGAAGGTGGAATCCGTCGTCATGTCGTCCTCGGTGAACTGCAGCGCTCCGCGCACCCAGAGCGGCACCGCGCGGAGTTCGCGCTGCAGAATCCGCCGCTGGTAGGAAATGCCGAGGAAGAAATGATCGTCGTAGGTCGGGTGCTCGTGGGCGGCATAGCCGAAGCCGACGACGGTCACGTTCAGGTTGCCGACTCGGATCGGCCGCGTGCGCTCGTCGGTTGCTTCCTGGGCTCGGCTCGGCGCCGCAGCCGCCACCATCCATGCCACACCCATCACGAACCCCAGGCTGCCTCGCATGCCGAGCCTCCGTCGTTGCGCTTCCGAGCGGCGCCGGTCGCGAGCCGCCGGCGAATCTGGGGGAACGTAAGCGGCCACCGCGCGCTTTGTCAAAGCCGAGACCCTGCGGTCGAGACCGCGGCCGTGGCCGCGTCGGTCGCGCCACCCCTTTGGTTGGGTGACTCGGATCGGGATCGGATCGAGGCTGCAAGCGCGGCTCGACGCGCCATCTCCAGGCGACTGGAACTCGACCACTTGGCCATCATGGCCGCACGATTCACGTGCAGAGTGGGTCAGAAGCGGCTCTCGACGGCTCCCAGCCGCGCCACGGACGTCGCTGCGCTCCTCATCGACTTCGGTACGGACCTTCCATGGTCTGTGTCGCAAAGGAGAATGACATGCGTTCCGTGCAGTGGTTGGTGGGAGTGCTGCTCGCCGCTCCGAGTGTGCAGGCGGTCGAACCTCCGGCCCGAGTCCCGGGTGGAGCGACGGTTGTCGTCGTGCAAGTCCTGGGCAGCGAGCGCGAATCGCCCGCCCGGCTCGTGCACGCGCTCGGCTTGCAGCCAGGCACGCGCTTCGATCTCGAGAGCGTGCGCCGCGCGCGCGCCGAACTGATCGAATCCGGCTGGCTCGAGACGCTCGAGGTCATTTCCACTCCCTTGGCGCCCGACACCGTGGCCGTGACCTTGGTGACCAAGCGTGCAGCCGCCACGACGGTGCAACCGCTGTTGCAGCTGCGTTCCGATGATCGCATCACGGCCGGCGCCAAGCTCGGCATCTGGGGACGCGCCGGACGCGGCGAGCGTTTCACTCTCGCCGTCGCAGGCGGCGATCAGAAGCTCCTCCAACTCGAGTGGAACGAACCTCGGCCGGTGTTGGCCCTGCCCGTGGCCGCCATGCTGCACGCCGAGGCTGTCGAGGAAATGGAGACGGCAGAAGACGACATCGAGTTCGACCGCACGGTTGTCGGTACGCGCATTTCGTTCCCGCCGCGCGGGATTCGCCTCGAGCTCTCCGGCTCTCTCTGGCAAGTGCGTTCCTCGGACACCACGGCGTTGCTCTCGGGCGGGCGCAGCGATCACCTGCGGCGTGGCAGCCTGGCGCTGGCCTGGGGAGCACCGCCGCGCCGATTCGAGTGGAGTTACTTCCGTGGGAGCCTGGGGCTCGCGGCCACGTCGGGTGATGCCGAGCATCAAGGCTTGGAAGGTCGATTGCGCGCGGCGAGCTCTCTCGGCCGGCGGTGCGTTCTCGCCACAGGTCTCGAGCTGCGCGCCGTGCGCGGGCTCGTGCCGCGCTATGCACGTGTGCACCTCGGCAGCGGTCCGTCGTTGCGCGGTCACGCCTATGGCGTCGAGAATGGCGACGAGGGCCTGTGGGGCGGAGTGGAAGCGCGTTTTCCGCTCAATTTCTGGAGTCCGCAAACATTCGCCCACACGGGGCTGCCGACGGTCCTGCACGCGTTCGCCGATGCCGGCGCCGCGTGGGGCGCATCGGCTCCGGGAGCGGTGTCGGCGACGGCGACATGGCAACAGGCCCGATTGCGCTGGAGTGCAGGCATCGGTGCGAGTGCCTATTTGCGTCGGACCCACCCGGTGATGGCCGTGCTCGGCTGCGACGACCAGGGAGAGTGGCGTTTCGACGTCCGCACCTCGTACTCGTTCTGATGGCGGGCTTCGTACTCACTCGCGGGGCGCAGCGAGGTCGCGCCGCGCGTAATAGACGAATTCGAAATCCGCGATCACAACCCGGCGCAAGGCGTAGTCGCGCTGGAACTCCGGCGCTGCAGCGATCTGGCGGTCGCCCGGAAAATGCCACGGTGTCACCGAACCTTCCGGACCGCCCAGGATGATGATATGGGGCCGCCGCGACAGCACATAGGCCCCATCCCCTTTCTCGTGCCCGATCCACTGCCTGCGGTCCGGCTGCGCGCGCGCGATGTGTGCGTCGGTGAGGCCGAGCATGTCGATGACCGGGAGTCGCGCGAAGTACGGCAAGCTGCCAGCGCAATTCGTCGCCACCCAGGTGCCGGAGTCGAAGTGACTGCGCAGATACTCTCCCACGGGTTCGCCGAAGCGCACCGCAGGGTCGGCCGTGCGGCAGGCGCGCACGCTGGGATCGAGCCACAGAGGCATGAGGACGACGACGCCGACCCAGACGCAAAGACTCGCATGCACCCAGCGGCTCGCGGCGCTGCGAGCGAGCGGCGTGCTGCCGTCGTGGGCTTCATCCGACCGCGTGGAACTCCGGAGCGCTGCGCGATTCCATTCTCGCCGTTGCCACAGCAGCAGCGCTCCGCCTGCGGCGAGCGCGAAACACATGGCACCGAGGAAGTCGCACTCGGCCTCGAGACGCGCATGCGGCAATGGAGCCTGCTGCCGCTGGATGCGGGCTTGACCCTGGATCGCCGCCATGAACGACGAAGCGCGGAAGGCCTGCTGCGGCAACACCAAGGCCACTGTTGCCGCAACCAGCATCGCGGCGACGATCCACCCCGGCCGTGGCAATGATCCTTGCTGCAACCGCCGCATCGCGACCAAGAGACAGAGCACGAGCGCCGGCCAAGCCGGGACCCACAGTCGATATCCAGGAAAGCGCTCGCCACCGGCCACCCACGCTACCAGCATCGTCGTCGCGATCCATCCGACGAGCAGACGCTGCACTCGTCCGCCGCAGGCGCACGTGAATGGCACCGCGGCAAAAAACAGCGGGAACGCCGCGATGCCTTTGCCGATGTAGAGCAGTCCGGAAGTGAACGCCGCCGACCCGAGCGTGACCTTGGCGAGAACGGGGTTCGGGACCCAGGCGCCGTAGTAGAACCAGCGCCCGACAAAGACCGGGACCACGACGGCAGCGGCTCCGAGACAAACGCCACGCAGCCAGCGGACCTGACACGGCTGAGCGAGGACGAGTGGGAACGCGTAGGCAAGTCCTTCCGGTCGCATGCTCGCCACCACGCCGAGCACCAGGCCGGTCACGATGCCGCCTCTGCGCGAACTCCAATCCCCCAGAGCGCGCAGGAACAGGAGAGCGAGGAGCGCGGTGAAAGCGAGCGTTTCCATGCCGCTCACGCTCCAAATCGCGATTGGGGCGGCCGCGGCGCAGATCAGTGCCGCCGGTCCACTCGCGCGCGCGTCGCCGCAGACGCGCGCTGCGAGCGCGGCGGCGAGAGCGAGGACGGCCAACCCGCACAGACAAGACAGCCACGGTGCAAGGACATGCGGCTCCAGACCCAATGCGGCGCCAAGTCCGAGCAGTCCCGTCCACGGCAGATTCGACACACCCTCGACACGTTCACCGGCATTCATGACCGGACCCAGGCCTACGGCCCAGTGCTGCGCGGTGCGGTAGGCAATGAATGCATCATCGAGTCGGAAGTGACGGAAGGTGAGCGCCGAAGCGACGAGCACACCGACCGCCGCGTACCCGTACACGTCGCGCCGTCGGTTGAAGTCTCGATGCTTGGGTGGCATGAAGTCCGCGGACGCACCTCGCTGGAACGACGATTGCTGTTCGCAGGGCAGCGGCGCCATCCTACGCAGGCGCTGCCCGCACCGGCAAGTAGTTCTGCAGTGGTGGCGCGCGCTGGGCCCGCATGGATCGCGGGTCGCGCGGGATCGCGTTGCAACCTGGAGGTTCCCCGCGCGCGCCCACCCGCTCTTGCTCGGACTCCCTGCGTCGCTCAGCCGGCAGGAACGGCCCCCGGAGTCGACTCTGCTGCAGCGGCAACGAACGGCAGCTCATTCTGGATCGCACGGACGCGTCGCCTCCCAGAGGCACGTCCTGCCGCATCCGGCCGTTGCAGGCGCAAGCGCTTCACCTTCTTGATCAGACCTTGGCGGCTCACGCCGAGCTCGGCGGCAGCACGCGACTTGTTCCAAGCGTGACGCTCCAGACTGCGGCCGATCAACGCGCGCTCGAGATACTCGCTCGCCTGATGCAGATCTCGAATCTCCTCCAGGCGATCGAGCGACCAATCGGCGCCACTGCCATAGCGCACACGTTCCGACAGCATGAACGGCTGGACGACCCCTTCGTCGCCGTACAGCGCCACCAAACGCTCGATCTCGTTCTCGAGCTCGCGCACGTTGCCCGGCCAATCGTGCTCGAGCAAGCGTTGCATCGCTTCCTCGGTGAAATGCAGGCTCGGCCGCTGCAGCCGCACGCACACTTGATCGGCGAAGTAGCGCAGCAGCAGCGGGACGTCCTCACGGCGACGGCGCAACGGCGGCAGCTCGAGCTTGACGACGTTGAGACGATAATAGAGATCCTCACGGAAACGCCCGCGCTCCACCTCGCGTCTCAGGTTCTTGTTGGTCGCGGCGATGATGCGCACGGCGACACGATGGGTGCGCGTCTCGCCCAGCCGGCGGATCTCGCCATCCTGCAACACGCGCAGCATCTTGATCTGCAGCGCCATGGGCATGTCGGCGATCTCGTCGAGAAAGAACGTGCCTCCATGCGCTTCCTCGAACAGGCCCTTCTTGTCGAACAGGGCGCCGGTGAAGGCTCCCTTGCAGTGGCCGAAGAGCTCGCTCTCGAGCAAGGCTTCGGGCAACGCGGCGCAGTTCTGCGCCACGAACTTCCGGCCCGCGTAGAGATCGCCGTCGTGAATCGCGCGCGCGACCAGCTCCTTGCCCGTGCCACTTTCCCCGAGCACCAGGACGTTGACGTCGGAGCTCGCCAACTTCCCCACCGTCCCGAAGAGACGGTGCATCTGCCGCGATCTCCCGACCAATCCGGCGTAACGATGCTTTTCCCAGTCTTGGTCGAGCAGCCCCGTCTGCGGCGCACCCCGTTCGTGCCGATGCACCAGTCGCGCGAGGTCGCGGAAAATGGCGTGTGCGAAGCGCAGGACCACGGTGCTCGGCAGGTTCGGGGATCGCGCCGGCGACACGGCGACGGCGAACGCGACGTCCCGATTGCGCCGCTCGGCCAACACCAGGGCACCTTCGACCGGCGAGACCTCGAGCGCCGACACTCGGCCGACGTTGCCAGCGATCGCACCAGCGCCGAGGATGCATGCCCCCTGCACCTGCGCGCGCAAGACCTCTGCCGCCGCGGTCACATGTTGTCCGAGACGCGCCGAGCCCTCGCCGACGGCGGCGTGGAACACGAGACCACGCGGCAGAATCGAGAACAGCACCGCATCGCCTGCGTCCAGCAGCTCGCGCAGCAGGCGCAGACCCTGGCTGAGTGGCTCGCCGTCGCCGCTTCGGCCGGAGACGACCTCGAGGTCGAGTGCTCCCGCAGGATGAGATTCGTTGGTGGGCATTCGCACTGGAGCAGCGTTCATCGTCACTCCTTGGTTTCCGGCGACACCCTCGCGAGCCGAGGCACCGCACGGGATGGTGGCGGGAGCTGTGCGCGGGAACGCAGGAGCCTAGGCACGGTTCGTACCAACGATGCCGCGCGCATCGACGTCCTCTGCATGTCGACGCAGTTGCCCACGACATCTGCACTTGTGTGCGACCTTGTGCCGCCACGGCGGCGACAGCGGTTGCGTCCATGCCGCGACTCGAACACGACATGGTCCGACCGCGAGCAGCACCGTGATGGGATGCACGCGCCGAGAGCACGCGATGGGGAGGGGGGCGAAACGGGGCTCGATCAGTCGAGGAACCGGACACGACGCCCGCCGGCAACGACGGTGCCGATGCGACGCGCATCGTGCGTGGCACGCACGAAATCGGGCGCGTCCGCGGAGTCGAGGATGGCGATCATGCCGATCCCGAGATTGAACACACGGCGCATCTCCGCCATCGCCACCTCGCCACAGCGCTGGATCAAACGGAAAAGCGGCGGGATCTCCCAGCTGCTGGGGTCGATGACGACGTCACAGGACGCGGGCAGGACGCGCGGGATGTTGTCGTCGAAACCGCCGCCGGTGATGTGGACGAGCGCGTGCAGTCGCCGATCGGCGAGCAGCGGCCACAGCTCGTGGAAATAGGAACGGTGCGGTGCGAGCAAGGCGTCGGCGAGCGGCACCTCCAGCCCTTCGGGCACCGCCGCCAGATCCAGCTGCGCCTCGTCGAGCAACACGCGTCGTGCCAACGAGTAGCCGTTGGTGTGCAGGCCGCTCGACGGCAAGCCCCAGAGCTCGTCGCCCGGGCGCACTTGGTCGCCGAGCAGCAGCCGATCGCGTTCGGCGACGCCGACGATGCAGCCGACCACGTCGTAGTCACCTTGGGCGTAGGTCCCCGGCATCTCGGCGGTCTCGCCGCCGATGAGCGCGCACTCGTGCCTCTGGCAGGCGCGCGCCATGCCTTCCAAGATTTCGAGCACCACGCACTCCTCGAGGTGCGAGCTGCCGACGTAGTCGAGGAAGAAGAGCGGCCGTCCTCCCTGCACCAGAATGTCGTTCACCGAATGGTGCACGATGTCCTCGCCGAGACCGGACCAGCGCCCGGCGAGAGCGGCGATGCGCGTCTTGGTGCCGACCCCGTCGACGCTGCACACCAGGACCGGCGAGCGCCCGAGACCGGCGGCATCGAAGAGACCGCCGAAATGGCCGATCTGCGACAACACGCGCGGGCCCCACGTCGAAGGCGCCAGTTGCCCGATGCCGCGCACGATCTGATTGGCGCGATCGATGTCGACGCCCGCATCGCGATAGCGCAAACGCCACCTCCGAGCGCACCCTAGCACAGCCTGGGCATCGAGGGACTCGGAGTGGGCGGAGAGTGCAACCAGCAGGGGTCAGTCGATCTCGTAATCCTCGGGCGCCGAGGCGAGGATGCGCCCGAGCCGGCGGTTCATGCTGTCCAGAACTGCGTAGGCGACGCTGCGGGCGAAGTCGTCGCCGATGCGCGCCGCGCCGACATGCAGCCGTTCCTCGCGTCCCCAGGTCTCTTGCACCACCACGATCACCGCTTCGATGCTGCCGACGGTTGCTCGGCGCAGGCTCATCAGGCGGAGCGCCACGCGGCCGTGACCGAAGCGCTCGATCGCATCGAGACAGGCGCGGCCGAGCAGCTCGGGGACTTCGCCGGCGCCCCGGCTCTGCGCTTCGCCCCACGCCACCTCGCGATCCAGACCCAGCTCCACTTGGGCCGCGGTGCGTTCTTCGCGCACGTGCGTGCTGTAGGACAAGAGCCGCAACCGGCCCTCGCGCTCGAGAGGCTCGACCGTCCAGTCGGCTGCGTGTTCTGCCTCGGGCGAAGGCTGCTCCTCCAAGACCACGACGTGAACCTGGTCCTCCAACACGTCCAAACCGGCCTCGGCCCCCAGCACCGTGATGACGTCGGCGAGCACGGCCTTGGCGTTGCTGCCGGGCGCGGCGGTGATCAACACCGCGACCGGCGCGCCTTGCTCGTCGACGCGGATGCGGCAGCCCGTCACCTGTGGCAGGAGCCGCAGGAGTTCCTCGGCACGCGTGACCGACACGAGAGATCCCGTTGCGAAAGATGGAATGACAGTGGGCGCAACCACAGGCACTTTACACTTCAATGGTAACAGAGGCGCGAAACCGCTACCAATCCGAGCGTTGGCGTGGTGGCGACGAATCGAGGGTGACGCGCACACCCGACTCGATCGCACCCAGAGCAAGGCGGCGCGGCGGTCGCTAGCGCGCGCGTGTCGCTTCGAGCGAAGGGCTGGATCCGAATTGGGTGAGAAGCCGCAATTCGCGCAGGCGTTGCTCGATGCCGGAGGGTGTGACTTTGTCCAGGCCACGCGTGCCGAAGTCCTGCACGGCGAAGCTCGCGATCACCGTGCCCATGGCGATTGCCTGTCGCAATGCCACGTGGATGGGCTCGGTGCTCGCAGCGAGCGTTCCGAGCACACCCCCGGCGAAGGCATCGCCGGCGCCCGTCGGATCGCACACGTCTTCGATCGGCAGTGCCGGGCTGGCGAAGATGTCGCCCTCGCGCAGCAACAGCGCGCCGTGCTCGCCCTTCTTGATCACGACGCTGGTCGGGCCGAGCTCGAGCAGGCGCCGCCCGGCGCGCACGAGATTGGGCTCGCCGGCCAATTCGCGCGCCTCACTGTCGTTGAGCACGAGGAGATCGACCCGCGGCAGGACCGCGAGAAGAGCGTCGCGAGCCGTTTCGATCCACAGGTTCATGGTGTCGAGCGCCACGAAGCACGGCGGCTCGACTTGCTGCAGCACTCGCTCCTGCAGCGCGGGGTGGATGTTGCCGAGGAACACGTAGGGCGAACGGCGAAAGGCGTCCGGCACGCGCGGATCGAAACCCTCGAACACGTTCAAGTGCGTGAACAAGGTCGCGCGTGCGTTGAGATCGAAGCCGTACTCCCCGCCCCAGCGGAATGTCTTGCCGTCGGCGATTTCGACGCCGCCGGTGTCGATTCCCCGCGCGCGCAAACCAGCCAAGTGCGCGGGATCGAGATCCGTCCCGACCACGGCGACGAGACGCACGGGGGCGAAGAAACGCGCTGCCAGCGCGAAGTGCGTTGCCGAGCCACCGAAGGCTTCCTGCACCGCGCCGAATGGAGTGCGAATGTCGTCCAACGCCACGGAACCGACGACGAGGATGGGATGCGGCACTTCGGGGCTCACACTCCTACATGGCTTCGGGGGCGGCGATCCCCATGAGAGCGAGTGTCGCGGCGAGCACCCGGCGGGTGGCCTCGCACAGCGCCAGACGGGCTAGGCCGAGCTCGCGATCATCCTGGATGACGCGCTTCTCATGATAGAACTTGTGATAGGCGCGCGCCACCTCCTCGCAATACGTCGTGAGCCGGTGAGGCTCGCGCGCCAGCGCCGCCCGATGCACGAGATCGCCAAAATCGAGCAGCAGCTTGATCAGAGCCTGCTCCTCGTCGCTCGCGAGGCGCTCGAGC
>DASRJO010000106.1:0-15740 GCA_035649435.1 Candidatus Krumholzibacteriia bacterium | reverse complement strand
GGCTGCGTCGAGCAAGCGCGCAGATTGCTGCTCGCCGGCACAGAGACCAAGCTCCGACCCGGCGAAGAGTGTCAAACTTTCCCCTCGGCCAGGATCGCGGCCGAGTACGTCCAGCAGAAGCAACGCGTTCCCGACTGGATGGCGATCCTGGCGTTGCTCGAAGACTGGCTTTGGACGCACGACGATCCGCGATCCATGCCAGACCGGCAGGGATGGCGCGAACGCGCGCTCGCAGAAGCGGGATTTCGCTGCATGGCGCCCGGCTGCACGTCGCGCCGGAATCTGCAGGTGCACCACATTCACTACCGCGGCCACCAGGGCGGCGAGGAGCCGTGGAATCTGCTGGTGCTGTGCGAATTCCATCACCAGCAGGGCGAGCACGGCACCTTGGCGCGATTCAGGGGCAAGGCACCGCTCGGTGTCCTCTGCGAACTCGGGGACCGAGGGTTCGGTGGCTGGTGGCGGAACGAAAAGTGGCTGGGCAAACGGAGCGGCGAAACTCGGTCCCGGCATATCGACGACCATCGAGACCGAGGGGATCTTCGCGCTCGTTGAGACGTCCGCAGCTCGGCACCGAACTGTCACCGTGGAGTGACGCGCATCGGGTCGCACCTCGACGAGCGGGGCCAAAACCGCGCGGTACGTTGCACGAAAAACGGTGCTGCGCTTTGCAGGGCTCTAGACTGCAGGATCAGGCAGCGTCCGCTTGTGGCGCACGCTCGGACGAGGAGAAGCCGTTCAGCTCCTGGAGCGCCAGGCGTGCGGAGTCGGCTTCCACCGTGGCGGCATGCGCGAGGAGGAGTTGCACATAGAGAGCACGTGCCGCTTCGTGATCGCGCCGTTCGTGCGCCAATCGGGCAGCCCGGAAGAGGGCAAAGGATGCTCCCTCGTGCGTTGGATAGATCCGAGCGTAAGTGAGGTACAGGTTCTCGGCGAGATCGCGCTTGAACGTGCGTTCGAAAAGCTTCCCGAGTTGCAGCTGCAGCCTCGGTGCGAGCGCAAAGCTGGCGCTGGTGCGCGCCGCCTCGGCATGGATCGCCTCGACACGATCCATTCTGCCCAATTGCGCGAAGTGCTCGCAAGCCAGGCGATAATGGTCGGCGGCGTCCGCGGAACGGGTCGTGACTCGATAGGTGCGCGCCAGCTCCAGGTGCCCTTCGGGATCCTCCGGGCAATAGCGGAGGTAGTCGAGGAACTCGCCCTGTGCCGCGTACCACTGCGCCTGCGACAGGTAGCGCCTGCCGCACTCGAGATGCCGCTCGGCCGCCGCATCGCGCCGCAAGCCCAGCAGCATTCCCATCGCGGTGCCCGTAGCCAATCCACCGAGATGCGAACCGACGGCGATTCCGGTTTCGCCACCTTGGGACTGTGCCACGGCCAAGCCGATCTGCATCAAGAACCAGAGCAGGATCGCAACCATCACCGGCAACGTCCGAGTTCCGGCTTGGACGTAGGCCTGCAACGGCAGGAATGCCCAGTAACCGACTCGCAACCGCGCGAAGTGCAGCCGCACGAGGACGACACCCATCAAGCCGGCGATGGCACCCGAAGCGCCGAGCACGCCATACTCCGCCGTGGCGGGGAGAAAGAGCAGCGCCACCGCCCCCTGGACCAGATTGCCCGCCACGTGCGCGAACAAGAACAGCAAGGCGAATCTCCACGCTCCGAGCCGGGCTTCGAGGGCGGGACCGAAGACGACGAGCGCCAGCATGTTGGACATCAGATGGAGCCAGTCACCATGCATGAAGGCGTTCGCGATCAGTGACGGGAAGGTTGGTTTCGCCGGAATGTAAATGAGGTTCGAGTAGTGCGTCCACAACCACTCGGGAACCAACATCACCACAGCGAAACCGAGGAACGAAGCACCGACGAGACCCCAGGTGACCCAGAGCTTCCCGCGCGTTCGCACGTCGAGACCGAGCGGGTAGTAGAAGAAGAAATAGAACAACGTCGGTTCCTTGCGCCGTGCTGCGCCAGGCGAATCGCGCCGACGCTTTCGAGTCGGCGTGGCCCGGGTGGCTCCCAGGCCTGCGAAAGGTCGCGTGCAAGCCGGAGACCGAGGCTCGAGAGGCCGCCGCGATGTCCCAGAGAGCCGCCGCGTGTCCCGGTGCGGGCGGAACGGACCGACGTGGTGGGTGAATCGACGCGTGAAGTCAGCCGCGCTGGGGCAGAACCCGACGCCCGCCGCGCAAGATGGCGGCGAGTTCCGGCGCATAGATCGAGCTGCCGGGGTCGAGCGAGTTGTAGCGCACCTCGCCGCGGGCGTGGATGAAATCTCTGCCATCGAGCGCGATGCCCACATGGCTCACGCGGTCGGCACCGAAGAAGAGAAGATCACCTGCAGCGAACTCCGACACGGGCTCGCCACACTCGAACTGTTGATCCGAATCGCGCGGCAACGGCGTTCCATGCAAGGCGTAGACGAACTGGACGAGCCCCGAACAATCGAATCCCTTTGGACTCTTGCCGCCCCAAACGTAGGGCACGCCGAGGAAGAGCTGCAAGGTCGCGAGCACGGATGCCGCTGCTTCATTCCAACGATCGCCGCGCGCACGCAGCTCGGCCTCTTCGACCCAGCCGCATCGGCCCCCCGGGAGCTCGATTTCGCTCCATCCCGATCGCGACTCGCGGCGCACGACGGCAGTGCCCAGCACGCTCTCGGCGCAGGCCGCGGCGTCGGCTCGTGACGTTTGCCGCACCCGTGCCAGCGGAATCGCGATGTGCGCGTCGGCACGCGCAGCGTGAGCGCGTGGCGTCTCGGCGTCGACGAGTTGGACGTGCCAATCTCGCACCCAGCCGAGGTAGCGGTCCGGCAAGCGCGCCAACAGCCAGCCCTCTTCGTGCAGCAGGGGCTCGAGCACCTCGCCTTGCAGCGCCTGGGTGACCTGCTCGGAGGAATGCGTGGGTTCCCGGCGCACGTCGGCCACGCTCGCCGTCACCCACGCGGCCTTCGACTGCAGCTCCGGACGTGGCAATGCAGCGACTTCGAGCCCGAGCTGGGTGCGGGCTCGACTGCCGATGCGCGTCGCGAACGCCGCGTCGAACGCCTCGAGCAACGGCCCGCTCGCCGTGTCACGGACGCGCCAGAAGATATCGCGCGCATCGATCCGTTCCTGCGCGCATGCGCTTCGGATCCAGGCTTCGATGTCCTTGTCCATGCCGCTCTCAGTCGGGCGCATTCGTGCGCAGGAGAGTGTAGTCGCCGCGCCCGTCACGGTCGATGAAGACGAACACGACGTTGTCGGCCGCGTAGGTCCAGCGCTCGATCCGGTCGAATCCTTCGGGGTTCTGCACGACGTCGATGCGATCGGGCGCGCCGCGTTGGACGAAGACTCGGCCGCGATCCGTGCGCCAACCCGATTGGGCTCCCCCGTATTCGTCGTTTGCATGGCGCACGCGGGCAAGAAGCACATCACGTGCCTCGTTCTCGGGGGTCGAAGGGTCCGGGTCACGCCGGCGCCAGAACTCGTCCCACAGTTTCTCGCGCGCCTCGGGAGCTGCCTGGCGCAACGAGTCCGCTTCGGCCGTGGACAACAGGAAACGCAGCAGGTCGAGTCCGCCATCGTGCGCCCCGAGCGTCGCCAGGTCCTCCAATCCGACTTCGAACCGACCCTCGGCAGCCGCCGAACGCCCGCGGCTGCTGGCGCGCAGGACGACCTTGTAGCGACCGAAGAGCGCCGTGGGCAGCGTGATCGCGCAGGGCGTGATCGGCCCCGTGCGCTGCAAACTCTCGACCTGCCGCGTCACTTCGATCCCGGCTACGTCGTCAGGAACTTCCAGACTGTTCAAGATCCACGTGAGCTCGTAGCTTTCGACCGGCGTCGCCGGCGCGAAATCATAAACAGCGACACGCAGTCGCGGCGCACCCAAGCTCGCGCCGTAGTAGTGCTCGACGAGGACGCGATCGCCGCTCGAATCCCCCGTGCCCATCCCGCCTTCGGGCGGAGCGGGCACCAGGAACACCGGTTCGCCGAGAAGCAGCGCATCGGGCTCGAGCGCTGGCACCCGGAAACCCCGACGCCACGGGACGCCGAAGGGTTGGCCTTGCGCGAGCACGTTGAGCACGAGTTCCTGGCTTCCCGCCACGGTGCCGAGCTCGACGAACCAGTCGACGGCATCACCTCGTGATGCGCCGCGCTCGATCTCACGCGTCCACGCCTCGCGTCGCAGCACCTTGCCCGAGCCGGACCGGATGCTGGCGTTCAGGATCAAGCGGATGAGCGCGTCGTCCTCGCCGGCACGCGCGTTCAGTTCGTCGAGCGGCAACGACACCGCGATCTGGAAAAGGGGTCTGGCCTCGGCGTCCCAAGCCAGCCAGGCGCTCGTCGTCGTCGAGAACGGCGGCGGCTCCGCGCTGCGTCGATTGCCGGCGCAACTGCCACTCAGGCCGAGCGTCGCCACCAGCACGGCGAACGCGTGTCGCTTCATGCACTCGCCACCTCGGAGCGATCGCCTCGTCCGACCCAGGGGCTGGGCCCGGCGGCTCAGAGCTCCGTGAGCGGCCTCCCCGTCGCCCGGTTCAAACGCGCACGTGAGATCAGGAAGTCGACCAGGGCTTCGACCTCGGACGCCCGTGTCAGGGTCAGATCCGATTCGGCCGTGGTCACTTCGAGAATCGTGCCCGCCCCGACGCGGAACTTCTCCTGCGCCAAGCGCAAGTCCTCACGCGAGCGCTCGACGTTCTCGCTCGCCACAATGTGACGCTCGCGTGCTTCCTGCAACTGGTTGACGAAGTCGCGAATTTCGCGCACGGCATCCAGCTCGATTTGCCGGCGGTTGTATTCGGCGATGCGGCGATTGGCCTTCGCCTGGCTGATGTTCGCATAGACCTGGTAGCGGTCGAAGACATTCCAGTTGGCGAAGAACGCCCACGAACGGTTGCGGTTCTTTTGAGCGCCGAAGCGGAACTGCGACTCCTGGTCCTGCAACGACACCGAGTAGGAAAAATCGAGGGATGGCAGGAGTGGACCCCGGGCGACCACGACGCGCTTCCCCTGGGCGCTTTCGGCCTCGCGCAGCGCTTTGACGTCGAGACGGTTGGACTTGGCGTACTCGACCTCGGTCTCGAAGTCGACCTCCTGCTCGGGGATGAGCGCCAAGGTCGTGTCGATGGCGAACGGCGTGGAATGGACCAAGTTCATGGCGTGAACCAGGCCGGTGCGCGCCAAACGCTCGCCGTTGCGCGCTCGCACCAGGGTCAGGCGGTTTTGCCCCAGCTGCACCTGCGACTTGAGCACGTCGCTGCGCGCCGCCGAACCGAGCTCGTGCAGGGCTTGGGTGCGCTCGAGCTGCTCTTGCGCCACCCCGACCGCATCTTCCGCCACGCGCAACAGCTTCTGGGCTCGCAGCAGGTTGTAGTACGCTTCGATGACATTGGTCTGCACCAAGGTGCTAGTGTAAAGCGCGCTGTACTCGTCCGCACGCACATCGTTGCCCGCAGCCCCGATGCGATAATAGTTCGCCAGGCCGTCGAAGACTCGAATCGCCGACGAACCTTCGACTTGTCGAAACGCCGATGTTTCGTCCACATCGCTGCCGAGGCTATCGACGTCGTAATCGGTGCGGGTGGCCTTCTGCATCACGCTTTGGACCTGGATATCCGGGCCGAGCGCGAACCACGAGGCGGTCCGCGCCGTGCGCGAGGCGGACAGCTGGGCCTCGCGGATCCCGATCTGGGTGCTGCCCTCCATGGCGATGCGAATGGCATCGGCAAGTGTCAGATTTTCGGGGACCGGGGTGGGCTCTTGGGCGGCTGCTCCGCTAGCCCCTCCCGCTCCGAGGCCAAGGGCCCAAAGAACCGCTGCGGCAGCCCGATGTCGGCGCCTGTTGCACCCTTTCATCGGCGGATCACCTCTTCCTGTGTGGGGATGGCGGGGAGCCCCGCCGCTCTAGGACTTCCGACTCGCGGCCGCGACCACGGCCTCTCCCTACTACGTTTGCTCCCCCAAGGGGTTACAAGATGGCTTCAAGGCCCGGACGGGATCGGCACCGTCGTGAACGACACCCGGACGGTCTCGGCCTTCTTCAGCTCCTCCAGGGCTCGCTGCATGTAGCGGTAGCGCGTGCGCCGATCGGTGTTGACCGCGACGATCAAGTCCGGGTTCTCGCGCAGCTTCGCCGCCAGGATCGGCGCCACCTCTTCGTACTCCACATAAAGGTCGTTGATCATCGCACGCCCGTCCTTGTCGATCCAGATGTGTGCGATCTGCTCGCGCGGCTGCCGCAGGGTGTTCCGTGCGCGCGGCAGGTCCACGACCAGACCGGTCTCCGAGCGCAGGATAGCCGAGGTCAGGTAGAAAATGAGCAGCAGGAAGGCGATGTCCGCCATCGATTCGGTCGGGATGTGATCGAGGGCCCGAATCGTCGAACGAAAACGGCCTCCACGGCGCATGCAGGCCTACTCCTCCAGGCTGCGCAGCGCCACCCGGCGGCTGCCTGCGGCCCGTATCTGATCCAAGATCGAAACCATGAGCTCGTACGCCGCGTCGGGGTGGATCTCGACGATGACGATGAGCTCGGACTGCTGTCGCGCCAGCCGGGTGGCGTTGCGCGCGCGCAGCAGTGTCTCGATCTCTGCCACCTGCACCACCCGATCCTCGGCCATGACGGTGCCGTCCGCTCGCGCCTGAATGCGGAAGACCTCGGTGGGCTCGACGGAAATGCGCGGGCTGCGTTTGGCGCTCGGCAACACCAGCGGCAACCCGTGCTCGACACCGAAGACCGTGGCGGAGATGAAGAAAATGAGGAGGAGGAACGCCATGTCCGGCAGCGACGCCTGCGGGATCTCCTGGATCAGCCGTCGCCGCTTGCGTCGCCTCATCGGACTCCCAGGCGCCCTGGTGCGGCCAAGTCAGCAACACCGGCTGTGGCTCAGGAGCGCAATTCGTCGATGCTGTTCACGAGCTCGCTCGAACTCTCCTCCATCTCGATGACGAAACGATCGATCTGCGAGAGGAAGAAATTGTGCATCACGCTCGCGGGGATGGCGACCAGGAGTCCCGCCATCGTCGTGATGAGCGCTTCCGAGATGCCGCTCGCCACGAGCTTGGCGCTCACTTGATCGGCGGCCGCAATCGCATCGAAAGCGTGGATCATGCCGCTCACGGTGCCCAGGAATCCGAGCAAAGGCGCCACCGTCGCCACCGTGGCCAGCCAGATCAGTCCGCGCTCGAGGAACGACATCTCCACCGCACCCGCGGTCTCGATCGCTTTCTCCACCGCTTCGGTGCCGCGGTTGGCTTGCTTCAACCCCGAGTAGACGATGGCGGCAATGGGGCCGCGGGTCTGTTCGCACACGCGTTCGGCGGCCGGAACGCCGTCGCGTCGGACCGCGTTCAGGATGTCCGACATGAAATGGCGCGTGTTGGTGCGCGCACGCAGCAACGTCACGCTGCGTTCGATGATGAACGTCACCGCGACAATCGAGCACAGCAGGATCGGCCACATGAACACGCCGCCACGATTGAACCAGTCCAGCACCAACCAGACGCCGCTGCGCTCGAGAGCCAGCGGCGTGGGCGTGGTCACCGCCGTCCCGCCGTGCGTGGCGGCGGCGTCCGGCGGCGGACGCACGACACTGGCGGTCGTGTCGACGGGTTCCGGCAGCGCGGTCTCTTCGCTCATGGGGCGGTCTTGCTGGGACCAGCCCGGCTGCGCCACCAACATTGCGGCGACGAGCATGAACGCGAGCACAGGGAGCAGAGCGAACGGTCGATTCTTCTTCATGTTCGGCTGGCCCTTCCGTGCGCGCGGCGCAACGGCTGGCGTCCCCTTTCCGCATCTTCGGTCTCTGCAGGCGACGGTGTCCTGCTTCACGATTCCCGCGTGGTTAAACCATTGGGAATACGTAATTAGCGTGAAGCGCGGGAAATATAGCCTCCGCGCCCACCTGCTGTCAACCGCCATGGGACTGGAGCAGCGCGACGCAGCTCAATAGCTCGCGGGGAGTCCGGGGATGTCGAGCGTGGCGGAGGACTTGCGCAGGAGGTACTGGCCGAAGCCCTGGTTGTCGAGGAACAGCAGACGAAATCCGGCATCCAGGCCGATGACGTCGCGCGGCAGGAGTGGCGCGCCGCGGCCGTTGTAGATCCACAGCTCGTAGCCGATCAACTCGCGCGCCGGTCCGACCACGCGCTGCGCCTCGGAGACGAGGTGCGCTTGCTCGGCGCCGCTGCGCGAATTCTGCGTCTCGCTGGGGGCCGAGACTCCCATCGCTTCTTCGTCGGCGCTCGAGTAGGGATCCTCGACCTTCTCGATCAGGGCTTCGGCGCCCGCGCCGGCCAAATGCCCTGGCAATGACTCCGACTGGATTTCGTTCGGCATGCCGAATCGGATGAACACCTTGCCTCGATGTGTGAGCGCACCGCGTATGGACTCGGAAAAATGCGCATCGGCGTACGCGACGCGGTGCTCGAACTCGAGCTGCAGTTCGTTGTCCGCGGTTTCCGGCGTGGGATCGTGGCGCTGCCAGAAAGCGTCGAGATAGCGCTCCTTCTCGCCCAGCGGCAGGTTGCCATAGACGCGGTGCTCTTCTTCGGTGAGGATCGTTTCCGCCTCGAAGTCGAGTGCGCGCCGCGATTTCTTCCACGATGCGAGCGACCAGGCGACGTCGAAGCTCCGGCGGACCGTGGCTTGTGCCGTCGGTGTCTGCACCGTGAGCGTGAGCACGTACTGTCCGGCAGGGAGCGGGTTGACGCTGGTGTGGAAAGCGAGATCGTGGCGGCCCGGCGTGCTCACGAACAGCGAGTCGCGCCAGTGCACCTCGCCACTGCGGTCGTGCGCCGCGGCATCGAGCCGAGCCGCTCCGTCCACCCAGATGCTGGTGCGCACGTGCAGCGAATCGTTGAGCAGACCGTAGACCCGGGCGGCGTATTGCTGTGGCGTGCCGTGCCCGGCGAGAAAGACCGGGTCGGCGAGCGCAGGCTGCGCCGCGAGATCCGGCAACTGCACCAGCAGGCGTGCGGTGGCGAACAGATGCCGTTGTCGCAGCTTGTCGAACAGGCCCTTCTTGAGCCGCGACAGGTTCTCGACCTGGACTTCGAGCAGATGGTCGCCCGGTGGCATCTCGAGATAGATCTCGGCAAGCTGGTAGTCGGTGACGGCCAAATCGGCCCGGTCGGGTGCCGCCAGGCGCGGCCGGGCCTCGACGCGCGTGTGCGGCGAAATATCGCCGAAGCTCTCGAGCAGCGCGCTCATGGCCTGGTCCGACTCCTCGGCGCGCTCGCGCCGCGCGTCCGCATCGTCGGCGGCGCTGTCCGGTCGCTGGTGTTGCGCCGCGAGCACCTCCAGAGCCCGCGACGCCTCGTAGGCCAGCGCCAGCACATGCAGCTCCGCGGCGTTCTTCTTCGTCGTTTCCAGGAACTGCTGCAAGGGAAACTGCAACAAGACGCGCAGAACCACGCGGCCGCTGTCGGCCGGCCCGATGGCCGCGGCATCGACATAGAACTCGAAATCGCCGCTCGCGACGCCGGGATGCAGCGCCGAAGCCAACGGCGCCTCGGTCTGGTTTTGCCCGCGCCCTGTGCCTGGAGCGAGCACGAGCAGCAGGACTCCCATGCTCACGCTCCGTGGCAATCGACGCATCCTCATCCTCCGCAATCGACCGTCAATCCCCGTCGCAAAACGACCCGCCCGGGAATGGTCAGGCGGGTCGTGAAACGCACTCCTGGACCAGAGCCGGGCGGCTCTAGTAGCGGAACCCGAGCGAGACGCGGTGCACGCTCCCGAGCGCCGACATGTCGACGAACGAGTAATCCACGTCGACGCTGGTGGACTGGCTCGTCTGCAAGGCGATGCCGGCCCCGGCGGCGAAGTTCTCGGCGTCGAAGCCGACGTTGTACCCCGAGCGCAGGAACACGAATTCGTTGTACGAGTACTCGACGCCGAAGTTCTGGCGCTCCTTGTTGTCGGAGGGGTGCGAGAACTCCCCGACGCCGATGATCGCGTGCGGTCCGGCGCGGTAGGCGTCCACGGCCAGGCCGACCTTGAACACCGTCGGCAGCTTGGAGGCGCGGTCGTCGAAGTTGACCTCGGAGCCAATGCTCTGCACCACCATGCCCAGCTTCATGCCGCGGATGCCGATGCGGTATTGCAGGCCGAAGTCGCCGACGATCGGGTTGACCGAACGATCGGCAATCCCCATGTGCACCCAGGAAACGGTGATGCCGGCGGAGAACTTGTCCGTGAAGTAACGGGCGTAGGACAAGCCGAAAGACATGTCGCCGGCGTCGAACATCTCGCCGGTGCCATCCTGACGGAACACCGTCCGCACCACTTGTGGATCCATGGTGAGGCCACGCGCATGTAACGACATCTTGCCGCGGATGAAGGTCGGAGCGAAGGTATAGTTCGCATACTCGACGTTGATGTCGGCCGGCCATTCGGTATGGTGCAACGCCACGACGGTGCCCTGCACGTCGACGAGGCCCGCGGGGTTCCAGTACGCCGCCGAAGCATCGTTGGCGACGGCGGTGAACGCGCTGCCCATGCCCGTCGCGCGGGCGCTGACACCGATTTTCAGGAACTGCGCTGCATATGTGCCGACCTTCTCGAAGATATCCGTCGCCGACGCAACCCGCGGCAACAACGCTCCGACGAGGGCCAGCGCCAGGACTCGTTTCACCTTCAACCTCCAAGACCTGTGGCCACCCAAAGGCCACGCGATCGAAACGTGCATGCCCCTATCGGATGACTGCGAACTTGCTGACGAAGCGGTCGAAACCGTCGGCCGTCACCGAGTATAGATAGACACCGCTCGTGATTTCCTGTCCATTGCGCGACAAGAGGTTCCAGGCCAAGGAACCATCCCCCGCCGTGCCATCGAACGGCAGCTCGATCACCATGTCGCCCGACAAGGTATAGATCGTCACCATTCCCTGCTTCTTCGGCAGGTGATGGAACTCGATCTTGATGCCGGTGGGATCGTCGTTGTTCGGTTGCAGCTGCCAATCGCTCAAGGATTCCACCGTCGCCGGATTCGGGACGACGTAGATCTGGTCCGCGGCGTTGTCGAACTGGGATTCGGCCAGCGCATTCGTCGGCGGATTGCTGTAGACGAAGTTCGAGCTCGGATCGCCGGCCAATCCCGGACCGACGATGTCCCAGACCCCGTCCTCGTTGGGATCGTCCAGCTTGTGATCCGTCGCCGTGACGCTATAGAAGTAATGCGCCCCGCTGTGCGGCGCCGGCCTCACCTCTTGGCACATGCCCTCGCCATTGCAGCGCGTCAGCACTTCGCCTTTGGACGTGACCACGGGCGGACAGCTGCCGTCACCGGCGCACCCCACGGTCACGCAGTCGGAGGGGTTGTCGGGATTGTGGACACAGTCGCCCACCTTGAAGGGCGGATCGGTGTAGCGGTAGTAACGCGTCCCCCGGCTGAGCGCCTTCGCCGTATCCAGCTGCGCTTCGTCGTATCCCGGCAGGTTGGGCGCGTCGAGGAACGGATGCGCGGCGAACCACTCTCGATAGAACTCGACCGCTTCGTCCGCGATGTTCGGTGTGTAGCGCACCTGGTCGATCCCTGTGTTCGAGCCGACGATGTTCCGCGGCAGATCGAACTCGGCCAAGAGCATCCAGAGGTTGGACCCCGGACCCGTGTTGACGTCTGTGCCGAGCGGGCGCTTCCAATTGTCAGCGCGCCAGATGCGATACGACTCGAAATCGATGACGTTGAGCCGCAGATCGGGCGTCGTTTCGCTGAAGTTGTCCCACAAGACGTCGATCTGGTTCTCGCGGCCGACCAGCCGCATTCGGGGCGGCGGCGGCGCCGTGCTCACCAGCCAGTGGATGAGACACTCCTTGCCTAGCTCCCCGGTGGGGAAGCCCGTCTGCTGCTCGATCAAACAGTCGGCGTTGATCCACTCGCAGCCCTCCGCCGGCACGTTGACGAAGCAGTTTGGGTCGGAGGGCGGCGCGAAATCGCACAGGCTGTCGCAAGGGTTGATGCGGAGATTCTGGCCGGCCTGCGCCGGTCCGCACACACGGGTCTCGCGGTTGTCGAGCCCGGTGCTCGGGTCTTCGTCGCAGTCCAAGTAGACGCCGTCGTAGGTGAGCTGCGCCTGCACGGCGTTTTCGACCATGCCGTCGAAGAAATGACCGATCACCAACGCGGCTTGGAATCCGAGCGTGTCGCCGGGATCCACCTGCGCGAAGGGTCCGGCCGACACCACCATGCGATAGTCGTCCTTCTTCTTCGACAGCTGCTCGGGGCGCAGGCCAGTGATCGGATTCGCCGGCGGCAGCGACTTGGGCGCCGTGCCGTCGAGGACGCGATAGCGTTCTTCGTCGTTGCCGGGATCCCCGCCCTGCTCGAACGACGCCGACCCCGAGAAAAAGCGGTAATTCCGCAGGCTGACGAAGCCGCCGCCGGTCTCGGCGCCGGGGTCCTGGGCTCCGAGGAACATCAATCCGATGTAGCCCTCCGACTTGCCCTCGTCACCGTCGTCGTCGAACATGTAGCCGATCGAGACCTTGACGTTCTTGGTCGCCAAGCCGAGCCGCGCCTGCAGGATCCCCTCCCAGAAGCCGGCCCAGTCGTCCTCGGACACCTGGTCGCGCGTGCGCGGCCCGATGTCACAGTCGGCAAGCAAACCGATGTAGACGTTGAAGATCGGCTCGGTCGTGGGGTTGATCAGCTTGTAATCGAAGGCGATGAAGTCGTCGATGAGACGATCTTCCCAGCACAGGGACGACTGCTGCACCTTGAAACCGATGGGTGTGTGTTCCGGATTCGCCAGCTTGATGTTGGGATCGGTGTCGGTGTACTCGGAAAAGAACATCTGGTTCGAGATCCCGGCGAAGTCCTCGTCGATGCGCCCGTCACCGTCGTTGTCGCGCCCATCGAGCCAGTCTTCGTCCGTCTTCTTGTCGCCATCGTCGTCGGCGTTGGGTGCCGGCGCGCGCGCCCCCCCTGGCGCCAGGTCGCGCGTCACATAGATGCGGTCGAGCTCGGTCAACCCGGGGCGGAACTCGAAGGCGAACTGGCCGGTGGTGACGACCTTTTCGGCCTCCTTTTCGGCCCCGATCCACAACCCCGCGCTCCACAGATACTCGGCCTCGCCGCCCGCCGGCCATTGCGCCGACGGCGCGCTCTCGAACGGGTTGCGCGCGCCCGGCCGCGAGCCGATCAAACCGAAGTTGGTGATGTGAAGGAGAACGTTGCCGCAAGAGTGCACGTTCTTGCCGTCGAGCTCGAGGATCTCTCGCAAGCCCGGGTAGCGCGACGCGTCGAGAAGGTCAGGCGGCAGCGGCACATCGCTGCGCGCCAGCGCCCCCGTCGCGCCCGCCGCGAGCACGGCGAACGCTACCGGAAGGCACGCCCATGTGATTCGCCTGTTCATGCGTCCCCTTCTGGAATCGCCAACGCCGGTGGCGATTCGCCCTCAGAACTCGAAACCCAACCCGATGCGGAAAAGCCGGCGCTGGCCGTAGACCGTCGGATCGTTCACCGGATAGAACTCGTCGCTGCCGTCCTGATCGGTATCCTGCAAGTAGGCGCCGCCGTACTGGCCCAGCTCGGTGGCGTACGAATTATAGGCAGCGGTCGCATCCTCGAGCCCCGGGAACACACCAGCGCCGTTGATACTCTGCACGACCTGCTCGTCGAGAAGATTGCGCCCGTCGAGGAAGATGCGCAGGTTCTGGCCGT
Source organism: Candidatus Krumholzibacteriia bacterium (assembly GCA_035649435.1). Classification (GTDB taxonomy): domain Bacteria; phylum Krumholzibacteriota; class Krumholzibacteriia; genus DASRJW01. Next base: position 2,092 of record DASRJO010000106.1, on the reverse strand, counting down.
AGACACGGAAGAACTTCTCGCCGCGGAAGTTGATGACGTTGGTCGCCGGGAAGCGGCGTGAGTTCTCGAGCGTCGGATCCTGCTTCTTCTCGAAGCGGTAGAACGGCGTCCACGGAAAACCGCTGCCATAGGAGTAGACGAATGTCGTCGACCAATCCCCAGCCTTCGCCACGGTCAAAGTCGTGTTGACGGTGTGGCGCTGGTCCCAGTCGAGCGGCAGCTCGTCGCTCGGGAGAAAGGCGAATCCGGCAGCCTGGCGGCCGAAATCCGGGTTCGACGACACGCCGTCGGCGTAGGAGTAGGTGTACGACACCTCGAAGGCGAAGTTGTTGGCGAAGGCGCGGCGCAGGCCGAGCTCGACGCCGCGGCTGCTGGCGAAGGCCTTGTTGACGAAGCGGAAGTTCTGAGTGCCGGTCGAGTCATCGGTGATCTCGATCGACGACACCAGGCCGTAGTAGTCCCTGTTGAATAGCGCGAACTGGGCCGAGACGTTGTTGGTGAACTGGTGGTGGATCCCCGCCTGGTAGGCGATCGAGGATTCCGGCTCCAGATTCGGGTTTCCGAGCGTGCCGAAGGCCTGGTTCACGTCCTGCGAGGCGAAGATGAAGTTCTTGTCCGGAAACTGGATGAAACGCCCGTAATGGAAGTTGAACACGTCGCGATCGGTGATCGGGAACGCCAGCCCCAAGCGCGGGCTCCACTGCGCCTGCCAGCGCTGCACGTCGCGACGGATGTCGCCGCTGTGGATGTCGATGCCGATGCCGGAGCCGGGCGAGAAGAAGTCGAAGCGCACACCGCCGTTCACGACCATGCCCTCGTACTCCCAGCGGTCCTGGACGTAGAACGAGCCCTCGGGATTGAAATTGTGGAACACGTTCTGACCGAGCCCCGGATCGGACAGGAACGCCCGCTGCAAGCCCGGCGAAGTGAGCGCCGATTGATCGAGATTGTTGTACTCGACCAGGAACCCGCTCTTGATCCGGTGCCCCTTCCAATGCTGCGACGTGATGTCCGACCGCAGGAGGTAGGTGACCGTATTGCGCCGGCTGTAGAACGGGAATTCGTAGCCGGTGACGAAGAACGGCACCTCGGGGTCGGTGTAGAAATCGACGTTGCCGACGCGGGTCGGGCCGCGCCCCGGGACGTAAATGAACTGGCGCGCCGTGTCGAACTCGCCCGGTGCCTGAGAGTTGACGGTCTGGGTGACGTCGAACGACAGGCGGGAGAGCTTGACCTCGTAGAAGGTCTTGGGCGACAGCGTGTGCGTCAAGGTCCACTTGAGCTGCTTGCTCAGGTTGTCCGTCGTCGCGGTGTGCTCCGCCGAGTTGTAGAAAACCTTGTTGGTGTCGCCCGGGGCCCCTTCCAGCTCCGGCACCCACGTGCCGGTGGGGTTCTGGAAACCCGCGAACATGAGAAAATCGATGGCGGCGAACGCCGGCCGACCCTGGGTATCGATGACACGCACCGCGCGCACGGAGGAGTTCTCCGCCGTGGGCATCAGGCAGTAGGTGCAGCTGGGATCGTCGTCGATCGCGACGTAATTGGCCGTCGCCGAGTTGGTGCGCCAGGCACCGTCATAGATCGTGACGTTGCCGGCGATGTTGAAGAAGCCACGCCGGAAGCGATTGGGCCGGATCAGCTGGTAGGTGACGACACGCGACACATTGCCCTCGGTGGTCCAGTTGTGCAGGTACGGGTCGGACTTCGACTGCGACAATGTCATCTCGCCCGACATCTTGAGACCGCGCGGCAGCTTCCAGTCGAGTCGGCCTTGGGTGCGGAAATCCGCGTCGGCGCGCTCCTTCCAGGTGATCCCCATGAACTCGGATTGTGGGTAGTGCCGCGTGGTGAGGAATTCGCCATCCTGGAACGTGGCTTCGCCGGAGACGTAGTACGTCAGATCCTGGAAAGGTGTGGGACCACCGAAGCCCAACGAGTAACGGTCGTAATTGGTGAAGGTCTTGTCGGCACGGCCATAATCATCCGTGGTGAAACGGAAGTTGCCCTCGAAGTTCCTGCCGCCCGAACGCGTGGTGAAGTTGAGGATCGCGGACGACGCATTGCCGTATTCGGCGTCCATGCCGCCCGTGAT
>DASRJO010000105.1:0-70328 GCA_035649435.1 Candidatus Krumholzibacteriia bacterium | reverse complement strand
CAGGCGCGCACCCACCTTTTCGAAGCTGGCATCGTCGAACCAGGACCCCGCGCCGGCTCCGTGTTCGACCAGGAACTCGAGGCCCGACTTCGCCATGCGCGCGAGCGTGTCGGGCACCATCGCCACGCGGCGCTCGCCCGGGCGTGATTCCTTCGCGATCCCAACTCGCATACGTCCCCCCTGGCTCACGGACTCGACGCGGCTCGTCACGGGCCGGCCGAGTCTAAATGGCCGCCGCCCTGCGGGTCCAGCCAAACGAACACATGTCAATCCACCGCCAGCATCTCGAAAAGGTGGATCTGACTCAGGACCGCCTTGTGGAAATCGCCGACGTGGAGCGATTCGTTCTCCGCATGCGCGTTGGTGTACGGGTCCTCGACACCGGTGAGCAGCGCCGGCACGTCGCCGAGCGCGCGTGTGAACGGCGCCGCGAAGGGAATCGTCCCGCCGCAACCGATGAACAGCGGTTCGCGCCCGTAGCCCTTGGCCAGCGCGCGCCGGGCCTTGTCGAACACCGGTCCTTGCGGATCGGTGCACCACCAACTCGCTCCGCCTTCGGATTCGACGTGCAATTCCAAACCCCACGGCACGTGTCGCTCGAGGTGTGCGAGCATCTGCCGCCGCACGGTGTCCGGATCCTGATCCGGAACGATGCGCACCGTGACGCGTGCCCAGGCGGCATCGCAAATGATGTTCGCCGCCGAGGCCCGGTTGGAGGCCTGGATCGCGTTCACCGTGAGCGCCGGTTGGCGCCAGATCGCCTCCCATGGGCTCTGCCAGCTGCCGAGCAACTGCGTTCCCGGCAGCAGACCAGCCTGGCGGCGAAATTCCTCCACGCTCGTCGGCAAGCTGGCGAACTCGGCATGATCGGCGGCAGAGAGCGCGCGCACGCCGGTGTCGATCCCGGGCACGGCCAGCCGGCCGTCCGCGTCCACCAATGTGGCGAGGAGGCGGGCGAGCCCCAAGGCCGGATCGGGAACCGGTCCGCCCCACATGCCGCTGTGCAACGGTCGCTCGAGCGCGCGCAGCTCGATGTCGAAGCCCACGAGACCGCGCAGCAAGGTCGTCAATGCCGGCACGCCCGTGTCCCAGTTCGTCGCGTCGGTCAGCACGATGACCTGAGCCGCGAGCTTGTCGCGGTAGGCGCGCAAGAATTCTTCGAGGTGCGACGATCCAATTTCTTCCTCGCCCTCGACGATGACCTTGACGTTGAGCGGCAGACCTCCGGTCGCCTCGAGCCAGGCGGCGATGCTGGCGGTGTGCACGACGATGCCAGCCTTGTCATCGGCCGCACCGCGAGCGAAGAGCCGTCCATCGCGCAGTGTCGGCACGAACGGCGCCGACTTCCATACCTCCTCCCGCCCCGGCGGCTGCACGTCGTGGTGTGCATAGAGCAGCAACGTCGGCTTCCCTGCCGCGTGCAACCAGTCCCCATAGACGTACGGGTGCGCGTCCCCCAAGCGCAGCACTTCGACGTTCTCGAGACCGCGCCGGCGCAGCAGCGCGGCGACCGCCTCTGCCGACCGCTCGACCTCCGCCGGTGGAAAGCCCGGGAAGCTCACGCTCGGAATGCGCACGAGCTCCTGCAGATCATCGAGATGTTGATCGCGCGCCTGCTCGTAACGATCGAGCGCGGCCTGGACCGACATGCGAGCCTCCTTCGCCCGGATTCCTGCTGCGAAGCCGTGGACGCTAGCATACAGGCGCGTCGGGATCTCGAGGCCGAATCCAAGGCCGGGCGTTGCTCCGCCCGGGAAATCCACAGCTCGGGATGGGCGGCGGCGCCAGGCGGCGAAACGCAGGCTTTGGCGTCGCAGGGGCGTCTCAGTGTTTTCACCGAGACGCGCGTGCACTGCCTCTGCATTCAACGGCATAGGCCAGCGCCTGGAAAGCTCGCGCGGCCGTGCGGAACCGAGTCAGGATGAGGTCGGGCGGGCCCGTTTGACTCCACCGCGGATCAGAGCATAATCCCGCCGTGGATCCTGTCGACACCAAGATTGTGCGATCGCTCATGACGGAGGGGCGGATCACCAACACGCGCCTCGCGCGTGCGGTTGGCCTGTCCGAATCGGCGACGCTCGAACGCGTGCGCCGGCTCGAGTCGTCCGGAGTGATTCAGGGCTATGGTGCGCGCGTCGATCCGCAGGCCGTGGGCCGCAAACTCGAAGTGATCATGGCGTTCACTCTGCGGAAGCAGAAGCCGGAGGATGTCATCCATTTCGGTAACGCCATGACGAGCATGGACGAGGTCCTCGATTGCGCCCAAGTTCTCGGGCGCTTCGACTTCATCGCGCACGTCGCGCTGCAGGACGTGCCCGCCCTCGAAAGTTTCATTCACGACAAGGTCATCCCCCTCGGACTCGTCGATCGCATGGAGTCGCTCACCGTCCTGAAGACCCTCAAGCGCGCACATCCGCCGCTCCCCCTGTCAGAGGCCTAGCGCCCCCCGCCTGCACCCGTCACAATCCACTTGGCCCTCGCTTGATTTCAGGCGGCTCCTCTCACGCTGTCGCAGGAGACGATCGGAACGAGATCGGGTATTCTCTGGGCAATCGACGGACAGTCCGAGGTCGAGGTCCTCGGGCAGGGAAGAGGTGGATCGATGCAAAAGCGGATCGTCTGGGCGTCGATGCTCGCCCTCGTGCTTGCGGCTGGCTCCGAAGCCCAAGAGAAAAAGGCCGAGCACAAATACATCGGCGTCAAGAAGTGCAGCATGTGTCACAAGGCCGAGGCCAAGGGCAACCAGTTCGGCCAATGGCAAGCTTCGAAGCATGCGAAGGCGTTCGAGACTCTGGCCGGCGCCAAGGCGCTCGCCATCGCCAAGGAAAAGGGGCTGGCGAAACCGCCGCAGGAAAGCCCCGAGTGCCTGAAGTGCCACGTCACGGGCTATGGGAAAGCGGCAGAGCTGTTCGACGCCACCTTCGCCAAGACCGATGGCGTCCAATGCGAGAGTTGCCACGGGCCTGGTTCGGACTACCAGAACATGAAGGTGATGAAGGACCGTGCGGCCTCAGTGGGCGCGGGCCTCGTCATTCCCGACGAGAAGACTTGCACGGTGTGTCACAACGCGGAGAGCCCGTCATTCGTCGGTTTCGACTTCAAGAAGCAGTGGGCGTTGGTCTCGCACCCGAACCCGCTCACGGGTGCGGCGAAGTAAAGGCCGGCGGATTTTGGGAAGGCCGCAACCGGCCTTCCCTCCCTGTACCCACGCAGCGGGCGACCCGGCTTCAGCCAGCCCGGCCTTGGACGATGCGCACCGATCCGCTGCCCGTCGAGAGCTCGACGCGCGAGGTCCCCGAGCCGACGGTGAAACGCGCTTCGTGCCGCGGCTTGCGTCCCAGGTCGACCCCTTCCACGTCCACGTCGATGCTGCCGCTGCCGGTGTCGACGTCGAAAACCGCCGACACCTCTCGCGGCAAATGCAAGCGAATGCCGCCGCTCCCGGTGCTGACCTCGAAGCGCCCCGAGCCCATGCGCACGAGCTCGAGCCCGACGCTGCCGCTGCCGGTGTCGATGAGCACGCCATCGGCCTCGATCGCGCGCGCGCGCACACCACCGCTGCCTGTATCCACACTCAGCTCCTCGGTGCGCGCGTCCTCGACCTCGACGCCGCCACTGCCGGTATCGATCAGCAGCTCGCGCGCTTCGATCCCGTGCGCCGTCACACCACCGCTGCCGGTATCGATCGTTACCCGTCGCGCTCCCTCCACGTTGGTGACGTCGACGCTGCCGCTGCCGGAATCGACGTCCACGTCCCCCTTCACATCCTCCACTTGCACGGCGCCGCTGCCTGTATCGGCGCGCAGGTGGCCATCGAGCCCGGTGACGACGATCGTGCCGCTCTGGGTGTCGAGATCCAACCCACCGTGGATCGCGCTCGCTTCGATCGCGCCCACGCCGAGGAGCACCGCGAGATCCTTCCCGGCGGGAAGAGAGACGACCACATCGGCCCACACCTCGATGGCGTCGCGAAACGGTTCACCGCGCACTTCGATCTCTCGACCTTGCAGCATTTCACTCAGCCAGCTGCCGTCGTCGTCCCGGGTCCGGAATCGGGTGCGGCTGTTGCCACCAAGCGGCGGATAAACGAACCGCTTGTGTTCGTCCACTGGGAACTGAATCACGAGCTCGGCTCGCGATCCCTTGTGCTCTTCGAATCGCAACTGTTCCGGTGTGGCATCCCTGCCATCCACGGTGACGCGGACGCGGATGTCGGAGCCGGTGTGCTTCTCGATTCGCACCATCCCGATCAGGTTGGCCAGTCGCAGCTGGTCGGCGGTGAAGCTCCACTCGCGTTCCAGGGCCGCCGCGGCACTCGGGGCCGGGCCGGAAAGCCACAGCACGCCCGCCAGGAGAGCGGCAGAAATGTTCAAGCTGTTGACAACAATAACTTTACGCACGATTCGACCCCCGCTGGATCGAGACCCCCGCGACATGCACGCCTTCGAATGTATGAGACGCGTACGCCAGGACGAAGGTTGCCATCGGCTTTGACTCCCGCCATGCGTTCCCAAAAGCCGGCTCGGTCGGATCGAGGCTCCGCACGGAAAATTCCTCCCTCGCGACTCCGCTCGCTACTCGACCGAGGAGGGCCCTCGGGACCGAAACATGGCGTCGTGTTCGCTCTGCGCGTCGATGCGCGACGAGGTGCAAATGAGCTGCGTGCCCTCGATGGCTGCGCGCGGCGTTCGGATTTGCTAGGATCGCCGGCGCCCACGACCGCCGAGGACGAATCGCGGCCCAGCCCGAGGTCGACGCAAAGCGAAGTGGAGTCATGCCCGTCGAAGCCATGAGCCGGCCCGCACTGACGATGCTCTCGGAAGACGAGGCGATGTTTCGTGACGCCATCCGGGACTTCGCCCAGGGCGAAGTGGCCCCCCGCGCGCGCGCCATGGAGGAGGCCGGTCGCTACGACGAGACTCTGATCCCGAGCCTTTTCCAGATGGGGGTCATGGGGATCGAGATTCCCGAGGCGGAGGGCGGTGCCGGGGGCAGCTTCTTCCAATCCATCCTCGCCGTGGAAGAAATCTCGCGTGCCGACGGCGCCGTGGGCGTCCTCGTGGACGTGCAGAACACCCTGTTCAACAATGGCCTGCTGCGCTATGGCAGCGAAGAGCAGAAGCGTGCCTTTTGCCGGCGCGTGGCGACGGACACGGTCGCAGCCTATGCTCTCTCGGAGGCCGGCTCCGGTTCGGATGCCTTCGCGCTGGCGACGCGGGCGGAGAAGCAAGGCAAGAGCTGGGTGCTCAACGGCCGCAAGCTATGGATCACCAATGCCGGCGAGGCAGGGGTGTTCCTCGTTTTCGCCAATGCCGACCCCGCCAAGGGTTACAAGGGCATCACCGCATTCCTCGTCGAGAAGAACGACCCGGGCTTCGGCCTCGGCAAGCGCGAAAGCAAGCTCGGGATCCGGGCCTCGAGCACGTGCGAGCTGGTGCTCGATGCCTGCACGTTGCCGGAGAATCGCGTTCTCGGTGAAGTCGGCAAGGGCTACAAGATCGCCATCGAGATCCTCAACGAAGGCCGCATCGGCATCGGCGCCCAGATGCTCGGCATCGCCGGCGCCGCTCTCGAGAGCGCCAAGAAGTACGCGCAAGAACGCGTGCAATTCGGCAAGACAATCAACAGCTTCCAGGCCGTGCAGCATCAGCTGGCCTATTGCGCCACCAAGCTCGAGGCCGCGCGCCTGCTAGTATACAACGCGGCGCGTCTCAAGGACTCCGGCGAATCCTTCCTCAAGGAAGCCGCCATGGCCAAGCTCTATGCCAGCGAGGCCGCCGAGTTCATCACCTCCGCGGCGCTCGAAATCCATGGTGGCTACGGCTACACGACCGACTACCCGGTGGAGAAGTTCTATCGCGACGCCAAGATCGGCAAGATCTACGAGGGCACGTCGTTCATGCAACTCTCCACCATCGCCAAGGCCGAGCTCGGCGAGTGAGCTCCGGCCCGTGCCCGGCGATGCCGAGGTTCGCATCAGCGTCAGCGGTTGCACGGTTCTCGCCTCGAACCACGCGCGTTCGTTGTGTGCCTGCAAGTCCCGCAGAAAGGCGAACAACGCCGGCGTGAAATGCGGTTGCTTCGCCATCCCGACCTCAGCTCCCTTCGTCTGCCGACCGTCGGGACCCGGCGCGCCCGATCCTGCCGCGCTCCGCCTCGCCAGCCGTTTACTCTGGATCTCCCATCCAAGCCGAGGGGAAGACGCTTCCCGCCCTGTGCTACGTTCGTGGGACCGAGACCCGCAGGAATTTGAAATGTAACCTCTCGTCTTCTGGCGTGTCTTCAGAACCGGAGCGGGGACGCTCCGGGACGGATCCGGAGGCCATGGGCAAGGAGCACGATCCGAGCACCGCGACCCTCTGGCTCGAGCGCCTGCGTCCCGAGTTGTTGGCGTGGTTGCGCCGGCGGTTGCGCGACGCCGACACGGCCGAGGACCTGTGTCAGGAAACACTGACACGTTTCGTCGAGCATGCGCCCGATCTCCGCGAGCCCGACAAAGCGCGCGCATACGTGTTCCAGACCGCGCGCAATCTGCTCGCCAATCACTTTCGCGATCGCCGCAGCATGCTGCAACTGGAGGTGCTCGATGGCGGATTGGATCCGCGACAGCGCGCCGACTCGCCGCAAAGCGATGCGGAGCACAGCCAGTTGCAAGAACACCTGCAGAATCTCTTGCTGGCGCTGCCGCCCGATCAGCGCCTCGCCTTCGAGCTCGGCGTGTTGCAGCGCCTCGCCTATGCCGAGATCGCTCGCGCTCGTGATTGGAGCGTGGCGAAAGTGAAGGTCGATGTGTACCGGGCGCGCAAGACATTGGCGCATGGGCTGCGAGAGTTCCTGAGCGGCACGCGCCGGTCGCATCGCACCGACGAAACGTGCTGACGCCGAAGGAGACAAGATGAACTCGTGCTCGAGCTTCGAAATGACGCTCTCGGCGCTCCTGGATGCTGAGGCTCCACGTGCCGACATCGCCCCGGCACTTTCCCACCTGCTGGATTGCGCTGCGTGCGCGGACTTCGTACGGCAGTGCGCTCTCTTGGAAAACGCGGTGAGCGGGTGGAGTGCGGCATCGGTGCCCGATGCTCCGCTCCAAGACGATTCCCCGGCGTTCGAAGTCCTCGGACACGCCAAGCCCGGGGCCTGGCGGTGGGCGCTCGCAGCCGGCATCGTGCTGGCGCTCGGATTGTGGGCCGGCAGTGCCTGGCTGCGCTCCACGGACTACCCACGAGCTTGGCCCACTGCGATGACCGACGAGCGCTTCGCTTCCATCGCGACCGAGGTCCTCCAAGCCGACCCGCGCTATCGCAGTGCGCTGCGCGAGGCACTGCGCGTGGAAGCTGGATGGGAGGAGGAAGGTTCGCTCGACGCGGACAGCGAGTCCGAGAATTCGCGCGCCGGCAGCGAGGACGTCCCAAGCGCCATCGACTTCACCTCGTCCGATTCGCAGGCAGCGGAACTGCCGCGCTGAGCCTGAACCTCGACCGCGACGTCGTGGTTCCTCGCGCGCGAATCTGGCTCGGAACGGGAATCGAAAAACGTATGCAGTCACAGAGTGATCGAACCGCCCCGAAGGAGTCGAACATGCCGAAACCAAGGAAGCGTCCCCGAGATTTCAATTGCCTCGCTGCCGCAATCGTGGCCGCCGTCTCCTGGGCCGTTCCGGTTCCGGGGATGGAATCGTACGCCATCGACAACTCCGGCTTCCTGTATGGCACGGTGAGCACGCGTTCCGGCAAGGAGTATCATGGCTTCTTGCGCTGGGGAGACGAAGAGAGCTTCTGGGACGACCTTTTCCACTCGTCCAAGGAAGAGCTGCCCTATCTCGAGAACCGGTCGGATGACGAGCGCGAATCGCGCCGCCGGCGACCTTATCGTTTCTTCGGCCACGAGGTGCATGTCGGCGACGACGACGCACGCATCTTCATCTGCCGATTCGGCGACATTGCGGAAATCGAAGTCCTGCGCAACGACCATATCGAAGTACACCTGAAGAGCGGCGTGGTGATGAAGGTGCGTGGGTACTCGAACGACGTGAGCGACGCCATCCATGTCCTCGATCCCGAGGTCGGTGGCATCGAAGTCGAATGGGACCGCATCGAGCGCATCCGCTTCGCGGCCGCGCCCACCGGGGCCGACCCCGGCGTCACCCGCTTGCACGGCACCGTCACCACCGATAGCGGGGCCTTCGAGGGCTGGGTGCAATGGGACAAGTCGGAATGCACGAGCGTCGATCTCTTGAACGGTGAATCCGAGGACGGCAAGGTGGAGATCCCGATGGGTCGGATCCGCTCCATCGAACGCCTGTCGCGTCGTGCATGCAACGTCACGCTCGCCGACGGGCGCACCTTGCGCCTCGAAGGCTCGAACGACGTCAACGACGACAATCGTGGCATCGTGGTCGAGGACGAGCGCCACGGCCGCGTCACCATTTCCTGGCGCGCCTTCGACAAGCTGACCTTCAGCCAGCCTGGTGCCAGCGGGCGCGGCTACACCGCCTACCCGCCGCTGGGGCCGCTCGAAGGCAGCGTGCACACCACCGACGGCGGCACCCATCGCGGCCACATCGTGTTCGATCGCGACGAGGAAGCCGGATGGGAAATGCTCAACGGTTCCCATGCCGACATCGAGTACGACATCCCGTTCGCCCGCATCGCTTCGATCGAACCCGGGCGCCACGACGAAAGCCGCGTCGTCCTGCGCGGCGGCCTCGTTCTCGAGCTCGAGGATGCCCAGGACGTGAGCGAACGCAACGCCGGCGTCTACGTCGTCACACCCGGTCGAGGCGAGCCGCAGTTCTTCGAGTGGTCCGCGATCGAGCGCATCGAGTTCGAGCCCTGAGCCGGTTCAGCCGTCCGCGGCCGCGCCTCGCCCGGCCCTCGATCCTGTCTCGACCCCTCATGCCTGCGCCGACACCGGTGGTGCCGGCGCGGGGGCGAGTCGAGTGCGTCGCAGCCGCCGGATCTGCACCTTGGGTGATTCGAAGATCGGCAGGATCCTGCAGGCGACACCGAACAGCGCGAAACCAATCGCCACGATGCTCATGGTGACCGCGACTTCCATCCAGCTCGGGAAGTAACGTTGGCCGGTGCCCAGCTCGAGCCCGGTGATGCCGACGTTCAAGCGATTGAGCACGAAACCCGAGACGACCGAGGCCGCGCCCAGGAACAAGGTATTCGGATTCTGGCGCCAGCGCGGCACGGCGAAGAGCACGATGGGGACGAGGGCACCCACGATCATCTCGGCGGCGAAGGTGGCAGCCGGCAACGTCTGGGCCCCGAGGTGCTCCCAGGCGCCACGGAACGCCAGGTCCTCCAGCCGCCACACGAGGGCGACGAGCTGCACCACGGCGACGACACTCGCCAGATGGGAGAGCAACGGCAGCTCGAGCTGCTTGCCGAACGCCTTCCCACTCAGATAGGACTCGAAGATGACCATGGCGAAGCCGACACCGAGCGCGGAGATGAAGAAGAACACCGGCAGCATCGGCGTGTACCACAGTGGGTGCAGCTTCTGCGGCATGATCAGGAACAGTGATCCGAGCGAGGATTGGTGCAACGTCGACAGCAACACCCCCACGATCACGAGCGGTACCGAAATGGTGCGCAGGATGCGCCGCGGCCGTTGCAGGCGCAGCTTCTCGAACACGATGGGGCTGAACTCGAGCGCCAGCACCGTGGTGTAGAGCATCACGCACCAGGCGACCTCGAACATCACCGAGTGCGGGTTGCGCATGACCAGCGGATGCCAGATGCGATACGGCCGCCCGAGGTCGAAGAGCAGCGCCATGATCACGAGCAAGTAGCCGAGGAAAGCGGTCAAGATCGTCGGCCGCAGGATCGGCTGGTAGCGCTCGATGTGGAAGATGTGCACCATCGCGGTGATGGCGAAGCCTCCCGCCGCCAGCCCGACGCCGCAGAGCACGTCGAAACCAATCCACAGCCCCCACGGAAACCGGTCGGAGAGATTCGTGCTCGCCCCCAATCCCCGAGTGAAGCGCACCCAGGTCGCCACCAGACCGGCTGCGACGATGAGCCCGAACACGCCCCTCCAGAACGTGATGCGCGGGATCGCGATGCTTGGCTTCATGACCGGCCTCCGTCTCGACTCGTGACCTGTGCCAAATGCGGCCCGGCATCGACATCGACTTCTTCCGAGCGCTCGAGCTGCATGCGGCGGTGGATGATCCACCAGATCCCGAGCAAGCCGACGCCCCCCACCGAGACCACGTTCGGGATCTTGGACAGTGCTTCCCAGGTGTAAGACGGCATCGCTCTCTCAGGCAGGTCGACCGGGAACCCGAGCTGCTCGAACGGAACCGCCGCCAGCATCAGCACGTGCGTGCCCCCGACCTCGCGTTCACCGTAGATGCGGTGCACATAGGAATCGGGAGATTCGCGAATCCGCCGGCGCGCTTCCGCCAGCAGTTCCTCGCGCTCGCCGAATGTGGTCGCCCCGGTCGGGCAGGCGGTGGCGCACGCCGTGCTCTGGCCGGCGCGCAGGCGGCCGATGCAGCCGATGCACTTCTGTACTCGCGGCAGCGTCTTGTCCCATTCGTACTTCGGGACGCCGAACGGGCAGGCCACCATGCAGTAGCGGCAGCCGATGCAACGCGACTCCTCGTAGGCCACGGGTCCTTCGGCAGTCTTGTGCAACGCCCCGACCGGACACACCGAAGCGCACGTCGGCTCCTCGCAATGCATGCACATGCGCCGGACGTACACGTCCCCCTTCGCCTCGACTACCGTCCAAGTGCGGGCCGTGAGCGTCGTCTCTACTTCACCCGGCAGGTGATTGGCCTCCTTGCAGGCATCCGCACAGGCGTTGCATCCGATGCAGCGCGTGGTGTCGATGAGCAGCGCCGCAGTCATCGACGTCCTCCTCCTTCGAGTCGACCGCTCGCCCCAATCATTCTCGACGCCGCACGGTCCTTCAGCGGCCAGCGAGGAATTCGGATTCGAAACGCTCCCATGCCCCGGCGTCGAGCATCTCCATCACTCCCGTCACGGCGAGCCCGCCATCTTGGAGCGTCGCACCGGCGATACGGCTCGGGACTGCGCGCGCGAGGAAATCGCCGAGACGTGCGGCTTCATGCTGCAGCCATCCCTGTGCATCGTCGCCGATGCGCAGTCGATGCAGCTCGCGCGCCAGATGGTGCGGCCGGATGCGCAGCAGCCAGCCGCTGTCGTAGGGCGCGTCGCGCAGACGTTCCGGTTCGTGCAATAGCGCGGTGTTCACGTCCGTCACCGTCCCGGTGAGCGGCGACGCGAAGGCGACGCTCTTCGTTCCTTGATGCAGCACGAAGGCGGCATCCTCGTGCGCCAGCTCGGCACCGGCTGCGGCCGCCTCGAGACGGTCGAGCCGCCCAAGCAGACGCGAGGCAAAGGCGTCCACGCCGACGCGGACCGAGCCATTGGTCTCGAGGCTCGCCCAGGTGTGGCCGGCGCCGACGAAGACCCCCGCCGGGACGGGGAAATCGCCACCCAGCTCTTCGAGTCGCCGCGGGACGCAAGGCGCCACGACCGGACTGCGTCTGCGTGTTCGCACCGAATCCACGATCAAGAACAGTGCGATGGTGCAGACGACCAGAATCGCTGTCACAAGACTCACCTCGTCGCCTGATTGTCCCCGGCGGAACCATCGACCGCCGCAATGAGTTGCATCGCAAGACACGCGCCAGATACCGGCCATTCGCATGCACAGCAAACAAGCTCAATGTGGGAGCGGTGCTGTCGAGAGAATCAACGCGGGGAGCGCTCGAGGAGTTGGCGCGCCGTTTCCGCTTGCATCGAATCTGGATACTCAGCCAGCAATTGGCGCAGCAACCGGTCGGCGGTGTCGGTGTCCCGCCGGGGGTTGAGCGGTGCACCGTACAGCTCGCTCAAGACGAGCAGGATCTCCGGCTTGAGCTCGGCATCGACGCCTGAGTCCCGTTGCAACGACTCGGCGATGTCGATCGCAGCCTCATAGTCACCCGCGCGAGCAAGGCTGCGGGCACGATCCAACTGCGCTTTGTCCTTGCTGACGATGGTCGCGCTCACCTTGTAGCCATCGGCCCTGCGGCCGGTCTCGTCGAAATCGGTCGTTTCTGTCCGCGTGCTGGCACTGCATGACGCCACCGCGATCAAGGCGAACAGCGCCCACCGACTCCTGGCTTGCGGCCGGGGTCCGAGGCGTGTTATCGACACCCGCATGGTTGCCTCCTGCGGCACCAGTCGCGGCCGAAAAGCATCGCCGCGAGGCAGGCTCACCCTGATCCGCAGACCGAGGAGATCCTAGCATGCGCATCGGACGCTTTCAGGTCCCACCCCTGATGTTGATGCTGGTCTTCCTGCCGGTGGCCGCGGTGCTCGAGTTCGCGCATGCCGACCCGCCGCTCGTGTTCGCGGCGTCGGCGCTCTCGATCATCCCGCTCGCGGGCCTGATGGGACGGGCGACCGAGTCGCTCTCCGAGCGCATGGGGCCCGGGCTCGGTGGACTGCTCAACGCCTCCTTCGGCAACGCCGCGGAGCTCATCATCGCCTTGGTCGCCCTGCAGCGCGGGCTTCCCGAAGTGGTCAAGGCCTCCATCACCGGCTCGATCATCGGCAACATCCTGCTCGTTCTCGGCCTCGCGATCCTCGCCGGCGGGCTGCGCTTCGACCGCCTGCGCTTCAACGCCACGGCGGCGAGCATGGGTGGAACCTTGCTGGCACTTTCCGCCATCGGTCTCGTCGTGCCCGCCATTTTTCACCGCATGGTGGCCGGCCATGCCAATGCCCACGAGAAGGAGCTGTCGCTCGAGATCGCCATCGTGCTCTTCGCCACCTATCTCTTGAGCCTCGTGTTCTCGTTGAAAACGCACAAACATCTCTACGCCGGGCAGCCGGGACCGCCGAGCGCCGAGATGGGCAGGATCGAAGATGCCGTGGCCGGCGGCGCAGCGCATGGCTGGGGGCGGAACCGGGCCATCGTCGTCTTGCTCGTCGCTGCGGGCACCATCGGTCTCGTCTCCGAGTGGTTAGTGCAGGCGGTCGAAGCCACCGCCGCGGCTTTCGGCATGACCGAGGTGTTCGTCGGCGTCATCCTGGTCGCCATCGTCGGCAACGCCGCCGAGCACAGCACCGCGGTGCTCGTGGCGCGCAAGAATCAGATGGACTTGGCGATGCACATCGCCGTGGGATCCAGCATCCAGGTCGCATTGTTCGTGGCCCCGGTGCTCGTCTTTGCCAGCTATGCCTTCGGCTCTCCACTCGATCTCTTGTTCACCAACTTCGAGGTCTTGGCGGTCGTCGCCTCCGTCGCCGTCGTCAACCTCGTGGCTTTGGACGGAGAGGCCAACTGGCTCGAGGGCGTGCAGCTCCTGGCCGTCTACGTCATCTTGGGTCTGGCGTTCTTTTTCCTGCCGTAACGGGATGTCTTTGGCGGGCTATTGATGGCAGTCGCTGCAAGCGACGCCGCTCGTGCCGCCCAGGAGATCGTTGCCGTGGCAGCGGCGGCAATCGGCGTCACCGTGCACCGACACCTCGAGACCATGGAAGGTGTGGAAACGCTTGTCGAGCCAGCCGTCCGGATGACCGCTCGGCCCGCCGGCATGACACGTGTAGCAGCTCACTCCGCTCCAGCCGCCCTGATACGTCGCTCCATGACATGTCGCGCAATCCGTCGGGCCCTGGTGCTCGACCTCGGTGCCATGGAATGGTTCGGCCGGGTCCTTCCAGTACGGCGGGTGGCCGCCAGGGCCGTCGTGGCAATCGTAGCAGCCGGGCACGACGAGATCGCCGCGCAAGGCCGATCCGTGGCAGCTGGTGCAGAGATTCGTCCCCTCGCGCGCCACTCGCGCACCGTGAAAATCGCCGCTCCCCGCATCGGTCCAGGCGGGAGGATGAGCGCGCAGATCGTCCTGCAGCGGTGCCGGTTCGGAACAGCCGAGCACCAAGATCAGTGCCCAGAACGCGTGCGGCCGGCGGACGCTTCGCATCGTCATCTCCCGTGACAGCGCGCGCACGTGGGTGCGGTGCTGCCGGATTCGTGGCACGCGGCGCAGCTTTCCATGTCGAACCGCCCCGCCTCCGCATGACGACCGCCGTCTGCGAGCAGCCAGCTGGCCTGCGAGTGATCGGTGGGCAGAACTCGTTGCGCCGCATGACAGTCCGAACAGAACTCCGATTCGTGACAGGTGCTGCAGGAGATTTCCTTCCCTCGCGCTGCGAGCACGTGGTCGAAGGCAAAGTTCAACGGGTGCGACCGTGGTCGAATGTTGTCGCCGTTGTGACATTCCTGGCAATCCGTCTCGGTGTGGCAATTGGCACAACGCGACTGATCCCATGCCGCCTGGAGCGCATGCAGCTGCAGGAATTGCGGTCCGTGACTGGCAGGCCTCAGCTCCTCGGCGGCAGCGTGACACACACGGCAATCGCTCTGCTGCGAGGCGGTGGTGTGACAAGCGCGGCACGAGGCCTTGTCCGGCAGCACCGGCTCGGTCAGTCCCTCGCCAGTGTGACACGTGGCGCACTCCATCCCGCTCTCCACGTGCAGCTGGTGTGGGAAATTCTGCGCCACGACGGTGCGGGGAGCGTATCCAGCCGGTTCCTCGGCTTGGGCGTGACACTTCGCGCACTGCTCCGTATCGTTCACGTCGTGACACTGAGCGCACGTTTCCTTCTGCGGCAAGAGCAAATCTGTCCCGCGCAGCGATGTTGCCGCCGCCTCGTGGCAAACGCTGCACTCGAGTCCGTTGGTCGCGTGTACAGCATGCATGGGCTTCAACGCCGGCTCCGCATCGCGCGCCTGCAAAGTGACCACGAGCAAGATCGCGGCACCGGCCAGGCATCCTCCTGTGATGGCGACACGAGGGAGGGTTCGTCTCTTCACTGCAACCACCCTCCCCGTCCCAGGCCGAACTTCGACGCCCCACGTCCGGCGAACAGGTCGAGACCGAACAGGATTCGTGCGTCCTCGTCGAAGTCCGGGTTCTTCAATCCTTGCACTTCGAGCACACCGCGCAGTCCGGGCATCAGGTCGAGCGTGGCGCGCCCGAAGAGTGTGACCAGGTCGCGCTCCATGTCGTTTGGTGCGTCCTCGAACAGCGCGTAGGTCGCGATGACCGCGCCGGCGGCCAGCCGTACCCACGGACGCACCGGCACGTCGACATCCCCGAACCACTGGCTCTCTTCGCCCGAATCACCGAAGAGTGCCGAGTAGCCGACGCGTCCGTAGCGGAAGAGCACCGCGCCACCCAGACGCGCAGAGGTGCGCGTGTCGATCACGCTGGTGAAGGACTCGATCTCGCCCCCGAGACCGTTCGCGAGCTGATAGCGCGCCGAAGCACGCATGAGCCGAACGCGCTCGAGGGCGGCGAAGCGCGCGAAGTAGCTCGTCTGCTCGATCCACGGCGTGCGGTCCAGGTATTGCGCGCGCAAGAGCCACGGCGAGCCACGCCCCGGGCTGTAGTCGCCGAGCAGCTCGATGCGTTGCCAGCGCTCGGCATCGGTCTCGTACTCCGCGCGCGCGAACGCGCGCAGTCCCGCGAGCGGGAACCAAGTGGCGTCCGCCCCCACGGGTCGTGCGGCAACCTCACCGCCTTCCTCCCATTGCGCACCCGAGACGCCGAGGCGCACCGCGGGCGTCACCGTGGCGAGAACTCGGCCCCCGAACGCCAAGTTCGTCTCGATGCTGCGAATGTCGAACTCGAGATCGGCCGGCGCCTGCGACCCACCCCAGGCTCGGACCTCGACGCGGCGCGCCGGATTGAGCTTGACCCAAGCGCCGTCGAGCGTGTGATGCGCCGGACCTTCCTGGACGAACAAACGTCCGAGGCGCGCGCGCACCTGCCAGGAGCTCGCGCGCACCTGCGCATAGCCCACGGTCCAACGCGTCTCGTTCGTCGGCTGGATCGGGTAGAGATCGGCATCGGCATAGCGACCGGCGAAGCGTAGGTCGAGGTGGTCATCCCACAGGCGTGATACGGACGCGTCGACGTTCTGCAGAAAGTTGGCGCGCGCGAGCACGACACCGGTGCTGGGATCGATGCTCTCGTACCAGTAGCCGGTGGTGCGGCTCGCCACCCACCAAGTCGTGGGCGAGGTCCACCCCGTGCCCACAGCACTCGCTTCCTGGCCGCCGGCCATCCGGGGGAAACATGGGATCGAGATGCAGACCGCGACCCAGGTGACCCAGCGTGCCGTCGCCGCGCAGCCAGTGATCCAGTGTGCGGCGAGCGCGCGCGGGGTTCTCCACCCACGCGTCACATGTCCTCCCGCAGGACGAAGGCGGCTTGCGGCAGCGCCGACGGTTCGAGGTACAGGATGCTCTGCTGCAGGAGCTGCACGGAGTAGGTGGTGTTGTGCACGCCGCTCGAGCCGTCGTAGTCGACGTAGGCCCAGTTGTAACCGGCCTCGCGTTGCACGCGCGTGCTCTTCGTGGTGTCGCCGAGCGTCGGGATGAAGTTGTTGATGAAATCCATCCTCACCGAATCGTTGCGGCTCTTGTCGATGATGGTCTGCTGCAGGAGATCCAGCAGGCCGCGGATCTCGACTTGAACGCCCTCGATGCTGCCGTTGCCGTCGAAGTCGGCCTTGGCGAAGATGTCCTCGAAATCCGTGAGCGGGCCATGGCAGCGCACGCACGCTTCCGTCGTCGGGAGGAAATCGTGGCCCATGAAGTTCGGGATGCCGGCCTCCGGATCCCCTTCATGTGGGTGCGTGTGGCAGGCGACACAGGCATCTTCGACCAGAATGTGCTTGCTGCTCGACCACGGGAAGCCGGGGGCCAAGGTCTGGTAAGCGTTGACGCCCTTGAGCGCATCGCCCTGGATCGAGTGATGCGGGCCGAAGTTGCTCGACCCGTTGTTGATCTGCCCGAGCACGTCGGTCTCCGTGCGCCGGCCGTTATGGCACGAGATGCACAGTCGTCCGGCGCCTGCTTCCTCGACCAGCACGTTGTTGGGCAGCCACACGTCGGTCACGGATGCATCGCGCAAGCTCCCCGGGTTGTCGTTGCCGTGCGCATCGTGGCAAACGGCGCAGGTGTGACGCACGAGCTGCGTCGGGTTCACGGTCGGCGGGACGAAATTCTGCGGATCATCGAGATACGCCGCCGAAACCATGCCGTTGTGGCACTTGGAACAGCTCGCGCGCAGTCCCGGGGGTGACGACGACGTCCACGTCGCGCCGGCGGCGTGCGCCGAGGTCTGCCACTCGTCGTAGGTGGGATGGTGCGCATCGGTGTGGCACTGCCCGCAGAGCGATGCATCCATGGTGACGTCGACGGACGTGAAGTTGGGGCTGGGATGCTGGCTGCCGGGTCCGTGGCAGTTCTCGCACTGCACACCGGCCAGGCGCGGCACCGCGGTTTCGTCGTAGCCACCGTTGTCGAGCGCCGCGTCGGCATTGAGGCCGTAGCTGCCGACGGTGTGGCATTTCAAGCAGGATGGATTGCTGTCCATTCCGATCTCTTGCAACGACTCGATCGCGCTCGCGTGCGCCGACACCGACCAGGTGCTCCACTGTGTGCCGCCGGACCCGCCGTTGTGGCACACGGAACAGCTGGTCGCTCCTTTGTAGAAGGGATCGTCCGCCGGCATGTAGGTCGCGACCGCGACGTTCTTCTGCGCGATCGCGACGTTGTCGCCATCGGTCACGATCACCGAGAGTCCATAGACGCCGGGATTGTCGGGTGCGGTCCAGGTCGTACTGTCGGTCGTTGCATCGGCGAAGGTGCCGGCGTCGGCCAGCCAGCCGTAGCGAAGATCGGCACCTGTGGGAGCGCGTTGCACGATGACTTGGATGCTCGTTCGCCCGCCGGTATCGAGGGACTCGGGCGCAGTTTGCACGACCACTTGAATGGCCTGGTCTGGTTGGACCTGCACGACTTCGTCATCTCCGCAGCCGCTGACGAGAAGGAGTGCGGCGATGGCCGCCGCGAAGCTGGCAGTGGTTCTCGGCATCTCGAGGCCCCCTTGCAACGCGATCCGTTCCGACGCATTCGCCGCGTGTGGCGGGAAGGGTACCGATGTTTCCTTGGCTGTGTCCAGCCTTCCGGCTCGCGCACTCAATGGACCCGTGGTGCGCCGCGCGCCGGAGTTTCGCGCACCAGTCGGGCCAGCAGTTGACCGAGAACGACGTCCAACTGCTGGGCGGTGTCGGGCAACTGCACGTAGAACAACACGCCGCGCTGGCGAATCTCGCGCTCGAGGTCCAGCGTGTGCTGTGACGTCAGGTACACGATCGGCGTTCCAGACCGGGCGGCGTGCATCTCGCTCAGCGCCTCCGCGGCCACCGGCGCGAGCCCCGTGTCATCGACGATGACGATGCAGGGAGACAACAGCCGCAAGGCCACGAGACAATCCGCGAGAGTTCGCACGGTGCTGAGCCGCGGGCCGCTCGACCCGAGGCTCTCGATGGCGTGCGCGACGATGCCCGCCAGCTGTTCGCTCTCCGTCAGCACGAGGACGGTTCCTTCTCGAAATGGTGTGAGCATGTCGGCTCTTCTCTGCGTCCGTCGAGGATCTCTCCTGCGTGCGGCGGGCGATTCCATCTTGTCGTCGCGAACCCGTGTGACTCGCCTCGGGAATAGCGAAGAGCATGCCCGTGCGCGCGTTGACGTAAACAGATCAGTGACAGCGCGTTACGGCAGCGCACCGAGTATGCCGACAAACCTCTTCTGACTCCAAAAGGGGCATCCGCGGGGCCGAGAGCAAAGCGATGTGACGAGGGGAGCCAAACTCAAACGACTTCGTTCACAAGGGCGGTGGACGCAGGATCCACGTCGAGGAGAGCTTCCGATGCCGGGGCTCAACGAGAAGTCTTCAGCGCCCGCATCTGCGCGGGAGGCGAGGAGCGCGGCCGCATCAGTCCGCGGCCAGCTCGATCGCGTACTTCTTGATCTTGGCGTAGAGCTGCTTGCGTGAGATGCCGAGCATCTTGGCCGCGCGCAGTTTGTTGCCGCTGGTCGCATCCAGTGCCCGTTCGAGCAGGAGCTTCTCTGACTCTTCGAACGTCGGAATGGGCGACAGGGCATCGAACACATCGCCGTTGGGTACGGGAAGCGGTTCCCGTCGCCCGCAGACTTCGGCCGGCAGATCCTGCAGGCGGATGCTGTCGGTGCGGCCGTACGCGAACGCCACCTCGATGGCATTCATCAGCTCGCGCACGTTCCCGGGCCAGCTGTAACCTCGCAGCGCCTGAATCGCCTCGCCCTCGATGCCCTTCACCAGGCGGGGATAGCGCCGGTTGAACAGCGCGATGCAGTGCTCCACCAGCAGCGACAGATCGGCCAGGCGCTCCCGCAGAGGCGGCAGCTCGATCGTGTGCACCTTGAGCCGGTAATAGAGATCCTCGCGCAGCTTGCCTTCGGCGATGGCCTCGGCGATCGGCCGGTTGGTCGAGGCGATGAAGCGCACGCTCACGGGAATCTCGGCCGTGGCTCCCACTGGGCGCACGACGCGCTCCTGCAGGGCACGCAGCAACTTGGCCTGAGTCTCGAGCGGCATTTCGGTGATCTCGTCGAGCAGCAGCGTCCCGCCCTCGGCTGCGCGCACCAGTCCGAGGGATTCGCCGGTGGCGCCGCTGAAGGAACCCTTGCGATGCCCGAACAGCTCGCTCTCGATCAGCTCGCGCGGCAACGCGGCGCAATTCACCGCGATGAACGGCGCCGACGCGGGGGAACCGACTTCGTGAATGGCGCGCGCCAGCACCTCCTTGCCCGTGCCGCTCTCGCCCGTGATCAGGATCGAGGCGCCGCCGGGTGCGGCCGCTTGCACGCGCTCGTACACCCGGCGCATCACCGGGCTCGCGCCGATCAGGCCATGGAAACTCTGGCGCCGCGTCGCCTCGGGATCGAGCTGCTGGAGATCGCGCTCGAGGCTTCGCGTCCGCACTTGGTGCCTGACGTCGTGACTGCCGAAATAGGCCTCGGCGATCAGAATCATGCGCACGTGCGACAACTTGTCGAAGACGAGAAAGATGTCTGGGCCCTTGGCGAGCACCGAGAGGTTGCGGCGAAAGAAAATGGCGCAGCTTTCCTCGAATAGGTGCAACGAAGCGATGATCTCCTCGAACGGCACGCCACGCTCGAAGAGCTGGTCCCCGATGCGCCGCACCCCTTGCGCCAAGGCGACGATGTCGTGCTCGAGGAGCGTTTCGATCACGACGTCGATGTCGCGGCCGAAGACCGTCTTGAACTCGATTTCGGAGAACGTGCGGTCGTTGGCGAAGTGCAAGGTATACAGCTCGTACCAACGATCCAGGACTCCCTCACGGTTGTCGCGAATGACACGCAGGACCACCTGGAGGCGGTCGATTTCCTTGTCGTTCAACAAGTGGAAATAGAGCGGCATCGACTCCTGACGCTTCGCATGCCTCGTGACGAGGCGCATTCCCCGCCGGTGGTGGCCGCGACGCGGGCCGCCCATGGTACCAAACACGGGCCGGGCGGTCGCCACCCCGGCCAGGGCCACCGGCCACAAAAACCGGCGGCGGCGTGGGCTCAGACGCCGCCGGTTTGCGCAAGCGTTTTTGCTCTACTGCTCTCGAGCTGCCTCGTGCATCTTCGTCAACGCTTCCGCCAGATCCCTGTACTCCTGCTCCGACAACATCTGCGCCGTCATGAGAAAGATGACGTTGTTCTCTTTGTCGATGTGCCGTCGCAAGAGGTCGATCAGCGCGATCGCATGCCAACGGACCTCTTGGTGCGGCGGATCGTGCCGGCGCAATGCGGTCTCGAGCAGATCCATCTCCCACCACAGTTCCTTGTGCTCTTCGAGCATGACGTCCACGGTCTGCTTCGGGACATGGCGTCCGAGCACGGGATAGAGCAATTGCTCTTCGCGTTCGCCGTGGGCACGAACGGCTGTGTCGAGGAACTTCAAGCCCTTCTGCAGCGTCTGCAGGGCCTGCGCCCGGCGTGCGCCATTGAGATCGGCGACCGCGAGCTCCATGCGCTCCAACTCGGCGAGCGTGGTGTCGTGCTCCTCTCTGAGAAGGTGGATGGGATCCTGTAGTTTCATTTCCCTTCCTCCGATGGACTCACCCGGAACGTGTGGCAGAAATGTTCGCACGTCAAGCACCCGAGGCAGCCGCATTGGATCGCGCGGCTTCACTGCTTCCTTTGGAAACACACGCGATTTCGGCCGACCGCGACGCCACGCCCCCAAATAGATGACGAATCAACAGTTGGAATCGGACGTTGAAGTCGTAAGACCGGCACGTTCCTGGCTTTACGTAAAGGGCAGACGATCGAATTGCCCCATCACGCACGAGAGGGAGAAGAGAAGGAGGGGCCCCATGATCATCTCTCGCAGCGCCGATTACGCACTACGGGCCATCGTCTACCTGGCCCGCCTCGACAGTCATCGTTACGTCCCTGCCAACGAGATCGCCAACGAGATGCAGACACCGCCGTTCCTGCTCAGCCGGCTCCTGCAGCACTTGGTGAAGAACGAGATCCTGCTGTCCATGAAGGGCCACCACGGCGGGTTCAAGTTGCGGCTGAGCCCGGATCGAATCACGGCCTACGACGTCATCCAACTCATCGACGGACCGTTCCTCATGCACGATTGCTCCGGGCACTGCGGGTTGAGCAACGACTGCAATCTCAAGCACGTGTTCGGACTGGCCGAGAAGAGCCTGGAGAGCATGTTCAATGACCTGACGATGGCCGAGCTGGCCCAGCCACGCTGGAACAACACGATTCCTCAGCGAAAGGAACACGTGCATTTCAATCACGTGGTGCAGGCGGTGGACTGACATGCGAGCCCGCCGCGAATCTCACCGTGCGACAACGACCGAAACTTCTTTCTCCGAGGGAACCAGCGCCCTGCAACGCTATCTCTCAGAGATCGAGAAGATCCCGGTGCTAACTCCCCGTGAGGAACGCGAGCTCGCCATCTGCGCCCGCAGCGGCGACAGCGGCGCGCAGAAGGAGCTGGTGCGGCGCAACCTGCGTTTCGTCGTCAGCGTCGCCAGGCAGTACGCCCGCTACAGTGTGCCACTGGAATATCTGATCAACGAGGGCAACATCGGCCTGATGCGCGCCGCCGCGCGCTTCGACCCCGCGCGCGGGTTCCGACTGATCTCCTATGCAGTGTGGTGGATCCGTCAGAGTATCATGACGTACCTGACGGACCACAGCCGAATCGTGCGTCTTCCCGCCGGCAAGGTCCATGGCCTGTCGCGACTGGTGCGCGAGACCGAGCGGCTGATGCAGGAGTGCAGTGCCACGCCGAGCACCGACGCCCTGGCTGCGCGCTTGCAACTCACCCCGACGCAGGTCGAAATCCTGCAGGAGTTGCCCACCGTTCCCTTCTCTCTCGATGAACCGATCGAGGGCGAGGAGTCGGCTTTCGAGGCGGACTCGCTCGAAGACAAATCCTCCGCTGATGATTGGCTGATCGAGGCCTTGCGCCAGGAAGACATCCGGTCGGCAATGGATGTTCTCGACGCCCGGGAGGCAGACATCCTGCGCCGATACTACGGGCTCGTCTCCAGTCCCCCTGAGTCGCTGCAGAGCATCGGCGTCGTGCATGGGGTGACGCGCGAGCGGGTGCGCCAGCTGCGTGACCGTGCCTTGTGCAAGTTGCGTCACTCCGCGCACGCCGACCTGCTCGTGGAATACGCGCAATGAGATTCCTGTCGCGTTCCTGCCTCGCGGCCGCGACGCGTGTGCCGAGTCAAAGGTTCCTGTTGGAGGATGGTGTCCGCACGCGTCGTCACGCTGGCGCCATGTCAGTGGCCGCAGTGACGTGAAGTCTCCACGTGCACCGTGATGCTGGCGGGGCCGAACTCGCGCTCGAGCGCCGTTTCCACCGCATCCGACATCGCGTGCGCCGCCTCGATGTTCGTCGCCGGATCGACGATGATGTGCAGATCGATGAACACGAGCCGCCCGGCGCGCCGGGAGCGCACCGCGTGCGGGCTCTGCACCCCGGTCACTCTGCTCGCGACTTCGACGACTTGTCGTTCGTGAATCGCCGAAGCATCGACGAGCACGGGGACCGTGCGCTGGAAGACGCGAAACCCGATGAGTCCGATCAGTCCGGCGATGAGGAGCGAGAGCGCCGCGTCGACGCGCGGGACGCCGAAGCGAACGAAGACGAGGCTCGCGAGCACAGTGAGCGTGACCAGGACGTCGCTGCGCGTGTGCGCCGCATCCGCCAGCAGGAACTCGCTGCCCAGCTGCTGGCCGCGCCGTGCCTCGTAGCGGCTGACCCAGAGATTGATCGCGAGGGTTCCGAGAACCACGGCGAACGCCACCGGCGTCGCCTCCGCCATCCTCGCCTCCGCCCCGGCCAGACGCTTGACTGCCTCGAGCCCCAGATTGAAGCAGGTGATGAAGAGCAGTCCGGCCAAGACGAATGCCGCCAAGGTTTCGATCTTCGAGTGTCCATACGGGTGACTCTCGTCGGCCGCTTGCGTCGCGACAGCGATGGCCACCAACCCCACGATGTTGTTGGCCGCGTCGATGGCCGAATGCGCCGCGTCTCCGAGCAGCGCCAGGCTGCTGGTCACGAGCCCGGTCGCGAGCTTCGCGCCCGCCACGCCCAAATTGAGCAATAGCGTGATCCAGAGCACGCGCTGCACCTTGCCGCGATAGCCGCGGCCCGCGCTGTCGATCGCTTCGGTCATCGGCACCACGACTCCACGCGGCTCGCGCCGGGGCTTGCGACGATGTTGCACCGGCGCCAAAACCACGGCGCCGAGGTCGCGTTCGCGGAATGCAAGATACTCCGACCTCCCGCGACCGGCTAGAATGCCCGCCGGGAGGTTCCTCATGCCGGCCATGCTCTGCCCGAGCTGCAGAAAACTCATCGGCGACGACGAGCCGCGCTGTCCGTACTGCGGCGCCCTGCGCCCCGGCTTGTGGGGAGCTGGCCGACGCCTGCAACGCCTCTTCGGCCATCACCTGCAGCTCGTGCCGTTGATCACGATTACGTGCATCGTGCTCTACGTCACCAGCATCGCACTGGATCTGCGCGCAGCGCTCACGCCTTCGGGCGGCCTGATGGGAATCCTGTCACCGAGCTCACGCGCTCTGTTCCTGCTCGGCATGACCGGCCGTCCAGCCCTCGAGATCGGTCATTGGTGGACGCTATTGACGGCAGTCTATTTGCACGGGGGCCTGCTGCACATCTTTTTCAACGTGATGTGGATTCGGCAGCTCGGCACATTCGCTGAAGAAGAGCTGGGGCCGGCGCGATTCTTCGTGCTCTACAGTCTGGCCGGCGCCGGTGGCTTCCTGGCCTCCAGTCTCCTCGGCAACGGACCGTCCATCGGCGCTTCGGGTTCGATCTTCGGTCTCTTGGGTGCGATGATTTCGTTCCGCCGGCGCCGGGGCGGGACGCGCGACGTCATGACGCAACAATTCGTCACTTGGGCAGTGGTGCTGTTCGCTTTCGGCCTCTTCATGCGCGGCGTCGACAACTGGGCGCACTTGGGCGGCTTCGTCACCGGCTTCGCCTTCGGGCACAGAGTGCGCGGCGCGCATGAACGCCCGGAAGGTCGCGGTGTTCAACTCGCCGCGCTGGGTCTGCTGGTGCTGACCCTCGCCGGTTTCTTGCTCTCGATCGTGCGCCTTCTCCCGTGGTTCCTGAGCAAATGAGACCGAGCGTGTTCTGCTACGTGTCGGAGCCGCGAGGTTTCTTCGCCGACGACTTGTCTGCCTGATTGCCGCTCGACTTCTCGCTCGACTTCTCGCTCGATTTCTCGGCGCGCGGCTTCTCGGACTTCGACTTCTCTTGGGCCCCGGCTTTGTCCGTCACCGGCTTGCTGGACTCCGACTTCGATCCTTCGCTCTTTTCAGCCTTGCCCTCGCTCTTGCCGGAGCCGCCGGCTTCGGCCTTGGCCTTGTCCTGATAGGTCTTCGACCGATAATCGGTGATGTAGAAGCCATCGCCGCGAAACAGGAACCCGGCGCCAGGCCCGATGAGGCGCTTCACGCCGGCACCACATTCCACGCACGCTTTGAGCGCCTCGTCCTTCATGGACTGGAACGCTTCGAAGCGGTGGCCATTCTCGCAAAGATAGTCGTAGGTCGGCACCATTCCCTCCGGACTGAATGATCGCGTCAATGTCTTCTTGCTTCCGGCTCGGGAGCGTGCCGCGCCGGAGCTCAGCGCCCGTCGCCGTCGAGCATGTTGCCCAGTGCGCCGAGGATCGAGCCCTCTTCGCGACCACGGCCGCCGCTGCGCGGCGCCGCCGCGTAGATCCGGCTCGCCAAACGGCCGAAGGGCAGCGACTGCAGCCACACGCGCCCGGGCCCGCGCAGCTGGGCGAAGAACAATCCCTCCCCGCCAAAGAGCGCGGTCTTCACCTTGCCGACGTACTGCACGTCGTAACTGACGCTCGGTTGCAACGCCACGAGACAGCCGGTGTCGACACGCAGGCTTTCCCCGGGCGCCAGCACGCGCTCGATCAAGGTGCCGCAGGCGTTGACGAAGGCGAAGCCGTCGCCCTGGAGGCGCTGCATGATGAATCCCTCGCCGCCGAAGAAACCGACGCCGAGTCGCTTCTGGAAAGCGATGCCGATTTCCACGCCGCGCGCCGCCGCCAGGAATGCATCTTTCTGCGTGATCATCTCGCCGCCCAGCTGCGCCAGATTCAGCGCCACGACCTTGCCGGGGATCGGCGACGCGAATGCGACGCTGCGTTTGTCGTGGCCCTCGTTGTGGAACACCGTCATGAACAACGATTCGCCGGTGAGCACCCGCTTGCCGGCACCGAGCAGCGACCCGAGGAACCCCTGGTTCTGGTTGCCGGTGCCGAAGATCGTGTCCATCTCGATGCCGTCCTGCATGTACATCATGCCGCCGGCTTCAGCCACCACCGCTTCCTGCGGATCGAGCTCGATCTCCACGAACTGCATGTCGTCACCGAAGATTTTGTAATCGACCTCGTGCATCTTGGGCATGGTGGCCTCCAAAGTCTCGTCGAACCGTGCGTCGGCGCCGGCTCTCGACCCGTGAACTGCGGGGAGCGTGGGGCGCTGCCGCCACCCATGCTAGGCATGCGACCGCGCGCATGCAATGGGATTCACGGTGCTTCCGCCAGCGTGTAGATGCGTCCGTCGAAGGCGCAGAGGTAGATCTCGCCGTCGTGCCCTTCGCCGAAGGACGCGATGTTGCGCGGCTGCGAAAGGATCTCGCCCTGCGCGAGCAGCGAATCCCCACGTGCCCGCAACGCCCAGATCGTCCCGGTGACGTAATCGGCATAGACGTATGCCCCCACCAGACGCCGCATGCGCGTGCCGCGATACACGTACCCGCCGACGACGCACGCCCCCTCCTTGCGGCCGTATTCGAACACCGGGTCGATGAGCGGGGCGCGCGCCGTGCCGCGACGAAACACGTGCGCCCCCTCGCGAATGCGCCAGCCATAGTTGCCGCCGCGCACGATGCGGTCGATCTCTTCCCATTCATCCTGTCCCACGTCGCCCGCCCACAGCTCACCGGTCTCGCGGTCGAAGCTCATGCGCCAGACGTTGCGCAAGCCATAGGCCCAGATCTCGGGTCGCGCGCTTGCCACGCCCACGTAGGGGTTGTCTACCGGGATGGCATAGGCCCGCGTTCCGTCGGCGCGATCGACGTCGAGTCGCAGGATCTTCCCGAGCAACGACGCGAGATCCTGGCCCGCATCGAGCGGGTCACCCGCCGAACCGCCGTCGCCAAGGCTCAGGTAGAGAAACCCATCGGGCCCGAAGAGCAAAGTGGCGCCGTTGTGGTTCCCCCAGCGTTTCGGCACCTCGAGCAGCACCGTTTCCGATTCGACCTTGGCACGGTTCGGATCGCGCTCATCGACCTCGAAGCGCGACAACACGCCGCGTCGCGGCTTCGATGCCGAATAGAACACGAAGAACGTGCCGCGTGTGGCGTACTGCGGGTGAAACGCCAGCGCCAGCAGCCCCTCTTCGTTGTGCTCCGTCCGCACCTGGGTGCGCAGGTCGAGGAACACGCGCGCCGATGCCGCGCCGTCATCGGCGGGAAAGACGAGGACGCGGCCACCCTGCTCGACGACGAACAGCCTGTTCTCGTCGCCTGCATGCGTGATGAAAACGGGCCTTTCGAACACGAGCTGCGGGAAGGCACGCACCATGCGAACGCGAGGAATGTCGCCGACTGGCTCCGCGCTCGCATGCGGCGCCGTCCCGATCGCACGGCCGAAGGCGGCGGCACCCGCGCACGCGACGAGCAAGGCGAAGCGACGCATCCATTCACCTCCCCCAAACGGCGAGACCCCCGACGCATCGGGGGTCTCGTCCAGTCAACGACGCGTTCGCCACGTCTCAGTGCGAAGCGGACGCCAGCGTCAAGAAGGACTGCTCGTAGCTATCGACGACGCTCTTCTCGGCGGCGTTGACGACGATGACCGCGCCCTGGGCGATTTTGGCGATCTCGACCTTGGCATTCGGCGTGGCAGCCAACTGGCGCGTCAACGGGCAGCAGAAGTTCGACGGCGGGCCGCAGGCAGCCGCCTGCAGATACGCCACGGCGTCTTCGGTCTTGCCCTTGTACATGACCACGAGCCCACCGGAGGGCAGACGAGTGGCTTCGATGTCCACGAGGGCGGCGAGCTTGGCCTTGCTGGCGGAGCACGAGTTGCCCGCACCGGCGAACACCGTCGACAGGCACGCGTTGTCCGACGAGGCGGAATTCACTTGCTTGGACGCCGTGCAAGCCGAACCACCGGCGAAGGCCGACGATGCCGCGAAGGCGACGATCATCATGACCACTGCAGAGATCTTGAGGGTACGCACGTTCCACATCCTCCTGGGTCGTGTCCATTCACGTTCGGAAAGCAGAGAGGCGCTCGCCCGAGCCGTTCCGAAGTGCCACATTATACCGAGGGGAGAGCAGGAATGACGCCCCCCGGTCGCAAATTAAATGTAACGTCCGCCCCAGGACCCGCTTTTCCTGGCAGCGGCCCCTTCCGCAGCGGACTCGGGTCCGGCCGCGTGTCTCGTCCGGGCTGTGTGGCCGCGAGCGTCGCAAGAAAGGGGTCCGAGCCATGCGTTCCCATCCTTCCTCCACGATTGCCCTGGCTGTCCGCCGGGTCGCAATCGCTTGGGCCGTCTGCGCTCCGCTTTCCGCTGCCGCACAAACTGCGCCAGCGGATTCCGCCGACGTCGGCGCGGCGAGGCGCGTGTTCGTCGCCAACTTGGACGCCATCCGTCACCGCGATCGCGACGCGTATCTGGAAACCTACCTGCACGCCGAAACATTGGCGCGCACGGGCCCCGGGGGAATCCGGCTCGGATACGAATCGCACGCGAGCCAGGCTGGAGGCGATGCCTGGCCGGACGTGTTCGATGCGCGGGCAATGCGTCTCGTCCCGGTGCTTCCCGGCGTGGTTTACGGCGCGTATCGCTATCGCGTCGTTTACGGCAACGACGAGCACACGGGACTGTCCGAGCGCGTTTTCATTCGCACGCCATCCGGCTGGCGCATCGCGATGACGAGCGCCTTCGACGCGCCACCGGGAACACCGCCGCCGCCGCTCGCCCTCGTCGGTGGCCGTGTGTGGCGAGGAAGCGACGTCTCGACGGCCACGATCCTCGTCCGGGATGGACGCATCGAGTGCGTCGGGCAGTGCCCCGTGCCAGAGGATGCCGACGTCGTGGACGCGAGCGCGACATGGATCATCCCCGGTCTCGTCGATGCGCGCGTGCACCTGTCGCAATCGGGCGCGAGCAGTTCAGCCATGCCGAGCGCGATGCGCACACACCCTGAGCGTTTCCTCCGCGCGCACTTGAGCTCGGGCGTGACCACCGTCTTCGATGCGGGCGGCTTCGCCTGGACTTGGGACTTGCGCGACAGCCTTGCCACGGATCGACCGCACGTTCTTGCCGCGGGTCCGCGGCTCGCCGCCGCCCCTTCGGACCTCGATTTGCCCGGCGAAAAGCTGCATCTGCCCATCTCGAGCGCACGCGCGGCCGAGGAGGCGGTGGACTATCTCGCCTCGCATGGTGCCGATGCCGTCGTGCTCGTGCTCGCTCGCGTCACGGGGCGGCGAGAACGCCTGACGTCGCAGGCCTTGAGCGGCGCAATCGCGGCCGCTCGCGCACGGGGTATGCGCATCGTGGCGCAGGTGAATTCCCTCGCGGACGCCAAAGTCGCCCTGCGCGCCGGCGTCGATGTCCTCGGCAGCGAGATCGATGCACCAATCGACGAAGAGTTCCTCACCCTCACCCGAAGCACTGGCACGGTCTACACGGCGACGTGCACGCCGGCGAAACAATCACAGCAGGCCGCAGGCATCCGTGCTGCCAACTTGCAGCGCGTCCACGCCGCCGGCATCCCGATCGCGGTGGGAAGCGCCGCCGGCGAACCCGGCGTCGCCCACGGTGTGTCGATCCACGCCGAGTTGGAAGCCATGCAGATGGCGGGTCTTGCGACGCCGGAGGTGCTGAACGCGGCGACCGCGGGCGGCGCGCTCGCGCTCGGCCAATCGGCGGAATGCGGCAGCATCGAACGCGGCAAACGTGCCGATCTGCTGCTGCTGAGCGCCGATCCATCGGTCGACATCCGCAACCTGCGCGCTCTGAGTGCCGTCGTACGTCGCGGCGAGCTGCGCGCTGCCGCGGAGCTCAGTGACGCACGACCTCGATGAGCTCGACGTCGAAGATCAAGAGGGCTTTGGGAGGGATGCCGAATCTCTTGGAGCCTTTGTCCCCGTAAGCCATGGAGGCGGGGACGAGAACCCGGCGCTTCTCGCCCGGACGCATGTGGAGGCAGATCTCGTCGAGTCCGGGAATGACTCGCCCCTGCCCGACGGGGAATTGAAACGGTTGGCCGCGATCGTAGCTGGAGTCGAATTTGGTCCCGTCCTCCAAGAAGCCGACGTAATGCACGAGCACTTGGTCGCCGCGCTCGGGCAACACGCCTTGCCCTTCGGAGCGGACGACGAACTTCACGCCACTCTCCGTGGCTTGTGCGTGCAGCATCTCCTGGTCGAGCTCAGCGCGAAATTGCGCCGCCCGCACCTGTCGCTGCACTTCCCGCTCGGCCATGATCTCGTCTTGACGTTCGAAGGCCGCCACCGGATCGAACTTCTCGGCGGATGCGCCGCGCCGGATCACGCTCACCTTGCGCAGCACCACTTCGACCACCGGGGTGGAATTATCCGCTCCCGTCATCGGCTGATTGGCCATGCGTTGCAACACATCCATACCGTGGACGACATGGCCGAATACCGTGTGCCGGTTATCCAAATACGACAGCTTGGCGAGTGTGATGAAGAATTGGCTGCCGTTTGTCCCCGGACCCGAATTCGCCATCGACAGAATGCCGGGGCGATCGTGATGCAGGTCGTGGTGAAACTCGTCGATGAAGACGTATCCTGGGCCACCGGTCCCGTCGCCAAGCGGGTCCCCGCCTTGAATGACGAAATCCTTCACCACGCGATTGAACTTCATTCCGTCGTAATACGGCCGGCTCACCCACTCCTGGGTCCGCGGCTCGAGGAATTGGATCCGTCCCTCGGCCAAGCCGACGAAGTTCCCCACCGTGACCGGTGTCTTCTCGAATTCCAGCGCACAGATGACGATGCCGAGGGATGTACTGAGCACCGCGTACAGCCCCGGTGCCGCGGTGGCGGCGCTCACTTCCGGCGGGAGGTCGTCCGCCGCAGCGATCCCCCCGAGCTGGCTGAGCAGCGCGACCCAGGCGAGTCGCGTCGCGATTGGGCGGTTTGCCGTTGGGATTCGTCTTCGCGCCACGTCGCACCCTTCTTCCCGAGCCGGTGTACACGCGACGCCTGGGGGAAGATCCCGAACCGAGTCGATCTCCACAATTCCGACGGGCCTCATTCTAATCATTCCGCAGAATCCCGCGGGCAGGAGTCTGCGTACAACAAAGAAGGAGTCGCCGGGCGGCCGACGCGGACCGTCGTGGGGTATCACCGTAAGTATTGATGATTAAATAATTTAACTTCGTATGTGCTGCTCCCACGCGGCCGCTGCCGACTTGCGCTACCATGGTCGCCCCTGGACGCACCGAGGGTGCACGCGCCATCGCGGCCGAGCCGCGGGGCCGCGAAGACGCGCGCTCGTGAGGCGCTGGATCTAGAACGCAAAGGAGCCCCGATGTCGAATCGTCGAAGCGCCGCCACCCCGCGCTGGGGAACACAGCGAAGCGGCGTCTTGATTGTGTGTCTCGTCGTGTTGCTGGCGTTTGCTCCGGCAGCGCAGGCGGGCAAATCGTCCGCCGACTGGGACCCGAGCGCCCTTAAATCGAAGGTGACCGAGTTCACACTCGAGAACGGACTGCGCTTCATCGTCCTCGAGCGTCACGATGTTCCCGTATTCAGTTTCATGACGCACGTGAATGCCGGGTCCGTCGACGAGCCCATGGGTCAAACGGGTCTCGCGCACATGTTCGAGCACATGGCCTTCAAGGGCACCGAGGAAATCGGCGCCAAGGATTTCGGCAAGGAATCGAAGCTGATCGAGAAAATCGACGCGTTGTTCATGGAGTTGTACGCCGAGCGCCTCAAAGGCGAGCGCACCAACCCAGAGCGCATCGCGCAGCTCGAAAAGGAGATCAAGAGTCTCCAGGATCAGGCCGATAGCTACGTCGAGTCCAACGAGTTCAGCCAGATCATCGATCAAGCCGGCGGTGTGGGGTTGAACGCCAGCACCGCTTCTGACGGCACCTACTACTACTACAGCATGCCGTCGAACAAGCTGGAGCTGTGGGCATACCTCGAGGCGGCGCGCTTCACCAAGCCGGTGTTCCGCGAGTATTACAAGGAACGCGACGTCGTCATCGAGGAACGCAACATGCGCATCGACTCGCAGCCGTTCGGCCAGTTCATCGAGGAGATGGTGGGCGTGGCCTACCGGGCCCATCCGTACAAGAATCTGGGGATCGGCCACCGCGCCGACCTGGACAATCTGCGCCTCGACGCCGCCGAGTGGTTCTTCGACACGTACTACACGCCGCAAAACATGGTGGTCGCGCTCGTCGGCGATGTCGACCCCGCCGAGGTGCAAAAGCTGGCACAACGCTACTTCGCCGGCATTCCGCGCCGGCCGGATCCGATGCCCGTGCACACGGTCGAGCCCGAACAGAACGGCGAGCGCCGCTTCACCCTCCAGGGCGACACCCAGCCCATCTTCGCCATGGGGTTCCATCGCCCGAGCACGACGGACGACGACGATCCGAAGCTCGCAGTGCTGGCCCGCGTTCTCGGCCAAGGGCGGACCTCGCGCTTGTTCGAGCGCTGCGTGAAGAAGGAAAAGAGCGCGCTGTTCGCCGGCGCCTTCCCCGAGTTCCCGGGCAACAAGTATCCGAGCTTGTTCATCGTCTTCGCCATCCCGAACTCGGGCCACACACCGGAAGCGATCGAGAAGGCTGGCTGGGAAGAGATCAAGCGCCTGCAAGACGAGCTGATCGGCGACGAAGAGCTGGCGCGCGTCAAGACCGAGGTCCGCGCCGAGTTCATCCGCGGCATCGAGGACAACTCGGGGCTGGCTGGCCAGCTGGCCGCGTTCGAGATTCTGCGCGGCGGCTGGGAAAAGCTCTTCGACGAGGTCGGCCGCATCGAACAAGTGACGCGTGAGGACGTCCAAGCCATGGCGAAGAAATACCTGACGCGGAAGAACGCCACGATCGGCGCCATGGTCACCGACGACCGCCGCGCCCAATCAGACGCTGGCAAGTGAATCCCGCAAGCCGACGAGGAGAAGAAGAGATCATGAACACACGACGGTTCTTCCTGGCGGCGCTCACCGGGCTCTTCCTGTGCCCAGGCGCTGCGTTCGCCGCCAAGAAGTGGGAGAAGATCAAGGCTCCCGAGCTGAATCGCATCAACGTGCCGCCGGTGCACCGGCAAGCACTCGACAACGGCATCCAGCTCTTCGTGCTCGAAGACCACGAGCTGCCGCTGTTCCGCATGACCTTGAGCCTGCGCGCGGGCGAGGCGAATGCGCCCAAGGAGCAGCTGGGCCTGCCGGGCATCACGGCCGAAGTCCTGCGCTCGGGGGGGTCGGAAAAGCTGGCCGGCGATGCGCTCGACGAGCTGCTCGAGGGCCGCGGTGCGTCCATCGAGATCTCGACCGGCAACTTGACCACCGAGATCACCGTCAACGCGCTGGTCGAGGATACCGACCGGGTGCTGGAGATCGTGCGCGATCTGCTGCTGCAGCCGGCGTTCCCTCAGGACAAGCTCGACCTGGCGTTGACGCAGGCGCGGTCGGGAATCTCGCGGCGCAACGACGACCCCAGCGACATCGCCGATCGCGAGTTCAACAAGATCCTCTGGGGCAAGGGGCATCCCTTCGCAGCGCAAGTGGAGTACGAGCACTTGGCGCGCATCACGCGCGAGGATCTGCAGAGCTTCCACAAGAAGTGGTTTCACCCGGCCGAGGCATACGTCGCCGTCTGGGGTGACTTCTCACGTGACGAGATCGTGCAGTCGCTGCAGCGCACTCTCGGCACCTGGCCGAAGCAGGCCGTGCAGCAGATGCCGATCCCGGAGACTCCCGACGTGCAGCAATCGTTCAACCTGGTGGTCAAGGAAAGCGTCACGCAGTCCAACCTCCGGTTCGGCCACCGCGGTGTGAAGGCGGACCATCCGGATTACTTCGCTCTCGTCGTGATGAACGAGCTGCTCGGCGGTGGCCTCGGCTCGCGCCTGTTCAACGAAGTGCGCTCGCGCCAGGGCCTTGCCTATCGCGTCGGCAGCCGTCTCGGTGCCGAGCTCGCCTACCCCGGCATGTTCCAGGTCGTGTGCGGCACCAAGTCAGAGACCACGGTGAAAGCCGCGCGCGCTTGCATCGAAGAAGTCAAGCGCATGAAGAACACAGCGGTCACCGACGCCGAGCTCAAGCGCGCCAAGGACGGCCTGCTCAACTCCTACGTCTTCAACTTCGCCGACAAGGGCGGCATCGTCACCCGGCAGATGAACTATGCCCGCTGGGGTTACCCGGCCGATTACCTCGAGCGCTTCGCCACCGAAGTGGCCAAGGTGACGGTCGCTGACGTGCAGCGTGTCGCCTCGAGCTTCCTGCAGCCGGAGAACTTCGCCCTGCTGGTCGTGGGCAAGCCGGAGGCATTCGACGAGCAGTTGACTGCGCTCGGCACGGTCAACACCATCGACATCACCATTCCCGAGCCCAAGGCGGCCGAGTTCCCCGCGGCCACGCCGGCCATGCTGACCAAGGGGCAGGAGGTGCTGGCCCAGGCCGCGAAGGCGGTGGGCGGCGTGGAGGCGCTCGCCAAGATCAGCTACCTCACCGAATCCCAGAACGTTCAGCTCAACGTCATGGGCCAACAGATGGAAGCGAAAGCGACGCGCTACGTGCAGTATCCCGGCAATCTGCGCCTCGAGATTGCCGTCATGGGACAGAACATGGTCCAGGTCTACAACCGCGAGGGCAAGTCCGGCTTCGCCAAGGGCATGGGGGGGTCGAAGACGCTCGACGAGGCCGAGATGCAGGAATTCGAGGACGACCTGGCGCGCGAGCTCATCTCCTTCCTGCGCGACTACGAAAGCTACAGCGCGCAGTATCTCGAAGAAGGCAAAGTCGACGGCGCCCCCGCCGACGTGCTGCTGCTGACCCCGCCGCGCGCTAGCAAGAAGTTCAAGGTCTACGTCGACAAGACCTCGCACCTCGTGGTGAAGATGGATTACCGCGGCAAGAGCATCCAGGGCAGCCCGGTGGATCAGGAGGAGTTCCTGCACAACTACAAGACTGTGGGCGCGGTCAAGCTGCCGCACAAGACCGTGATCCATCAGGACGGCAAGCTCTTCCTCCAGTCCGAAACATCCAAGCTGTCGCTCACCGATGTCATTCCCGCCGACAAGTTCGCCAAGGCCGAGAGCTGAGTCAAACCTCGGTCGTCGATTCCTCGGGGTGGAGCACAGGCTCCACCCCGATTCGTTTCACGGCTTCTTCTCGCCTGCCATCGAGAGCAAACGCTTCCACAACGGCGCGGGCACCGGCATCACCGACAGGCGCGGCATCCGCACCAGCGCGAAGTCGCGGAACTGCGGATCGGCACGGACCGCCGCCAATGGCAGCGACCGCGCGAGTCGCGCCTGGGGCGCGACATCGAAGACGACGCGGCGCGCATCATCTAGGCGCGGATCCGGGTAGGGATCCGACACGATCGTGGCCAGACCGACGACGGCCTTTTCCTTGCCGGTGTGGTAGACGAGCGCCAAGTCACCGCGGCGCGCCGCGCGCATATGCTTGAGCGCCAGAGGGTTCGACACACCGTCCCAGACGCTCCTCCGCTCACGCTCGAGCTCGGCGAAACCGAAGTCGTCTGGGTCGGCCTTGAGCAGCCAGTAGGCCATGGGCTCCACCTCCCGGCGGCAACCGTAACACCAAGGACGCGCCTCGGGCTCCAGGCGGAACGGGAGCCGCGCCGCCGCAGAGCGCGGGCCGGGAAGGGGCCGCGGAGACGCGGAACTGGAACGAGACGCCCCGGGTAAAGATGACATCGAGCCTTTACGGCCCGTCCAAGGAACTCGCGGGCCCTTCCCTACTGGAGGAACCCCCATGAATCGCATCCGACGCTCGCTCACTGCTCTCGTCATCGGCGCTGCCGGCGCGGCACTGGCGCTCGGCGCCGTCACCACGTTCACGCCCGACACCGCGTCGACCGTGCACGCGGATCCGACTCCCGCCGCGACCCCCACCGAACGCGCGTTGAGCGCGGCGCAGGATCTTTCCGCCGCATTCGAAAACATCGCCACCACGATCCAGCCGTCCGTGGTCAGCATTCGCTCGGCGCGCCGCGTGCGCGCCAACCAACGCGGCGATTTGCCCGACTTGGGTGGCGAATTCTTTGAGCGCTTCTTCGGCCCCGGCGGCGGCGGACGCGACTACGAGGCCCGCGGGCTCGGCAGTGGCGTCATCGTCGCCGCCGATGGCACCATCCTCACCAACAACCATGTCGTCGACCAGGCCGACGAGGTCACGGTGATCATGTCGGACGACACCGAATACACCGCCAAGGTCGTCGGCACCGACCCGAAGACGGACCTCGCGGTGTTGCGCATCGACGCCAAGAACCTGAAACCCGCCAAGCTCGGCGACTCCGACGCGTTGCGGGTCGGCGAGTGGGTGGTGGCGGTGGGCAATCCGTTCGGCTTGTCGAGCTCGATCAGCGCCGGGATCGTGAGCGCCAAGGGCAGGAACGACGTGCGCATCGCCGAGTACGAGGACTTCATCCAGACCGACGCAGCGATCAACCCCGGCAACAGCGGTGGCCCACTGGTCAACCTGCGCGGGGAGGTCGTGGGCATCAACACGGCGATCATGTCGCGCACGGGCGGGGGCATGGGGATCGGCTTCGCCATCCCGGCGAACATGGCGCAGTCGATCATGACCAGCCTGATCAAGGAAGGCCGCGTCGTGCGTGGATGGCTCGGGGTCGAGATCCAGGACGTCAATGCCGACCTGGCCAGTTCCCTCGACTACACCGGCAAGACCGGTGTTCTGGTCAACAACGTCGTGTCGGGCAGCCCCGCTGCGCGCGCTGGCATGCGTGCCGACGACATCATCGTGAGCTTCGATGGGAAAAAGGTGGCGAACGTGACCGAGTTGCGCTCGCTCGTCGCCGCCACACGCCCCGGGACGAAGACCGATGTCGAGGTGTGGCGCGATCGTGCGAGCAAGGCGCTGCGCATCGAGGTGGACGAGGCGGAAACCGCCTCCAACGAACACCCTGCCGCCGAACCCGAAGTCTCCGATCTCGGCGTCGGCGTCCGGACGCTGACTCCGGAGCTCGCGCGCCGTGCTGGGCTCGACGAGGAGGTCGCCGGAGTCATGGTCACGGAGGTCGAGCCGCTCAGCACCGCCAGCCGCGCGGGTCTCGCCCGCGGGGACATCATTCTGAGCGTCCAGGGCCAACCCGTCTCGAGCGCGCGCGAGTTCGAGTCGGCGGTCGACAAGGGCGATCTCGAACAGGGTGTGCGGCTCCAGATTCGTCGCGGCGAGGCGAGGCGGTCCCTGGTGCTGCGCCAGCCCAAAAGCGACCACGGCGGCTGAGCGCAGATAGCGCAAGCGCCTACCAGACTTCGACTTGCTACACTCCATGGGTTGGCACGCGGCGCGTCCCCGGTACGGAGCGAACCGGGGCCCGCCGCCGTGCGTTTTCCTAGGCAGACGCTTTGGTCCCGCGACGCGACGGCGCAAGGCGGGGAGAACGGGAATGCCGATATGGAGCTGGCGACCCTACTCGCGCGCTGTCGGGACGGCAACGAGCTGGCCTGGGAGGCCCTCGTGCGCCAGTTCCAGCCCCGCGTCCATGCCATCGCGTTGCATTACGTGGGCAACGCCGAGGAGGCGCGCGACGTGGCGCAGGAAATCTTCATCCGCATCTACCAGAACCTGCATCGCTGCGACGAGGCCTCGCGCTTCCTGCCGTGGATGATCCGCATCGCGCGCAACGCCTGTATCGATCACCTGCGTCGCCGGCGCGCCCGCCCTCCAGCGCACGACGTGCCCGCCGATGGCGCCCTGCCGCTCGCCGCGACCACTCGCGGCGCCGAGGAGAGCTGGCACGAGGAGGGTCGCAAGCGCTTGCTGCATCTGGCACTGCGCGCGCTGTCGGAATTGAATCGCGAGATCCTGTTGTTGCGCGAGATCCACGGTCTCTCGGTCGAGGAGACCGCGCACATTCTCGGCGTGCCGGTGGGCACGGTGAAGTCGCGCGGCAATCGCGCCCGGATCGAGCTCGCGCGCAAGGTGCAGGCGCTTTCCGGCGGCGATTACGGACGCGAACACTGAGGGGAGGCGTCATGCATTGCGCAGCATTCATGGTCCAGCTCGACGCCTTCATGGCCGGCGAGCTCGTCGTCGACGCCCGCGCCGAGATGCAAAACCACGCGTCGCAATGCGAGCGCTGCGCCGGCGTTCTGGAAGCCATGCACGCACCCGGATCGGAATCGAAGACCGACGCGGACACCGAGGCCTTCGTCGCGTCGCTGCTGCAGCGCACCACCGGTTCGACGTGTGTGCGCGCGCAGTCGCAGCTTCCAGATCACGTCGACGGTGCCTTGTTGCGGGACGATGCAGCCCTCGTCGACGTGCACCTGCGGCATTGCCAGAGTTGCGCCGCGCTCGCGGTCGTTCTCGCCGCGCTGCGTCGTGATCTTCCGGCCCTCGCACTGGCGGATCCTGGAGCCGAATTCACCCTCGCCGTCCTGGCGGCGACACGCACTCGGCCGCGCGCCAGCCATGCGCTGGGTGAACGGCTCGCCAGCACGTGGCGACACCTCGCGGCGCGTCCGCGCCTGGCGTGGGAGTTCGCCACCGCCGCGTGTTTCCTGCTGATGTTGCTCTGTGGCTTGCCATTCTCGCCGCTCCGCCCGCTGCCGCAGCATGCGCTGGCGGTGATCCAGCTCGGCGGCGGGATCCCAGCGGCGGTGCAGCGATTCGAACCGGTGATGGACAACTGGACCTCGAGCCTTTGGGCCGGCACGGGCGGCCGTATCCAGAACGCCGCCGCGGCGCGCCAGCAAGAATTCTTGCGCGCGCATCCGACCGCGGCCGGCAATTGGGAAGCGGTGCGCGCCGACCTGACGGAAGCTCGGGCGGGAATTCGGAGCGGCAACTTGGCGCAACTTTCTCATGCGTTGCAGGCGTTGCGCGTCACGTTGGATACCGCCTTCGCCAGCGATCGGCAAGCGACCCCGAACCCAGAGCCGCGATGATTCCCCACACTTGGAGGTGCTCGTCATGAATGCAATGGAAGAGAGAGGTCCCGGTTTCATCGAAGCAGGCGCCGAGCCGCGTCCGCCGGCGCCACCCGCGTGGTCACCGCGCGTCGATCCGCGCCGCAAGAGCGTGGTGCTCGCCACGCTGTTGTCCGGATTCCCGGGCTTGGGTCACATCTACGTCGGCTACTACCAGGTGGGCTTCTTGCACATCCTCATCTTCGCTTCGCTGGTCACGATCCTGGCCGGAGGAGCCGGTGGGCTCACGCCGCTGCTCGCCTTGTCGTTGGCATTCTTCGTTCTGTACAACTTCGTCGACGGGGCGCGGCGAGCGTCTCTCTACAACCTGGCGCTCGATCAGGCTGGGAGCCAAGGCCTGCCGCCGTTCGAGCTGCCGCGCAATCGTGGTTCGATGACCGGCGGCTTGTTCCTGATCGGCATGGGCGCGCTGTTCCTGCTGCACACGCGCTTCGACATGGACCTGTACTGGTTGGAGGAGTGGTGGCCGCTCGGCCTCATCGCCATCGGCGTCTACCTGTTCCAGAAAGACCGCAAGAGCCGAGGTGAGTCGCGGTGACGATGTCGTGCACCGAGCCATCAGCCGGCCGCGATGTCGCCCAAGCGCCGCACCGAGACGATGTCGCGCGCGGGGATGACGACACGATCGTGTTTCTTCCAGTGGCCGACGCGGGCTGCTTGCTGGACGAACTCTTCCTTGCTGCGCCCCCCCGCGCCGTCGGCGTGCACGTCGGCGTCGAGCAGGACGATCGCCTCGGCGTCCTCCGTGTCGCAGCGCCCGACGTAGACGTCTTTCCCCGCCGTATCCACGACGACGGTGATGCCGTGCAGCGCGCCGCGGTCGTGGTGGAAGGTTCCCATTCTCAGCGCGCCGCCGTGGTCTTGCAGAACTTCTGGAACGCCGCGACCAGATCGTTGGCGAGACTCATGGCGTCGCGGCCCTCGATCGCGTGACGCGGAACGAAATGCACCACTTCGCCGTCCTTCATCAGCACCAACGACGGGCTGCTGGGTGGAAATTGCGCGAAGTAGTTGCGCGCCTGGGCCGTCGCCTCGAGATCCTGCCCGGCGAACACCGTTCCGACGCGATCGGGCTTGACCTCGCTCTGCAGCGCCAGGCGGACGCCCGGCCGGGCCTGGCCGGCAGCGCAACCGCAGACCGAATTGACCACCAAGAGGGTCGTTCCATTCTTCTCGGCCAGGAAGGCGTCGACATCGGCCGCGGTGCGCAGCTCGTTCACGCCGAGCCGCGTGAGCTCCTCGCGCATGGGTTGGACAAGCATCGGATCGTAGGGCATCTTCGAGTTCCTCCGGTTGCGGGTGGCCCCCAGAACCTTGGATCGATTCCTATCAGGTTCCTGCCCACTATATGTCGGGTCCCGACGTCCGGGCAAGGCTGCGGCTCCACACCCAATTCCAGGCGGTTTCCTTGACCCCCCTGGAGCGGCCTTGGTAGAATCACCATGCCAAGTCTGACATAGCGTCCGGAGACCGATCCCGCTGGTCGGCGATTCCCGGGCCGAGTCATGTCGTCACCGCCTTCGTTCAGGTTGGTTGGAGGGTTCGCCCCTGCCAGGGAATGCCATTTCACCCATCGCCTCACGTCTCGGGGGGTTCATTATGTTGCAGAGATACCAGCGTATCTCCTGCGCTTGTGTCGGGATCATCTCCTTGTTCGCGAGCAGCGTGTTCGCCCGTCCTGCGGGACTGCGCCACGAAATCGCCGACCCGGGTGCGTACGTGGACATCCTTGGTGACCCCGAGGGCACCGAGCCGGCGCCGCAGAAAGCTCTGCAGGACACGGTGTGGATCGCCGAATGGAGCTTCGACAATGGCTTCCCCTGCACCAACGCCGGCTGGCTGCGCGTCGACAATCACGTCCTGAACGACGGCGCCATCTATTGGACTGTCACCTCCGCGTACACAGGCAACGGCGGAATCACCGGCAAAGCCGCCGCGCTCGGCTACTCCGACAACAATTGTTGCGCGGAGCCCACGGGTTACGACAATGACTGGTACCAAGGAATCCGCATCACCTACTCCGGTTCGGGCTCCTTGTCGTTCGATTACATGGTCGACTCCGAAGATGGCTTCGACTTCTTGCAAGTCGAACGCGACTCCGCTTGCGCTTCCTTCAATCGTGTCAACTTCGACACAGATCCCAGCAGCAACGCCGCCACCTTCCGCGACGTCGAATACTCCGCTTCCGGCTTCGAAACGGCAGGATCCGTCGATGCGCTGCCCGTGCCCGGCTTCGGTCCCGGAACCCATTGCCTCTACATCTCGTTCTTCGCCGACGGTGGCTTCTCGCCCTGCGACGGTCTGCAGGCCACGAACATCGGCGCGGCCATCGTCATCGACAACATCGCGCTCACTGGCGTCACCACGCCGGTGAACGAAGGGTTCGAGGGCGCCTTGAACCCTAACCTTTCGTTCCTCAATATCCAGGACAGCAAACCATTCGGTGCATGGTCGCGTGTCTTCCAGCACATCACAGACAACGACGTGTGCAGCGAAAACAAGACCTGCGGCTGGCTGTGGACGGACGACACCTCGCCCACCATCGCCAACGATCCGAGCATGGCCTTCGCGCCGGACGGGTTCGTGGTGCGCAACTGGCTGGACGACGTCGTGATGAGTCCATGGGTGAGCCTGGCCTCGACGCCGACGGCGACCGGCACCGTCCTGCGTTTCCGGCGCTTCCCCGGCAACTTCTTCAGTACCAGCCGCATCGTGCAAAACTGGTCGGTGCGCGGCCGCAGCACCGTCGACAGCCAGACCTGCATCAGCGGCTGGGGACATTCCTTCTCGTGGAACTCGCTGTCGTTCTTCGGCTGGCTGTCGCTCACGTTCGACATGACGTCGGAGTTCGACCCCACCGCCACGCATATCCAGGTGCGGCATCGCACCTCCGACTGGCAATGGATCGCCGGCATTCCCGCGCCAGCGACCTTCACTCCGGGACCGGGGCCGTACATCGACGACACGCGGATCGGCCGCCGCATCCTGAGCGGGCCCACGATCAGCGAGGGCATCGACGCCCGGTCACAGGCGCAGGATGCGTTCCCGACCGAGATCCACCCCGGATTCCCTCCCGGTTCCGGCGAGCACTTCCGCCCGACCACCAACCGTTTTGGCTCCACGGCGTTCTCTCAGGGCACGGAGCTCGGGATCAACGGGACCAGCCCGAACTTGATCACCGGGGATTCGATCTGGGTTCAGGTCGTCGACGCGCGCGGCGCGGGTGGTGTCTCTTCCGTCCAATGGTACGGTGCTATCGTCGCAGGACCGCACGTCGGCAAGGCGCCGCCGCCCTGGAGCGTCGGCGCGAACGGCTTCTTCGCCGTCACCGCAGATAGCGTGCGCAACAGCAACGGCGCGACGCTGGCAGATTTCTGGTGCGTCGATCTCGACGACACGTACTTCCGTGGCGGGGACATCCTGCACTACTTCTGGTTCGCGCAGGACGCTTTCGGGGGTGCGAACTCGGATCCATCCGGGTTGACCTCCGTGCCCGCCAGCGTCGATGCGGGGCACATGGCGACGGGCGGCATGCTCGAGGTGAGCTTCCTCCCGGCGATCAATTGGGCCCCGGCTTATCTGCAGCGCATCGCCAACGATGCCAATGGTGATCTCGACCCCACGCCCGGAGAACTCGCCGCTTCCTCGCAGAAGCATTGCATGTTGTACGTGCAGATGGTGAACACGCGCCGGCGTGGAGGCCAGGTGAACCGCACGTCCTTCATGTACACGCTGGATCGGCTGGGCTACAAGGGACACTACGATGTCTACGATCATCAGGGTCTCGGCAACACCAACA
This sequence comes from Candidatus Krumholzibacteriia bacterium, assembly GCA_035649435.1. GTDB lineage: Bacteria > Krumholzibacteriota > Krumholzibacteriia > DASRJW01. The sequence continues at coordinate 27,854 of DASRJO010000105.1, read as the reverse complement.
ACCAACTGGCCGGTCGCGCCACCACGGAGCAGGCGCAGGGCTACAACCTGATCGTCTACGACGTCGGCAACTCGGGACCCACCGGTTGGCTGATGCCGGACGGCTCCGACCTCGACGCGGCGAAAGTCGACCAGGCCGCCTGGTTCCGTAGCTGGCTTGCCCAGGCGAGCCTGACGCCAGCCGGCTTCGCCACGCTCTGGGTCATCGGCGCCAACGCGTTGCAAGAAAGGCCAGCCAACGCGCTGTACGCCACCAACATGGGCAGTGTGCTCAACGGCTCCAGCCAGACGGCCGACGCCTATCCCAAGGTGCGGGGCGACGCGTCCTTCACCTTCCGCCAGAGCGGCACCGCCACCTGCGCTCGGACGTTCACCGGTGACGAGTATCGACTCGACGGCGGCTGTCCGATCTCCCGCGACTACGACGCCCTGGGTGCCGCGGGCACCGCCGTGGCAACGCACTCGTACCGCGACCCGCGCAACAACGCGGCGGTGAACGCGGCGGCGATCGTCATGAACGGCAGCAACGCTGAACGCTGGAATACGATCCTGCAGTCGCACCCGTGGTTCGATTTCGCCCAGAACCCGAGCCTGCCGCCGTCGCCGAATTCACCGCAAACGATCCTGATGTCGAAGATCCTCGGCTGCGTCCTGCCGATCGCCTGCCAGCAGGGTCCGAATCCGACCGACGTGTCGGAGGACGACGAGATCGCAGTGCCGCGCCAAACGGCGCTGCACCAGAACGTTCCGAACCCGTTCAACCCGACGACGACGATTCGTTTCGATCTCGCCTCGACCGGCCCGGTGAAGCTGCGCATTTACGACGTCGCCGGCCGCTTGGTGCGCACACTCGTCGATGCGACGCTCACTGCCGGTGCCGGGCTGTCGGCGACCTGGGATGGGCTCGACGACGCCGGCGAACGCAGCTCGAGCGGTGTGTATTTCTATCGTCTCGATGCGGGCACCGAGCGCTTCACGCGCAAGATGGTCGTGATGAAGTAGGCAAGGTTCGCAGAGCGAAGTCAAGAATAGGGCGTGCCGTCGTGCACGCCCTATTTTTTTGGTGCCCTCTTGCTCGCGACCACGCCATGCTGGCTGCGCTTCTGGTTGGGTCAAAAGCCCCAGACTACAAATTCACTCTTTCACGACCCATGGTGACTCCGGTAGGCGAGGCCGTGAAAGCGTGCAGGGCGTTGGTTCGAGTCTCGGCTTTTCTCGGTGCGCGAGAGGCCGTATAATTCTCCATACACGATGCGCCTCACCGCTCGCGGCGGACAGCTCCCCGCAGCGGCAATTACGCTGGCAGTACGAAGATTCCAAGTCCAGTCCTCGTCTATTGCTTGGCCCTCTCCGGCCAGGCCGCGGCTCTGCGCGCACGACAGCGTGCTTTCAGGCTTCTCTTCGCCTGCGGCCTCATGCTCGCGTCCTGGGCAATCGCCGCACGCGCCCAGAGCATCACCTTCACCGCCATCGGCGACGTCCCTTACGACGACAGTGAGCTCCCTGTCCTGCAACAGCACTGCCTCGATCACAATCTCTACAGCCCCGGCGAGTTCCTGGTGCACGTGGGAGACATCTTCTCCGGCGGCACGCCCTGCGAAGAGTTCCGCTACCAGCAGGTCGCCGATGTGCTCGAGATGCTCTCGGTCCCGGCCTTCATGTGCCCCGGAGACAACGAAACCAGGGACTGCGACGACCCGGCCTTGGCACTCAACTATTGGAACACGCACTTCTTGGGTCTCGAATCGAACTTCTGCAGCGGCCTCGCCGTCTCGCGGCAAGCCGCGCGCCCGCAGAACTTCGCCTTCGTCGCCAAGAACGTCCTTTTCATCGGGCTCAACCTGGTCGGTGGCTCGAACGACGACGACGTCATGCAGGACGACGCCGACTGGGTCGAGCAACAGATGGTGACCCAAGCGCCCTTCGTGCGCGCCGCCGTTCTCTTCGCGCAGGCGGGACCGGGAAGCGGCCGCACTCTGTTCTTCGAACAATTCGAGCCCGACGCCATCGCCTTCGGCAAACCCGTGCTCTTCATCCACGGGGACGGGCATTCCTGGATCGACGACTTCCCGTTCGCCGCCCCCAACGTGCGGCGCATCCAAGTGGAGCGCGGCGACGAACCACCCATCCTCGTCACCGTCACCACCGATCTAGTGCCATTGTTTCTCATCGACCGGGAGCCGTTCGATGGCACGCCGACGAACCTGGCGCCTTGCGTCAACGCCGGACCGGATCTGGCGATCGGCATCGCGCAGCAAGCCTGGTTGCGTGGCCAGGCCGATGACGACCGCGATCCCGGTTCGTCGACGCTCGCGCTCACCTGGAGCAAGGTGAGCGGCCCCGGCAGCGTGAGCTTCACCAGCTCCACCAGCGCCGAGGCCCACGCCACATTCTCGCTCACGGGCTCTTACCTGCTACGACTGCGCGGCAGCGATGGCATCCTCGCCAGCACCGATCAAGTGACGGTCACCGTCACCACGATCCCCCCGGCCAACGATCCTCCAGTGGCCGGTTACGATTCCTACTCGACGGTGATGCAGCAACCGCTGAGTGTGAGCGCCCCCGGCGTGCTCGCCAACGACAGCGATCCCAACGGCACGACCGTCACCGCCGTATTGGCCGCGAACCCGTTGCACGGCGCCCTGGCTCTCGCCGCCAATGGCTCGTTCACCTACACGCCGCAGCTGGGATTCTACGGTCTCGACGGCTTCACTTACCGCGCCTCGGATGGCAGCATGCAGAGCGCGACGACGAATGTGACGCTCAACGTCACGCCGCTCACGCTCACGCTCGCGCCGGTCGAAGATGCATCTGGCAACACGAGCACGCCGACCCAGCCGGATGGCAGCAACAAGGACCTGCGCGTCGAAGCCGACGTCACCAGCTACCGCAGCTTCCTCAAGTTCAACGTCACCGGGACTGGCATCAGCGTCTATCGCGCCAAGCTGCGGCTGTACGTCACCAACAGCAGTTCCGACGGCGGCTCGCTCTATCGTGTGTCGAACTACTTCCCGGCCACCACGACTGCATGGACGGAGGAAACGCTCACCTGGGACAACGCTCCGGCGATCGGCGGAACGCCGCTCGGATCGGCTGGCGTCGCCAACACAGACGACTGGGTCGAGTTCGACGTCAGCACCGCCATCCGCGGCGATGGCACGTACAGCTTCGGCTTGCAGAATGCCTCGACGAACAGCCTCGAGTACAGCTCGAAGGAGGGCTCCGAACCACCCGTGCTCGTGATCGAGACATTGCCGGGAGGCGGCGGCACCAACGCGCTGCCGGTGGCGGCGGACAATTCCTACACCGCGAGCGAGGACGCTCTCTTCAGCGTCGCGGCGCCTGGTTTGCTGATCAACGACACCGATGCCAATGGCGACGCGCTGTCCGTCATCCTGACCTCACATCCACAGCACGGAGCGCTCATCTTGGCCGCGAACGGCGGCTTCACCTACTTGCCGAGCGCCAATTACAATGGGCCTGATTCCTTTACCTACGCTGCCGATGACGGCCGTGGCGGCCTCGAGCCCGCGACGGTGACACTCGCGGTCACGGCCGTGAACGATCCGCCCGCGGCCATCGACGAGAATCATGCCACCCAGGAGGACGTGCCGCTCGTCGTCGCGGCGCCCGGCGTGTGTGCCAACGATTCGGATCTCGACGGCGATGCACTGAGCGTGCAACTGGGGAACGCTCCCGCACACGGCAGCCTGAGCCTCGCCGCCAACGGCTCGTTCACCTACACGCCGAGCCCGGACTGGAACGGTGCCGATGCCTTCACCTATGTGTTGAACGACGGCCATGGCGGCAGCGACACGGGCTCCGTGACGCTCGCCATCGGCGCGGTCGAGGATCCGCCGCGCGCGACCGATGATGTCTTCGTCACGCCCGAAGATCAGCCTCTCGACATCGCGGCGCCGGGGCTGATGTCGAACGACACCGACCCCGAGGGCGATCCGGTGAGCGTGACGCTGGTCGCAGCTCCGACGCGAGGCACAATTGTGCTCTTTCCGAGCGGCAGCTTCACCTATTCGCCGAACCCGAACACGAACGGATCCGATGTCTTCACCTACGAGCTGCGGGACGTGCACGGCGGCACAGACACTGGCAGCGTCACGCTCAACGTGACACCGGTCAACGACCTGCCGAACGCCGCAGGTGAAGGCCATGCCACGGCCGAAGACACGCCGCTCACCATCGCGGCACCGGGAATCCTCGCCAACGACAGCGATGTGGACGGGGATGTCCTGGTGGCGACGGTCGACGCTCCCCCCGCGCGGGGGAGCGTGATCGTGCAACCCGACGGCGGCTTCATCTATACACCGGAAGCCGATGCCAACGGCATCGACGGCTTCACCTACCGTGTGAGCGATGGTCGAGGCGGAACGGCCACCGCTGCCGTCGGCATCACCTTGAGCGCGGTCAACGATGCACCTGTCCCCACTGCCGACAGCTACGGTGTCGCTGAGGACGCCACGCTCGTCATCGACGCACCCGGCGTCCTCGGCAACGATGTCGATGTCGACGGTAACTCCCTCACGGTGGCACTCGGCACGCCGCCCGTGCATGGAACCCTGATGTTGGTCGCGAACGGCAGCTTTACCTATGTTCCGTTCACCGATTTCAACGGCAGCGATGTCTTCATCTACAACGTGAGCGACGGACAGGGGGGCGTCCGCGCCCAAGCGGTGACCTTGAGCGTGAGCCCGGTGAACGACGCGCCCGGCGCCGCGTCCGATGTCCTCCTGCTGGACGAAGACCAACCCCTCGTGCTCGCGGCGCCAGGCGTTCTCGGCAACGACTCCGATCTGGACGGCGACGTCTTGACCGCCGCCGTCCTCGATGCGCCGCAGCACGGCACGCTCGTCTTCGCTGCCAGCGGTGGTTTCAACTACACACCAGCCCCCGACTTCGCCGGCACCGACGGCTTCACCTACCGTGTGACCGATGCAGCGTCCGTGACGGCGACCGCGACGGTGACCCTCATCGTCCGCGCGATCAACGACTGGCCGGTGGCGACCGGCGACGGCTGGTCCGCCAGCGAGGATCTGGAGCTCCGCGTCGCCGCCCCGGGGGTTCTCGCCAATGACTTCGACATCGACGGCGACGCTCTGCTCGTGAGCCTCGTCTCCCCACCCGATCACGGCACCGTCGTCCTCGGATTCGAGGGGGACTTCGTCTACACACCCAATGCCGACTGGAATGGCGGGGATTCATTCACGTATGGCTTGAGCGACGCCAAGGGTGGCACGACATCCGGGACAGTGACGATCGCCGTCGCTGCAAGGAACGATCCTCCCACCGCCGTCAACGACGCCGATGCGACACCAGAGGATGTGCGTCTCGACCGCAGCGTTCCCGGTGTGCTCGGCAACGATATCGATATCGACGGCGACGCCCTCGAGGCAGTGGTCGACACGCCACCTGCGCATGGCACGCTGGTGTTGAATGCCAACGGCAGCTTCACCTACACGCCGGGCGCGAACTATCACGGCAGCGATGGTTTCACCTACACCTTGCGTGATCCGAGCGGAGCCAGCGACGCTGCGTCGATGAACCTCACGGTCACGGCGGTCAACGATCCGCCGAGCGCCGCGGGCGACGGCTTCGTCACCAACGAAGACAACGTGCTGACTATCGCGGCCCCGGGTGTGCTCGGCAACGACACCGACATCGACGGCGACGCACTCGGCGCGACCGTGGTGACACCACCCCAGCGCGGCACCCTCGTGCTCGCAGCCGCCGGCGGCTTCACCTATACCCCCAACCGCGACGTTCACGGCAGCGACAGCTTCACCTACGAGGCGCGGGATGCGAGCGGTGCTGGGGACATGGAAACCGTCGTGGTTTTCGTCGCCGCGCGCAACGACGCGCCCGCGGCGCAAAGTGATGCGTACCCTGCCGTCGAGGACACTCCACTCTCGATCGCTGCGCCCGGCGTGCTCGGCAATGATGCAGACGTCGACGGCGATGCGCTGAGCGCGAGCGTCGCCGCCGCTCCCGCACACGGCGTGCTGCAGCTCGGAGCCGACGGTGCCTTCGTCTATACACCCGCGCCGCAGTATTTCGGGAGCGACACGTTCACCTATACTTTGCGCGACCCGAGCGGGGCCACCACCACCGGATCGGTCGCTCTCGCCGTGGCCGCGGTGAACGATGCGCCCCTCGCCTCGGCCGACGCCTACGTCACCAACGAGGATGGGGCGCTCGTCATCACCGGGCCGGGTGTGCTCGTCAACGACACCGATATCGAGAACGATGCGCTCAGCGCGAGCACTGCGACCCCACCTGCGCATGGCACGCTGACCTTCAATCCGAACGGCGGTTTCACCTACACACCATCTCCCCACTACTTCGGCCCGGATGCGTTCACCTACACTGTCCGTGATGCGAACGGCGCCACGGGGCTCGGGACGGTCGCGCTCAGCGTGCAACCGGTCAACGACGCACCCGTCGCCGCTCTCGATGCCTATGCCGCCGACGAAGACGTGGCGCTCGTGATCGCCGCTCCCGGCGTACTCGGCAACGACAGCGATGTCGAGAACGATGCCCTGAGCGCGAGCATCGCCACATCCCCTGCGCACGGCACCCTCGTCTTCGGCCCGAGTGGTGCCTTCACCTACACGCCGCATCCGGACTATTCCGGCAGCGACAACTTCACCTATTCGGCGCGTGATCCGAGCGGCGCCACGGGCCTGGGTTCCGTGTCGCTCACCGTGCGCGCGATCAACGATTCTCCTGTGGCCACGGCCGATGGCTACGCCACCGACGAGGACATCGCTCTCGTCGTCGCGGCTCCTGGTGTGCTCGGAAACGACAGCGACGTGGAAGGAGACGTGCTCCGCGTCACGCTTGCGGGCCCGCCCGCACATGGAACGTTGAGCCTGGATACATCCGGCGCCTTCGTCTTCACGCCGGAGCAGGATTTCCATGGCACGGATGCCTGGAGCTACCGCGCCGACGATGACCAGGGCGGGACACGCGTCGGCAACGTCGCCGTCACCGTGCAACCCATGAACGATGCCCCGGCGGCCGTCCCGAGCCTGTTCACCACCGAGGAAGATGTCACGCTCACGATCGCCGCCCCTGGGGTTCTCGGCAGTGCCACGGACGCCGATGGCGATGCGCTCGTCGCGTCCCTCGCCTCGCCAGCGGCGCACGGCACCGTCACCGTGAGCGCCGACGGCGGTTTCACCTTCGTCCCGGAACTGAATTTCCACGGTGCGGACGCATTCACCATCGAGGTGCGCGACGGCAAGGGTGGCAGCGTCATCACGACCGCCACCCTCACGGTGAGTCCCGTTCAAGATGCTCCGAGCGCCGTGAACGACGCGCTGGATGTCGACGAGGATGACTTCCTCGTCGTCGAGGCTCCGGGCCTGCTCGCCAACGATGTCGATGTGGATGGCGATGCCATGAGCTTGCGCCTCGACGCGTCACCAGAGCACGGCGTCCTTCGACTCGAACCGAGCGGCGCATTCACCTACGCACCCTCGGCCGACTATCACGGCAGCGACCGTTTCACCTACATCGCCGACGATGGCCATGGCGGCAACGCCATCGGCACCGTGACGCTCGCCGTCGCCCCGGTGAACGACGCACCGACGGCACGCGACGATGCGTTCGCCACCGACGAGGACAGCGCCCTCGAACTGCCGGCGCCGGTCTTGCTCGCCAACGATGCCGACGTGGACGGCGATGTCTTGAGCGTGCGGCCGGGCACACCGCCCTTGCACGGAACATTGCAGCTGCGAGCAGAGGGTGGCCTCGTCTACACGCCCACGCCCGATTCGAATGGACCCGACAGCTTCACCTACATCGCCGACGACAACGCCGGCGGGATCGCCACCGGCACGGTGTTTCTCCAGGTCGGAGCGACCCCCGACGTGCCGCGCCCGATCGCGGACACCTGGACCGGCGCCGAGGACAGCGAGTGGATGATCGAAGCACCGGGCGTTCTGGCGAACGACGCCGACGCCGATGGCGACGCGTTGCGCGCCGGGATCGTCCGCTCACCCGGCCACGGAACGTTGGCGCTCGGCGAGGATGGTGCGTTCCGCTATGTCCCGGACGCCGATTGGCATGGCAACGACAGCTTCGAATATGCCGCCCTGGATGGCACTGGACGCAGCGCCAGCGCGGAAGTCACCCTCGCCGTCCTGCCGGTCAACGATCCGCCGGTGGCAGCGCAGGATTCCTACGGCCTCGACGAGGACATGCCGCTCGACGTGGGCGCTCCGGGCGTGCTGGTCAACGACACCGATGTGGACGGCGAGCCGTTGCTGACCGAGCTGCACACCACGGTGGCACATGGGACGCTTGCCTTGCGCAGTGATGGCTCGTTCACCTACGCGCCATCGCCTGATTTCCACGGCAGCGATGTCTTCGCCTACACCACGCGCGACGCCGCCGGCGCCTTCGCCACCACCCAAGTCAGCCTCGCCATCGCCGCGGTGAACGATGCGCCGCTCCCCGGCGCCGACGATTACACCGTCACCGAGGACGGCACGCTACACGTCGATGCCCCGGGCCTGCTCGGCAATGATCTCGACGTCGAAGGCGATGCGATGACCGCAGCGCTGGTGAGCGGTGCCGCGCACGGCGGCGTCACGCTACGTCCCGACGGATCCTTCGTCTACATCCCGCTGCCCGACTACTCGGGCAGCGACCTGTTCGTCTACGCCGTCTCCGATCCGGCCGGAGCAATACGCCATGGCGCGGTCGCGCTCCAGGTGACGCGGGTGAACGATGCACCGATCGCGCATGCGGACACCTTCCTCGTCGCCGCCGGCACCAGCCTGCAGCAGCGTACTCCCGGTCTGCTGGCCAACGACTTCGACGCCGATGGCGACACGTTGCACACCGTCGTGCTCGACGTGCCGAAGTACGGAGAGCTGGATCTCCGCGATGACGGCTCGTTCACCTACACACCCGACCCTGGCTTCACCGGTCTCGATGGCTTCACTTATCGCACGAGCGACAGCTTCGCCATGCATGACGCGACCGTCCGCCTCGATGTCGAGGGCCGCGGTGTCACCTACCGCGAGAGCACGACAGGGACCGCGACCTTCGCCATCCAGGTGCAAACCGAGAGCGGCCTCGCCGCCGTGAGCGGCGATCTCTATCTCGCCGCCATCTCGAGCCAACCCTTAGGACAGGTCGTGGATGTGCAAGGCATGGGCTTGCAATGGACGCGTGTGAAGGCGCAATGCGGTGGGCAAGGCGAGAACGGGTTGGAGCTGTGGACAGCGCGCGGGGTGCCGAGCCCGGGCACGATCGCCGCTGTTTTCGCCGCCCCGGTCGCACGGGCGGCTCTCGCCGTCTCACGCTATTCCGGCGCCGACCCCGTCGACCCACTCGGAAGTGTGACCGCAACGAACACCGCCGGGCTCGATGCCGGATGCCAAAGCGGGGACGAGAGCGCCAGCTACGAATGGCTCCTGCCCACGCTCACCGAAGGCGGCATCATCTATCGCGCCGTCGCGCTGCGCGATCGCGAGCATGTGCGCACCGATGGCACGTTCCTGCGTGCCCGCGCCGCGAGCGGCGCGCAGCAGGCGACCGCGTCCATCGAGGTGCAGGATCGTGCGGTCGATGCCGGCGATCACCAGACGAGCGGCAACTTCTCCAGCCTCGTCGATTGGGCGGCGGTGGCAGTGGAGATCCGCTCGGCTCATATCGATGACGCCCTGCGCTTCGCCGAACGTCTCGAGGTGTTCCCCAATCCGTTGCGCAACCACACCCTGCTGCGATACATGCTGTACCGCCGCGCCACGGTGGAGCTGAGCATCTTCGATGCGCGCGGGCGGCTCGTGCGCCAGCTGCTGCACGAACCTCGACCTCCCGGCCGGATGCAGATCGACTGGAACGCGACCACCGATCGCGGCCACAGCCTCGACTCCGGTGTCTACTTCCTGCGCCTGCGCTCCGATGGGCACACGCTCACGCGCAAGATCGTCGTCGTCAAGTAGCGGTCGCGACAGTATGCAGAATGCGCCCGTGACTCCTCGGGCGCTATTTCGTCTTCAGCTTGGCGAGCCACTGGCGGCGAAACTTCGCCACCTTGGGTGCCACGACGGCAGCGCAGTAGGGCTGGCTCGGATTGCGGCGGAAGAACTCTTGATGGTAGTCCTCGCCGCGATAGAAAGTGCGCAACGGGCTGATCTCGGTGACGATCGGAGCGTCGTAGATGTTTGCCGAGTCCAGCTCGGACTTGACGGCCGTGGCGCTGGCGAGCTGCTCGGGCGTGTGGGTGAACACCGCCGAACGATACTGCGTGCCGACATCGGCGCCTTGGGCGTTCAAGGTCGTCGGGTCGTGAATGGTGAAGAACACGCGCAGCAGATCTTCGAATGCAATGACCTGTGGATCGAAGGTCACCTGCACGGCTTCGGCATGCCCGGTCCTGCCGCTGCAAACCTGCTCGTAGGTGGGGTTCGGCACGCTGCCACCGGCATAACCGGATTCGACGCGCGACACGCCTTGCAGCTGTTCGAAGACGGCTTCGAGACACCAGAAGCAGCCACCGGCGAGCGTCGCTGTTTCGTGCTCCGCCACGCACACCTCCGTGTCGAGTCCACACCGATCGGCGACCGAGAACGGCGCGCGGCACGCACTATAGCACCCCGAGACGAGATGCGTGCGACTACTGTTGGAGGCTGAGATCGAGACCGAGCATTTGCGGCAGCTCGCCGGCGCGATTCTCCATCGCCTTGGCCAGCAGCTGATCCATCCGGCCTTGGACGCGCACGAGCGCCAGATTGTCGGTGTTGAGCAAGATCACGTAGATGTCGCGCACGAGCCCTTTCTCTTCCTGCGTCAGCACCCAGACGAGCTCCGTCGGCTGCTGCTTCTTCACCGCCAGATGCCAGCCCTCGTCGCGGATGCGGTCTTCGAGATGCTGCGGCAGACGCACTTTGTGCAGGGGCGGCAGCTCGAGCGTGCGGTAGAGCGCGACTTGCACGCGGCGCACCTCTTGCAGATAGTCGTGCGCTTCGTGCGCTTCCGGGGCCACGTCCGCGGGGATGAAGCCGGTGGCGAAGCGCGCCAGGCCGAGCGACAGCGGCCCCAAGTTGATCTTCACGTCCTTTTCGAAGCGCGCCCCCGGGAGTTGGCGCTCGATCTCGCGCTGGATCTCCGACAGCTCGGGCGTCCACAGACAGCCCGCCACCGCCGGCAACAGTGCCGCGAGGATGCAAGCGCAAAGACGCGATTTCATCGCGACCTCCACGGGCGCTAGTCGTTCTGGTCTTTTTCCTTCTTCTTCGGTTCTTCGGCAACCTTGTCCTTGGCGCGGTGCTCCCAATCCTTGAGATCGTGCAGCTCGTCGATGTCGAACTTCTTGCCCAGCCGGCCGATCTGTTCGGGATCGATCTCGCCCACGATGTTGACGAAAGTTGCTTTCCCATCGGCCTCGATCGCCATGACCGTGATGCCTTGAAGCAACTTTTCGCCCATCTTGAAGTAGACATAGACGTTCTCGTCGGCCTCGCGCACGCGCACGGCCCGCATCCATCCGCCCTTCTCCAGCTTGGATGCGAGACCCGAAACCTTGGTCTCTACTTCCGTGCCTTTCGCGTCACTCATCTCGAACTTCTGCACGCGCACGAGCTTCAGCTTCGACAGCATGTCGGAAAGTTCCGGATCGGCGGTCTTCGACATCGACGAAACCATACCAAGAAGGGCATCGTGCAGATAGATTTCGACGATGGCGTCTTCCTCGTTGAAGACACCGAGCGATTCGAAGTCCACGTATCCGGCTTCCTGGCTGTAATCGGCCCGCTTCTTTTCTTCCGTGGCACCGAGACTGGGACACAGCAGGAGCCCGAGCAGGATGCTCCGACCGTACAGTCCCCAGCACCAGGGCCGGGCCCGCGCGGTCGGGCGGCGACATGGACCCGCAACGGGTTCGCGTTCGTTCATGGCTCTCATTCCTCCTCCAGGGATTTGCCGACGGCTTCCGTGACCGGTGCGACCACTTGTCGTCCGATCACGTCGCCAAGGACGGCTCCGAGCGTGAGGTCCAACGCGTCGTCGCTGGCGCGACGCGTGACCTGGGCGACGTAGGTCAGGGCCCACCGCACTTCCTCTTCTGCTTGCGCCACCGCCGCCGCATCGCCCGCAGGTCGTGCGGGCGGGCGCGCCAGGAGCGCGATGATCGTCGCGGTCGCAGCCACGCCGACCACGGCCAGACACGGGCGCCAGGCGACCTCCCACTTTCGACGCAAGGCCTCCATCCAGCCTTCGCGACGACTCTCCTCCGCTTCGACGAATGCGCGAACCGCGGCGCCAACCGTCGCGGGACACGCGGCCGTCGCGAGTTGGCGCAGACCTCCCTGGACGCGTCGTGCGGTCTCGAACTCTTCGCGACACGCCGCACAGACGGCGATGTGGCGGTGGAACTGCGCTTCGCGCCTTGGATCGATCTCATGATCCAGGGCAAGCTCGAGCAGCACCTGGGCGCGCGCGCACGACAGTGGCCTGGATTCCCTTTGCGTCATGACTCGGCGAACTCCCGGAGCTTGGCCCGCAACATCCGCCGTCCCCGGTGCAGGTACACCTTGACGGTGTTGAGCGGTAGCTCGAGTGCAACCGCGATCTCATCGTACTTGCGTTGCTCGATCTCGCGCAGGATCACGATGCTCCGATACGGCTCGGCCAGCTCTTGCACGGCGGCCTCGAGGTGGCGCTGGAATTCGGCGGCCTCTGAATTCGCCGCCGGGCTCCGCTCGGGGCTTGCAACCCATTGTGTCGATTGATTTTCAGGGTCCGGCACCACCACCGCGCGATAGCTGCCGCGACGCCGCAGGGCGTCGATGCTGGCGTTGCGCGTCACCCGCACGAGCCACGGCCAGACACCGGCCGGCTCGATCTGGTCCAGGTGACGCCAGAGCCGGACCAGGACCTCCTGCGCGATGTCCTCGGCTTCCTCGCGGTTCCCGACGCTGTAGCGCGCCAGGCGGTAGATGCGGTCCTGGTACATCTCCACATGCTCCTGAAATCGCCGGTGCATCGCTCATCCTGGGAAACGGGGCAGCTTGCCCCTTAGTTACTGTCGCCAGAGTCGTTCGGCTCCACCGGTAGGGCGATCTCCATGTAGACCACCCCTTCGACGGGGTTCGTATAGTACGGTTCGATTTCGCGGAAACCGAGACGCCGATAGAGCTGTCGAGCCGTGGCCATGACCGGAAGTGTGTCCAAACGCATGCTCTTGTACCCAATGCACTCGGCCTTGCCAACCGCCATCATCACGAGGAACTCGCCCACCCCTTGGCCGCGGTGCGAGGGCCGGACATAGAGGCGTTTCATCTCGCAGACACCGTCCTCCATCGGTCGCACGCCAATGCAGCACACGGGGCGGTCGCCATCCAGACCCAATAGCAGCAATCCGCCGGGCGGGGCGTAGCGCCCCGGCAGACTTTCCAGCTCCTCGTCGAAACCCTGGAAACACAGGCTGATTCCGAGCCAAGCGGCATACTCGACCAACAGCTCGCGCACCTGAGCCATATGTGCCGGCGTGGTCGCGGTCACGATCTCCAACATGTCATCCTCCAGCGTCCCTCTCGTGGGCGCCGTCCAAATCGGTCGGACGTACTCTTCGCGTGCACGGGCGATCCACGTTCAGCCTAAAGGGTCATGGTCTCATCATACGCGTTCGTTCCTCCGCGGGATGCAAGACCGGGAGCCCGCTCGCACGACGGCCTCACGGATCCCCACTGGGTCTTGTCTCGCGCCTCCTGCGCTTGTAACCCCGCGCACGCGGATCGCGTATGATCCACAGCTTCTTCCAGCACTCCGGAGGGTCACGCCATGATCGAGGTTCTGGGCCTGCGCAAGCAGTACGGCTCGATCACCGCCGTCGAGGACGTCACTTTCGATGCCGAGCCCGGCGCGATTTTCGGCCTGCTCGGGCCGAACGGTGCTGGCAAGACCACCGCCATCAGTTGCGTCTCGGGCCTGCTCCGGCCCGATGCCGGCCGCGTGCGTGTCTTCGGCCACGATGTCGTGACCGACGGACGCGCGTCGCGCGAGAAGCTGGGTGTCGTTCCACAAGAACTGGCCCTCTACGAGGAACTCTCCGCGCGCGAGAACCTCAGCTATTGGGGCGCCGCCTATGGCTTGCGCGGCGGCACACTCAAGAAACGCGTGCAGGAAGTGCTCGAGATCATCGAGCTGCACGACCGCGCCAGGGAGCCGGTCAAGCGCTTCAGTGGTGGGATGAAACGCCGGCTCAACTTCGGTTGCGCGCTCGTGCACACGCCGCAGGCCTTGCTCCTCGACGAACCCACGGTGGGCGTCGATCCGCAGAGTCGCGTGCGTCTCCTGGATCTCGTGCGCGACCAAGCTCGCCAGGGCACGTGCGTCTTGTACACGACGCACTACATGGAGGAAGCCGAAGGTCTGTGCGATCGCTTGGCGATCATCGACCATGGGCGCATCATCGCCATGGGCACGCTCACAGAGCTGCGCGCCAAGGTCGGAGAACGCGACCTGTTGCGATTGTCCGGGCGTTTCGAGCCGGGGCCCGTGCGCGAAGCGCTCGGCCGGCTCGACGGTGTCGAGATCGTACAGGTGGAAGCCGATTCGGTGACGCTCGCGATGCGCGAGGCCGCGCGCAAGCTGCCGTCGACCTTGCAGGCGTTGACGGCCGCCGGCGCCGAGCTGTACGAGACCACCGTCACTCAGCCCAACCTCGAGAGCCTGTTCATCAAGCTCACCGGCAAGGAGCTGCGCGAGTGACGGCTTCGGAGCAGCGATGACTTTCCTCTGGCGCACCGCGCTCAAAGATTTCCACCGGCAGCGCCGCCAACCGGTCGAGTTCGTGCTCTGGCTCGGCATCCCGCTCGTCATCGGCGCGCTCGTCGTCGCCTCCACGGGCGGCAGGGGTGGGCCGAAGCCCCAGGCGCATCTCCTGGTCGTGGATCAGGACGACAGCACCCTCAGCAATCTCCTCCTCGGTGGATTGAGTCAGGAAGCTGCCGGCAGCTTCATCCGCGCCGAGGTGGTGCAGCTCGAAGCCGGGCGCAAGCGCGTCGAGCGCGGCGAAGCCACTGCACTCCTGGTCATCCCAGCCGGATTCTCCGATGCCGTGCTGCGCGAAGAACCCTGCACGTTGCGTCTCGTCACCAATCCGGCGCAGCGGATCCTCCCCGGCATCGTCGAAGAAACTCTGGCGATCTTCGCCGACGCCGCATTCTACTTGCATCGCGTGCTGGGCGATGACTTGCGCGCATTGGCCGGCGGCCCGGCCCCCGGCCTCGACACATTCCCCAACGCGCAGATCATCTCCACCAGCGTCCACATCAACGAGCTCGTCGGTCGTGTCAACAGCTACGTCGACCCGCTCGTGATCCAGCTCGAAACGACGACGGACGAAGAGGAAAAGGAAAAGGCTGCCGGCCCGCCCAAGAGCTTCGCCCTCTACTTCTTGCCAGGTCTCCTGTACATGTCGCTGCTGTTCATGGCGCAGGGCGTGAGCGAAGACCTCTGGCGTGAGCGCAGTCAGATGACCTTGCGCCGGCTCGTGGTGTCGCCGCGCTCGGTGACGGAGTTCCTCGGCGGCAAGGCGATCTACGGCACGGCATTGATGGGCGCCACGGGCTTCGTGTCGCTCACCATCGCGTTCCTTTACTTTCATCTCGCCCCATCCGCGCTGCCGCTCGCAACCCTCTGGGTGATGTTCTCCGGTGCCGTCCTGCTGCTCGCGATGATGGTGATTCAACTGCACGTCCGCACACAGCGCGCCGGCAACATCGTGAGCATGGGGCTCATCTTCCCGCTCATGATGATCGGCGGCAGCTTCTTTCCCTTCGAAGCCATGCCGGAATGGATGGCGAAGATCGGCCGTCACACGCCGAACGGCTGGTCGGTGCAACAGCTCGAGAACATCTTGAACGGCACGGTCCGGCCGGCGGCGCTCGGAAACGCCATCGCCCTTCTGGCCGGCGTCGGCGTCGTGTTGTTCCTCGTCTGCGCCCGCCGGTTGCGGCGGGGCTTCGCCCAGGGGTGAAGATGCTGCGTCACGTGTGGTTCCTCGGACGCAAGGACGTGCAGTACATGCTGCGCGAGCGCGAGTCCATCGGCTGGATGTTCGTCATGCCGATCGTGTTCTTCTATTTCATCGGCACCGTGACGTCGAACTTCGGCAGCCGTGGCGGCAGCCAGGATCGCCTGGCGCTGTGGTCGGACGGCGACACCGGCTTCCTCGGCGATCAGCTGCAACACCGGCTCGAGGACCGGCGCTACGGAATCACGCGGCCCGGGACCACGGCGGAGTTCGACGCCGCGTCGCGCCGGCTGAGTATCCCGTCCGGCTTCACGGACTCCGTCCTCGCCGGCAAGCCGGTGAAGCTGCGCTTCGCCCGCGAAGAGAGCGGCCTCGGCAACGACTACGACCGCGTGCGCATTGGGCGCGCCGCCTACACGCTGCTCGCCGACGTCATCGTGACCGGCGAACAGGGTCTCGCGCCCACGCCGGCGAGCATTGCCCGGCTCGATTCCTTGCCGCGCACCTTGCAGGTCGAGACCACGCCCGCGGGCAAACTCCGGCGCGTGCCGACGGGTTTCGAGCAGGCCATTCCCGGCATCCTGGTGATGTTCGTGCTGTCCATTCTCTGCACCAGCGGCGCCGTGCTGTTGTTCACCGAACGCCGGCAAGGCCTGCTGCGCCGGCTCGCCTACACGCCGATCTCCCGGCCCGCGATCGTGCTCGGCAAGTGGAGCGGCAAGATGGGAATCGGCGTGGTGCAGATCGCCTTCGGCATGCTGGCGGGCACCGTGCTCTTCAAGATGAACTGGGGACCGAACTTCTGGATGGTCGTGGTGTTGATGCTCGCCTACGCCACGCTCACGGCGACGCTCGGCATCCTGCTCGGCAGCCTCGCGCGCAGCGAAGGCCAAGCCGTCGCCATCGGCGTCGTCGCCACGAACGTCCTGGCCGCGCTCGGCGGCTGCTGGTGGCCGATCGAGATCACACCGAAGTGGATGCAGAAGCTGCAGCTCTTCCTGCCCACCGGCTGGGCCATGGACGGCATGCACCAGCTCGTGAGCTTCGGCGCCGCGCCGACCGCCGTCTTGCCCCACGTGCTCGGCATGTGTGTCGCGAGCGTGATCCTTTTCGTTCTCGCCACCCGCGTCTTCCGCTTCGAGTGAAGCCCCAGTCGCTTGCCGCGCTCGCAATCGGTCAGGGCGTCGAGACTCTGCCCGATGCAGTCATTGCATCATCGAGCGCCATCGCATCATCTGGAGCCTGATTCTGCACATCGTGCGGCGACATCTTGCGCCGCACGCGCAAAGTGAGGTACCGTCGCACCGTTCGTCAGTTTTCTGCAGGGAGCGTTCCATTCCGATGGGAGGCGACCTTGATTCTCGTTACTGGTGCGACCGGAATAACGGGAAGCGAAGTCGTCCGGCAGCTCGCCGCCACAGGTGTTCCAGTGCGCGCATTCGTGCGCGATGCCGGCAAGGCGGCCAGACTCCCGGGTGTGGAGATCGCGGTCGGCGATCTCGATCGTCCGGAGACGCTCGTACGGGCGTTGGACGGCGTGGATCGCCTTTTTCTCCTCACGCCGGTGGATCCGCGGCAGGTCGAGCAACAAGGTCATGCAGTCGATGCCGCGCAGCGCGCCGGTGTGCACCACGTGGTCAAGCTCTCGGTGCTCGGCGCCGGTCTGGACGCATCGCAGTCGATCGCGCGCTGGCACGGGCAGACCGAAAAGCAGATCGAAAAGTCCGGCATGGCGTGGACGCACTTGCGTCCGCACTACTTCATGCAGAACACGCTCGGCTTTGCCCCCAGCATCGCCGCACGCGGCGCGCTTCACGCCCCGATGCGCGACGGCCGCATCGGTCTCGTGGATACGCGCGACATCGCAGCGGTTGCGGCCTGTGTCTTGACGCAGAGCGGCCACGAAGGCAAGGTCTACGAAATCACCGGCCCCGAGGCACTTTCCTTCCACGACATCGCTGCTCGGATTGGAGAGGTCACCGGACGCGCGATCACCTATGTCGACGTCTCCCCGAGCGATGCTGAAAAGTGGTTCGTCGCCGGTGGCATGCCGGCGTGGCTGGCCGACGCTCTCGTCGGCTTCTTCGGCATTTTCGCCGCCGGTCATGCATCCACGACGACGCGTGTGATCGAGGATGTGACCGGCACTCCGGCACGGACGTTCGCGCAGTTCGTGGCCGATCATGCCCACGTCTTTGCCGCCGTGTGATGCCCGCTCGCTTCAGGGCCCGGATCGTGAGGCGCGCACTCGCTCTCTCCAGGTCCCTTCGCATTCCTCGATGACGCCGGCGTTCATCGCCGTGGGCCGCACTGCGATCTGGACTCCTCCATCGGGTGCCAGAAACACATTGGGTTCGAAGCAATCGGCGTAGCCCTCGGGCGCCCGGCGTTCGTGCGCCATGCCGCGAAATCGCGTCACATCCACGGGAGTCCTGGCGATGACCCAGTCGTTGAGCCCCAAGAGATCGATGACGTTGACGTGCGGCAACGTCCACGAGGCCACGCCCACGGCTTGGAAGGCGTGCACCGGGAAGCCGTCGGCCGGCAGCTGCTCCCCTTCGGCACGCGAGGGGTAGAGCGTCACGAGATACTCTTGGTTCACCTTGTGCTCTTGGTGCCGCACGCACACCCAATGCTCGATCAGCCAGGCTTGCAGGCCATCGAAGAGTCGGGCGTACTCCCGCAGCACGGGTGGCCAATGCGGCGCGACCGCGACGCGCATGCGCCGTGTGGTTTCGCGTGTTTCGAGGTGACGTGTGAGCGCCCAGTGGTGCCATGGCAGCGGCAGCGCGAGCGCAATCTGGGCCGCGAAGAGAAATGCGATGGTGCGCCCGCGCAACCCGGATTGGTTCGCGAGCCACACCAGGGCCACGAAGCCAGGAGCCAGCAAGTGACTGTAGACGCGATACTCGAAATGATCGCCGCCGACGATGAATGTGTAATACGAGACGTGTGCGACCAGGGTGAGGACACAGATCCACGCCATCATGGATGGCGAAGCCATGCGCCCCGTCGTCACGCGCTTTTGTGTTGCCGCCGCGACGAGCATCACCACCAAGGGAACCCACAAGGCGTACTCGAGCACGAAGGACAGCGCATAGCGTGCGCCGCTCGCGGGCCAGGCACCGACGATCTTGGCGTAATACGTATTCGGCAGCCACTCGCCGTAGAAAGAGTGACGCCACAAGAAATGGATGGGGATCACGAGCAGCGGCGTGCATGCAGCCAGAGCACGCGGCGATCGCCACGGCGCCAGATCTCGGGAGGCGAACATGGCGATCGTGGCGCCGGCGAAGAGCACCCCTTCTGGTCTCGCAAGGTGCAGGCACGCAGCCAGAGTCGACAAGGCAAGGGCACCCCTCGGCCGCATGGGACTCGCACCGACGCCGACGGCGAGCCATGCGAAGACGAGGAGGTTGAACAGCGCTGTCTCGAACCCCGAGCTCGACCATGTGAGGAACGTGCGGTTGGTGACGAGACCCAGGAGCACCAAGCCGGCGAGGACGAAGCGCCAAGCAAGCAGTTCCTGCCGCCAGCGCAGCCGGAGCACCAAGACCGCAGCGAGGACGAGGGAGAGAAACGAGCACCCTAGCGCGATGAAGTTCGCCACCTCGGGCGGCTGCCATCCGGTGAGACGCCACACGCCATCGAGAATCAACACCCAGAGGAAGCTCGAGTAACCTTCGACCGGGCGAAACGGAGCCGCGTTCCACACGTAGCCGTGGCCGAGAACGCTGTTGCTCACATAGCGGAACGTGATGAAGGCGTCGTCGGTCAGGAACCAGAGCAGCTTCCATCCGATGAACAGCAGTGCCCCGGCACCGAGCAGCAGCACGGCGAGCCGCCATCTGTCCGCGCCGCTCATGCCGGAGCCCATCTTTCACTTCCCTGGCGAATCGTTCAGGCGCTCCGCGCTGCTCTGCAGCCGCTCGCTCTTCATCTCTTCCAGCTCGTCCAAGGTTCGCGGCCAATCCTCG
This sequence comes from Candidatus Krumholzibacteriia bacterium, assembly GCA_035649435.1. Taxonomy (GTDB): domain Bacteria; phylum Krumholzibacteriota; class Krumholzibacteriia; genus DASRJW01. Next base: position 7,872 of record DASRJO010000105.1, on the reverse strand, counting down.
CGCAGCAGGCGCGACAGGGCGCGATCCGCCAGCAGCTTGCCATCCGTCTGACAGGTCGCGCAATAGTTGCACTCGTTCTCGGCGTAGACGATGCGCTGCACGGGGTTGCCACACACCGGGCACGGCTCGCGATAGCGCCCGTGCACCGCCATGCCGGGACGAAACGCCGTGACTTTCTCCGGAAACGCATCGCCGGTTTCCTGGCGCAGCTTCTGCAACCATTCTCGTAGCGTTTCCTGTGTCGCGTGGTGCAAGCGCGCTACGCCTGCGTCGTCGAGATTCTGCGTGCGCTGCAGCGGTGACATGCGGGCGCGGTGCAGGATCTCGTCGGAGTACGCATTGCCGATGCCGCTCAGCAGACGCGGATCGGTGAGCACGCGCTTGAGCGTGCGGTTCTCGCGCCGAAGCGCCACCGCGAACGCGGCGGCATCGGCCTCCAGGACTTCCAAACCGCCGGGATCGAGCGCAGCGAGCCCCGCTTCCCCGCGCACGACGTGGAGCGACGCACGCTTCTTCGTGCTCGCTTCCGTGAGAAGGAGCGTGCCGCTCGCAAAATCGAACGCGGCGAGCCCGCGCTTGCGCGGCACTGGTTCGCCGAGGTCGCGCCAGCGCAGCCTGCCCGCGATCATGAGATGCAGCACGAGGAAGATCTCGTCCTCGAGCCCGAACACGATGCGCTTGCCGAGACGGCGAAGCCCGAGGACGCGCTTGCCCTCGGCGTTGCGCAGCGGTGGCTCGACCGTGCGTAACAGGAATGGGCTTGCGAGCCGCGCGCGCTGCAAGGTCTGGCCGAGGACGCGCGGCTCGAGCCGTTCGATGTAGAGCATCACATCCGGCAGCTCGGGCACGCCGCTCAGCCTTCTTCCGGCCTGCTGGGCTTGCGGCCTTCGAGGCGCAGCAGCGCCTCGGCGAGCGCTTGCGCGATCAGCTTGTGCCCAGCCGGGCTCGGGTGGACGACGTCGTTGAACAGATGCGGCGACGGCCGCGCCTCGCACATGCGTGCGATGTCGACGAGCTCCGTGTGCAGGCTTCGCGCCACGCTGCGCACGCGCTCGTTGTACTGATCGAGGACGCTGCGCTCGCGATCGTGCAGCGCCACGCGCCCGAGCGCCGCCCGAGCTCCCTGGGGATCCCCGGCACGCTCGAGCTCGCGCGCCTGCAAGAAGTGCAAGTACGCCCAATCCGGATGCGCCTGCAGCGCATCGACCAAGAAGCGCCGAAGATCTTCCGACCCCGCCGCGCCTTCGAGTTCGAGTCCACGCTGGCGAAGCTCGTTCGTCACCCACCAATCCTGTGTCACCCATGCCGGCTTGCCGTCGCGCTCGATGCGCACTTCGTTCTCGACCAAGGGCACGCCTGGCCGGAGCGGCGTCGTCATCAGGATCGGCACCGCACCACGCACACGCGCCGCCTCCACCATCGCCCGCACGTTGGATTCGAAGCTCTCCAGATCGACGCGCAAGGTCGGCTCGCGCAGATCGGCCTCGCGGCGCGTCCAGCGCAGCAGGTGCCGGCGCATCAAGCGATACGCATGGCTGTGTTCGAGCGCCCGCAGGATCCCAGGCGTCGAGAAGCGCGTCTCCCGATCGCTGGCATTGGAAAAATGGTGATCGTTGTAGCCAAAATAGATCGTCACGTAATCTGGGGCGAAGTCTCCGAGCACCTGCTCGAGCAGGATCCGTCCTTGATACGAAGAGTAGCCGTCGACACCGAAGTTGAGCGCCTCGAGCTCCAACCCATCCCGTTGCACCAGTCGCGGCAAGAGCGCGGCATAGATCTCGCCGTCGTCCGCGATCGTGAACCCCATCGTCGACGAATCGCCCAGGTGCGCGATGCGCTTGGTCGCCGACTTGCCGGTCCGCCACTCGGGACCGCGGAAGCCGAGGCTGTTGATCCGCATCGAGCCATAGATGCCGGGCTGCAGTCTCCAGCCGAGAACCGGGTCACGCAGGTGGTGTGGGAGCTCGAACTCGAAGCTCTGGGTGAAACGGAAATGTCCACTCGCTTGCGGAATGGAGAGGTCGGGCTTGGCGAGGCGCACGAGCGCCTCGACCGCGGCGAACGAAAGGACGACGGAGCAGAGCGCGAGAAGGGTCCCGAGCCGCGCGCTCGTCGTCACCCGTGCCACACGTTGCTGCCCTTCGACCCGCGCCGACCGCCCCTCGACTCGTGGCGTCGGCTTGGCCATCTCGACCTTCCCCTTCGACCCCTGGACCCGCGACATCCCTCAGGCCCCTCGATCGAGGCCCACACGCTGGTTGAAGGCGACGATCGCACGATCCCACTCGTCGACTTGGCGGTAGGTCTGGTCCCAGAACTCCGGATCCCACAGCCGATCGAGGTCACGTGCGCTCTTCTGCTGCTGCTCGACCCAGGTGAAGTACTTGAGATGATGCAGCGCCTTGCGGTCGGCATAGCTGAGCTCGCGCATGGAGTCGGTGCTGATGGCCTGCAGATGGCGAGCGAAGTTCCGGGCCGCCAACATGCTGCTGTAGGGACCCTGCGCCTCGCGTTGCTCGTGCACGCGACTGTGGTAGAGATCCATCGAGTCGGTGAGGCACGTGAACAGCACGTCATGCGACGAGAGTTCGAACATGCGTGCGGTCTTGATGCTGGCGACAAGATTGCAAATGCCCGAAATGCCGAGCAGCGCCAACTGCGGCAGCCACGCCGCGTCCACACCTTCCCCCGCCAGGAAGCAGTGCCCTTCCGGCTCGTTGAACAAGCGCATCAACGCCAGGCATTGCGCATCGTCCACGGCGACGACGACATCGGTGCTGCGTACATTGAGAATCCAGGGAATGTGCTTGTCGCCGATGCCCTCGATGCGGTGCTCGCCGTAGCCGCATTGCAACAGCGTCGGGCACTGCAAGGCCTCGGCGGCCACGGTGCGGAGCTGCGGATGATGCGTGTGCAGGAAGTCTCCGGCGGCGATGGTTCCCCCCGAGCCCGTGGCGGCGACGAAAGCCGCGAGCCGATCCCCCGGCCGCGCCACGGCGCGGAAGATTTGGTCGACGGCCTCGCCCGTCACGTGATAGTGCCAGACTGCATTGCCGAATTCTTCGAACTGATTGAAGATGACGCAGTCCGGCCGCGTGCGCCGAATCTCCCAGCAGGCGTCGTAGATCTCCTTGACGTTGGATTCGCCGCCCGGTGTCGTGATGACTTCGGCGCCGAGTCGACGCAGCCACTCGAAGCGCTCACGGCTCATTTCTTCCGGCAGGATGGCGACGGCATCGCAGCCGAGAAGCGCGCAATCGAAGGCGCCGCCGCGACAGAAGTTTCCCGTCGAAGGCCACACCGCCTTGTGCGCCGTCGGATCGAATTGCCCCGCGACCAAGCGTGGCACCAGGCAACCGAAACCCGCTCCCACCTTGTGCGCTCCGGTCGGGAACCACTTGCCGACCAGGCCGATGATGCGCGCATCGACGCCGGTCAGAGCCTTCGGGAATTCGACCCAGTTGCCGGTGTGGAAGAGGCCTCCCTTTTCGACGGGCTCGTTCTTCCATGTGATGCGAAAGAGGTTGAGCGGATCGATGTCATGGAGACCGACCTGGCGCAACCCCCGCCGCACCACCTCCGGAACGAGGCTCGGGTTGCGCATCTGCGCGAAGGTCGGGATGCGAACCTGGCGCTCTCGGCAGCGCGCCGCGGCGCGATCGAGCACTTCATCCGCGCGCATCGAGCTCTCCGTCCGTTTCTCGATCCCACTGCTCCCGACCGGCAATGCCGGCGACGATCGCCGTGGCATTCTAGCAGTCACGCCGCGATGCCTGCACCTCGAGTTCCCGCTTTCCCTCAACCGTGATTGCGCAGCATGAGCTCCTTGGGATGCGGCTCGAGATACGTCTGCCCGACGAGATAGCTGACCTCGTAACGACGTGCCAAATGCCGGATCAGGGTGATGGGGACGACGAGCGGCACGAGACCTTTGCCGAAATCCTCGATGATCCCTTGCAACTCGCGCCGGTCCGCCTCGCTCGCGCACTTCTTGAAGTAGCCCTGGATGTGTTGCAGTACATTGACATTCTTGCGCACCGTGGCCAGCTTGGCGAGTCCCTGCATGCAGGTACGGCGATAGGTGGCTGCTAACGACCGTCGTTCGCGCCCACGCGCTGTGGCCACCAAGCGCCCGAGAGCCGTGTAGGTGGCTGGATCGTGCGCCAGGTGGAGCAACTTTTCCGCCGTGTGAAAGCGAACCAATTCTCCCATCGTCCACCGGGCCGCGAAGAGGTTCTGCACCCGGCGATAGGCGAACACGCGTTCGACGAAATTCTCGCGCAGGCGCGCATCCAACAGACGTCCTTCCTCCTCGACGGGCAGGTCGGGGAAGGCGGCCAGTAGCGCCGCAGCGTACAGACCGACACCGGTGCGCGTCGCCGGACCGGTGTCGGTGTACAAGCGCACACGCGCCATGCCACAGCTGGGCGAATCCTTCTTCAGGATGTAGCCCGAAAGATCGAGGCGCTCGAGCTCCTTCATTTTGCGGCGCGCGTATGCACGCATGGCGTCGGTGTGATCGCGTTCGCTGCGTGTTCCCAGCAAGCGAATCCCATTCTCTCGCGCCACCAGGTGAATCGTCTCGCGCGGGATTCCGAGACCGATCTCCACCTCGGGGCACACGGAAACGAAGCGCACGAAATGCGCGAGCACGTCGGTGACGAAGGCGGTGCGCTTGTGGCCGCCGTCGTAGCGGACTTCTTCGCCGAGAACGCAAGCCGAGATGCCGAGCACCAAATCGCCGGACGCGCCGCTCACGCTGACTTCCCGGAACCAGGACGGGCGAGCGCCTGTCGCAGCGCCGATTCGAGCTGCGGATGGTGGAAACGGTAGCCGCTGGCTTCCAGTTGTCGCGGCAGCACGCGCGCGCTGGAGAGGATACATTCGTCCGCCATGCGTCCGAGCATCGCTCGCAACACGAATGCTGGCACATGCAGCCGCGCCGGCCGATGGAGGACGTGCGCGAGCATGCGGGTGAACTCCGCGTTGGTGACCGGGGCAGGCGCGACGACGTTCACTGCACCCTCGAGACTCGGAGTCTCCAGGACATGCAGCATCGCCCCGACTGCGTCGTCGAGCGCGACCCAGCTCATGAACTGCCGGCCATCCCCGAGATTCCCACCCAGGCCGAGACGAAAAGGCCTGAGCATGGCTGCCAGCACACCGCCATCGGCAGCGAGCACCAGGCCGAAGCGCAGGCGAACGACGCGGACACCCAACGCGTCCAGCGGCGCGCTCGCGCCTTCGTTCTCCAAACAGGTTTCCGCCAGGAATCCCGACCCGCTCTCGTCGGTTTCGGCAAGGGCCGTTTCGGCTCGATCCCCGTAATACCCGATGGCGGAGGCAATCACGAACACCTGAGGTGGACGAGGCAGCGCGGCCATGCGCGAGCACAGCAGTCGGGTGCCGAGCACGCGGCTGTCGCGGATGGCGCGCTTCTTTGCTGCGGTCCACAGTCCGACGATCCTCTCGCCGGCAAGATGCACGACCGTATCGATGTCGCTCAGGGCGTCAGTGGGCAGGATGCCGCGCAGAGGATCCCAAGAGGATTCGCCTTTTCGGTCGCGGGTGAGGGGCCGCACGGAATGACCGCGCGCACGCAGCTCCACCGTGAACGCGCGTCCGATCAAGCCCGAGGCGCCTGTGAGCAGCACGTTCATGACCCATCCTCGAGGTGCCAACGCCTCGCATGCAAGCGGTTCCGCACGCCAGCCAATCGCCTTCACGGTACACCAGTCGCCACGGTCTGCGCCATCGCCGCAACCTTCTCCAGGCGTCGGGATCGCAACATTGCGTGGCACGTCCGTTGCTGTTCGGGCCACATCGAATCCACTCAACGCACACCCGAGCCCTGGCCAGGCCGTATGGATGCGCGATACCAACAGCCGCTCGAGGAAATGCTGCACGCGGACATCGCGGAGCACACGCAGCTCGAGAAGCGCACGCGCAAGAACTGGTTCATCCTCATCACCACCAGCCTGCTGTCGACCATGGGGCTCGCCATCGCCATGGCGCCCTTGATCGACCTCGAGCTCACCCATATCTGGCCGTGGTCGCACACCGACCACAGCCTACTCGCCGGACTCTCGCTTCTGATCACGGCGCTCGTGTGGTACCTCACCGAGCAAGAACGCCGGGTGGTCCACCTGCGCGGCCAACTGCTCGAAGTGCGGCGACGTGAGCTCAAGTACTGCAAGAGCTACGGCCGCGCCGTCGCCAGCACCAACGCCGAGCTGCATCGCGAGATCGAGGAACGCAAGCGCATCGAACAGGAGCTTCGCCAGCTGAACGAAACGCTGGAAGAGCGCGTGACCCAGCGCACCGAGGAAGCCCGGCGCCACGCCGAAGAGCTGGCCGGGGCCAAGACCTCGCTGGAAAGTCAGAATCAACGCCTGCGCGAGCTTTACAGCACCGCACACCAATTCGTCGACAACGTCTCGCACGAGTTCCGGACCCCGCTCACGGTGATCAAGGAATACGCGGCCGCCGTCGGCGAGGAGCTCGAGAGCGGCTCGAGCGAGCAGCAACGCGAATACCTCGACACCATCATGCATCGTGTCGATGATCTGCACGTGCTCGTCGAGGACTTGCTCGACATCAGCCGTATCGAAGCGGATCTCCTGCGCACCTCCCGGCGCCCTAGCCGCGTGAGCGACATCTTCGCGCGCGTTCTGCCGACGCTCGAACGCAAGGCCGCCAATGCCCAGGTGCGGCTGGTTGTGGAGGCGCCGGAGACTCTGCCGCGCGTCTACGGTGACCCCGAGAAGATCGGGCGCATCCTCATCAATCTCGGCGTGAACGCGGTCAAGTTCAGCGACCCCGGCACGGCGGTGCAATTGTGGGTGCGCCTGGCCGCGGACGACCGCGAGATCGAGGTGGGGCTGACCGATCACGGGCCGGGGATCGCGGCGGAGAACTTGGAGATCATCTTCGAGCGTTTCAAGCAGCTCGATGGCAACGCTCGCTCCAGCGCCAAGGGCTTCGGGCTCGGTCTCAACATCGTCAAAGAGCTGGTGCAGCTCAATTATGGGCGCTTGCACGTCCAGAGCCAGCTCGGCGCCGGCAGCACGTTCTCGTTCACCGTGCCGCGCGAGGAGCCGCACTTGTTCTTGCCGCTCTATCTCGAGCGAGTGCGATCGATGCGCACCGATGCCGTGTACGCCTCCGTCCTCACGGCCACCGCCGACTCCACCGACCGCGCCGCGATCCAGGCCCTGCAGGATTTTCTCGAGGACAACATCCGGCGCACCGATCTCTTGTATCCGTCGCGACCGCCGACTTGGATCATGGTGGCCACGACACCAGAGCTCGGTACCGAGCATCTGATGGCTCGCATGCACCAAGCCCACGCCGAAGTGAACCGCAATCGGCAGCATTCGCTGCTGCCGGAGCTGCGCTGGAGCGCGCACGGCTGCTGGCGCATCGAAGCGGAGGCCGACACCATCACCCGCAGCTTCCTCGGTCTCCTCGAACCCATCAGTGCGGCGGACGGACAGTCACCCGTTCCGGATGCTGCTGGACGAGCGACTCGATGATCTGACAGTCCCAGCAGACCGGCAGGTGCGTCTCCAACAGCCCCGGCACGTCCACCGCGGCCATCTCGCCCCACTGCACGATCTTGCGCTCGGGATCCATCAACGCCGGTCGATGACTCGTCCAGTCGATGCGACTCAAGTCCCGGCCACAGAGAACACACGCTTTCCCCATGTACCACGCCGCGAGAATCGCCTGCGCCTACTCCTACGTTCGTATCATCGGGGGCGAACCGCCAGTCTCGATCAAACGACTCGCGGAGTCGGGTGAGCGCCCAATTCCGTGTCTCCGGGTGCTACACTCCTCGCGCCTGGCCAAGAATTTGGGGAATGGTCCCCT
>DASRJO010000104.1:0-3759 GCA_035649435.1 Candidatus Krumholzibacteriia bacterium | reverse complement strand
CAGCCCGTCACGCCGATCTGCTTGGCGTAGTCCGAGACGCTCAGGCCGCTCGCCGCCTGTGCCTCCAAAGCGTCTGCGTACCAAGCTGCCAACCCATCGCGGCTCGTCGGCCGCGGTCCAACATCGATCCTGCGCATGCCGCCAACATCGCGATCTCACGCGCGAGGTCCACGATCGGCGGTCGCGGCCGTCGGACGCTTACGCACGTCAAGTCCAAGCCCGAACACAACGCGAAGTTCTGCTCGTCTTGCGGGGCGAAGGGAGTCGACCGCTGCGCCGGGTGCAGCACGCCGATCAAAGGGGCGACCATCTTCCCGGCGAACGTCTACGTCATGGACATGTGGACCCCGCCGCATCACTGCGCGGAGTGCGGTTCGCCATTCCCTTGGACGGTAGCCAAGACCGAGGCCCTCCGTGAGGCAATCGAGGAACTCGACGAGCTGAAGCCCGAGGAGCGCCAGAGGCTTCAGGAGTCGATCCCGGACATCATCACGAACACGCCGAAGTCGGAGCCCGCAGCCCTCCGCTTCAAGAAGGCGATCACCAGACTGGGGAAGGGTGCAGCTGAGATGGTGCAGAAGGTGCTCGTCGACGTTGGGACCGAGGCCGTCAAGAAGTCGATGGGACTCTGAGCGCCCTGACCTGGTGCGGCGTGGTGGTCGAGAAGTGGACCAATCCCGAGGGCGTCGAAGTCGACGGAAACCACCGGGGAAGGTCTGGGCGCGAAAGCTGCACGTAGCCACCCCTTCGCGCTACCGGCCCCACATTGCAGAGTAAAAGATCCACCACACTGCGAACATGAAAGCAGCGAGGATGATTCTCCAGGCGGCAACGTCAGCATCGAAGGGGCGAGGACGGCGGTAGGTCGGATGGCGCATGGTCACGGGTGGCGTGCTGCAACGTCCAGGATGGCCGCTGCTGCCCGGCAACGACAAGGGGCGCCAACCATGGGCGCCCCGTCGTCTCGCTCTGTGCAGGCGTGCTACAACACCCGCGCGACGTCGACAGCGGCGCCGTAGCCAGCGGGGGTGAGTGTCGCGAGCAGGAACGCCCGCTCGCGCTCGCATTCGGCGTAGGACGCCATCGCCTTGCGGACGTCTTCGGCCTTGCCGCTGGCGAACATTTCCGACCGGGATCACGATGCGATCTCCGAGCAGGTCGATGTCCTCGTGTCGCATGCGCGCGAACTCCGTTCGGCGGACGCCCGTGCCGGCCACGAACGCGAGCACCGCGTAGTCATTGCCCGAGATCTTGTGCAGCACGTCCATGACCTCCGACCACGCGAGGCGCAGACCGGGATCGCGCTTCTGCACCCTAGGCCGGATGATCTTGGTCGACTTCACTGGGTTCGGCTCGATGCCCGCGAAGCGGATCGCGCGCGTGAGCGCCATCAAGTCGTGCTTGATCGTGAGGCCGGCGACGGTCTCGCGCCTCTTGTCGATGAAGTCCTGCACGTCGCCAACCGTGATGGTGGCGAGCACCTTGTTCGGACCGAAGTGTCTCGCGACTACGCCCAGGTGGGACTTGTAGAACTCGCTGGTTGCAGCTCGTCGTTCACGGCGATCGCAGTCCTTCAAGATCTCGTCGAGGATCTCGGCGATGGTCATCGCCGAGACCGGGTTGCCGTTGCGCCGTTCGAGCATCGCAACCGCATCCTGATGGGCTTCCTGCGCCGTTTCGCGCACGGCTCCCTTGACCCTCTTCTCGTCGACCCGCACGCTTGCGCGCCACCCGTTGGAAGTTTCTTCAACGAACGGCCATTTCGCGACTCTAGGCATTGGTTTCTACTTCGGATTTCAGGTGCTCGTGGGGCAACCGTGGGGCTACGAAGAGTAGCTCGAAGTCGAGCCATGCCATGAAAATGGGGTCCATTGGTCCCACGAAAACCCGAAATCGTTGCCCCACGGAAGCCATCTGATCGACTGAAGTAGCTGTATTCACATAGTTTGGGAGTGCATCAGAGCTGGTGTTCTGCCTGGTCTTCAAAACCTGTGGGGTTCCTCCTTGCGAGGGTCCCGGTGGGTTCGATTCCCATGCACTCCCGCCATTTCGCCGGCCGGCTACGGCCGAGCCACGCGCAGCACCGCGAACAGCGGCAAGTGGTCGCTGCCGAAGGAAGCGCCGACCTCCGCGTGCTCGAGATCGACTCCGTTGCTGGCCAGCACGTGGTCGATCGGGATGCGCAGCGGCCACGGCAGACTGCTGGGCCACGTCGGATGGAAGTCGCTCGGGGTGAGCGGCACGAGCTTCGTCGCTTCGAGCATCGCGCGGAACGAAGGGTTCCACGGCGTGGCGTTGAAGTCGCCGAGCACGATGTGCGGCGCCGGCAAACCCGCGACGACCGCCGGCAGTGCGGCGAGCGCCGTGTTGCGCTGCTCGCAGCGCCGCCTGCTGCCGGGCCGCGGCGTGTGCACGCCGAGCACGCCGACGGGACCGGCCGTGGTCTCGACGACGGCGCGGATCGCGGGAGCCCAGTCGAAGCCGAGCGGGATGACCGCTGCGTCGCGCAGCGGCCACCGCGAGAACAGTGCGACGCCGTAGCAGCCCGGGTCGCGCTGCAGGCAGCGGTGCGGGAATGCCGCGAGGCCGGCGCTGAGACCGTCCAGCCAGGCCGGGGTGACCTCGGAGCAGAACACCACGTCGGGCGCGGTGCGAGACACCTCGTCGAGCGCCGCAGTCACGTGCGTGTTGTTGAAGAGCAGGTTCAGGCTCAGCACGCGAAGTGATGCGCCGTGCTCCGTGGGGCGGTGGTCCACGAGCCATCCGGGCACCACGGCTGCTGCGGGGATGGCAGCGAGCAGCAAGCAGCCGAGGCCGGCGCGGACGCGGCGCGCCGCGAGCAGCACCGCACCACAGAAACACAGCCACAACATCGCGTGCACGGGAAAGCACGCGAGCAGGTCGATCGTCCAGTGCCAACTCGCGACGAACGGAGCGATCGCAGCCGGCACGGCGCACAGGGCCGACAGCAGCAAGAGGTTGAGCAAGCGGACGCGCACCGTCATGACGATGCACCACCATGCCGGACTCGAGCAAAAGCCGCAACGCCCGTTGCCCCGACCGCGCAGCATGGCATGATCCGGGGCTCCCGATGGGCAAGCGCTCGCCGAGCCACGCGGAAATCCTGGCCGAGATCCGGACGTTCGTCGCCAACTGGTTTCGCGATGGCCGCGAGGGTGGCCTCGAGCCTGATACCCCGCTCGTGACGTCGGGCATCGTCGACTCCGCGGGGGTCGTCGAGATCGTCGAGTTCCTCGAGCGGCGGTTCCACGTCGAGTTCAGTGACGAGGACATCTCGCTGCAGAACTGCAATACGCTGCGGGCCTTGAGCGACCTGGTGACGAGCCGGTCGTGACGGAGCGCCTGGCTGGGCTCGATGCAGTCGAAAGTGCGGCGCGGATCGCTAACCTCTGTCCCATTCTCTGTCGACCCATTGGATTGCTCGTGGCCTGCCCGTGACGACGGTACTCCTCCCGATCCTGTTCTCCGCGGCCCCCGTGTTGGCGATCGTGTTCCTCGCTCTCGGCGGGCGGGGATTGTCCGGGTCGTGCGACGCGATGAAGCCGGACGGCAGTTGCCGGCGATGTGGCAGACCACCTGTCGAGGCCGACGGCGCGAGTCGGGTCCCGCAGGAAAAGCCTGGTGGCTCCGGCGGCTGACGCCTTTGGTCAGCGCCGAACGACGGCGACGCGAAAGCCGATGTGGTCGTAGCGGCGCTCGGGTTCGAACCGCAGGCGGAACGCGCTGCGCAGCGCCCAG
>DASRJO010000103.1:0-23519 GCA_035649435.1 Candidatus Krumholzibacteriia bacterium | reverse complement strand
AACGCCCGCAGGCGCGCGCTGCGTGCGCGCGGATTCTCCGCCACCTCAGACGCCGGCGGTCGCAGTGCGCGCCGCACGCTCAGACGAAATCCCGGCACGAAGCCGCAGCCGCAGCGCGGCAGATCGGGTGGACACACGCAGCCCTGCGTTTGCCGGCGGAAGAACTGCTTCACCATGCGGTCTTCGAGCGAGTGATAGCTCAAGACCGCGAGAATGGAACCGGGCGCAAGCACGCCGAGCGATCGCCCCAACCCGAGACGAAGGTTTTCCAATTCCCCATTCACCCACACCCGCACACCCTGGAAAACCCGCGCTAGAGCCGAGACTGGCTTGCGCCCGGAAACCGAAGAACGAACCACGTCGACGAGATCGACGGTCGTCTGCAACGGCGACCGCTGTCGTCTTTCCACCAGCGCCCGCGCGATCCGTCGCGCCGCCGGCTCTTCGCCATACTCCCGCAGCACGCGGGCGATCTCCGACTCCGCTGCCGTCTGCAGCAGCTCGGCAGCGCTCGGCCCCACGCTCGGATCCATCCGCATGTCGAGCGCTCCCGAATGCCGATAGCTGAAGCCGCGCTCCGCAAGGTCGATCTGCGGTGAGGACACACCCAGGTCGAGCACGATGCCGCCGACCGGCCCGATTCCGCATCGTGTCACCCATGTGTCCACCTCGGCGTAGCTGCCGTGCTGCAAGCGCACACGATCCCCGAATGGCTCTAGTCGTTGCGCCGCGGCCGTGAGTGCCGCCGCATCGACATCGAGCCCGAGCACGCGCGTTCGGGGCAAACGCTCGAGAATCGCTTGCGTGTGCCCGCCAGTTCCCACCGTGCCATCGACGATCCACTCGCCCGGGCCTGTCGCGATCAGGTCCACGATCGCGTCGCGCATCACGGGCACGTGCATCACGGCCGGGTCGACATCCTGCGGTGCCTCGCGCACCGGACGGCCGCGCTGCGCGCGTTTCAAAGCAGCGACGGCTGCACACTCGTCGCGACGGCGAGCGGCTCGCTCGGCAACGCCGTCATCAATTCTTCGATGGCTTGGCCGCGGCTCGCCATCACTGTCACTTGCCGCGGCACCCCGCCGAAGTCGAGGATCTGGCGCACATACGGCGTGGCGCCTGTGAGCACAAACTGTCCGCCTGCGGCACGCACCAGGCGATGCAGCTCGATCAAGAGCTCGAGCGCCTGGAAATGCACGTGCTGGACACGGTCGAGCGCGCACACCACGCCGCGGACGCCGCCCATGAGGAGCGGCCGCAGCCGCGCTCCCAGCTCTTCCGCGCTCCGGCGGTCGAGGGTGCCCGCGCAGTACGCCACCGCCACCGGGCCCTGAATGCTGATCAACACACGCAGTCGTTGACCCGCACGTTCCGAACCCGCCATCCTCCACCCCACTGCGCGGGACACCCCGCGCTCAGATCAGGCCGTCGAGAACGCCCTTGGAGGCGATCCGCCGGGCTTCGACCTCGCGCTCGTAGATGGCGCGCGGCCATAGCTCGATGTAACGCAGCAAGCCGACGATGGTGACTTCGCGCTCGATGCCGACACGCTTGAGGAACTCGCGCGGGACCGTGAGTCGGCCATGGGTATCCAGCTCCAGCTCGGTGCTGTGATCGCTGACGAAACGCACGGCGTTGCGCGTCGCCTCATTGCGCACGAGAGCGTTGAGCGACTCAGCGAGCTGGTTCCACTCGTGCAACGGATACAGGAGCAAACAGGGATCGGGGCCGACGGTGAGGACCATGCCACTCTGGTCCTCGGGCAGCAGCCGGACGAACTTGGCCGGGAGCACCAGTCGGCCCTTCGGATCGATCGTTTGGAGATGCGTCCCGATGAAGCGCATTCGATCGACCCCAGCTTCATGCCGAACTGAATCGATTTACTCCGATTTGCCCCTCTTTACCCCTCTTTGATCCCCACAAGGCGGCACTATAGAAAGCGCCCCTAGGTGGGTCAAGCGAATTCGCCCGGAGACCTGGACGGAGAATTAACCTGCTGCTCACGGGTCACTTAAGTCGCGCGGGTCTGGACCCGCTCGCGCCTGGAGGTAGAAGTTCAGGCCACCGAGCGTGGCCTGAAGATGCCGAAGGAGCTGGTGAAGCCGTGGAGATGCGTCTTGCCGCCGACGGGCCCGATCTCGCCGTTGCAGAAGAAGCCACCAAGCGGCAGATCGCCGAGAATGCGCCGAAAGATGTTGCTGTCGTGATCGGGTTCACCATAGAGGTGCTCGCCGCGGCCGAGGCACGAGAACAACAGCGCGCCGCTCGCATCCTTGGCTTGCGGCTCGTCGCCGAAGCGGCCGAGGAGTGCCGTCAAGTCGTCGGCCGAAGTGCGTGCGTCGCGCACGTGGAACTGCACGCTCTGCCCATTGCGCAGTCGCTCCCCCACCGCCATGGCGCCATGGCGCGGATCGATCCCGAGCACGTTGCGAATCAGGAAGCTGCCGGCGCGATGCTCCGAGGCCAGCTCGTCCATCGCCAACCCCAAGAACAGCGCTTGCCCGATCAACTCTTGATCGCGCGCCGGTGCATCGGACGCGATGTCCTGCAGCACTTGCAGCGCCGGCGTGCCGTCGAGCTCGTGCAGGATGTGGCCGTCGCAACGCGTGATCTGCAACGTGCGCCCGATCGGGCGACAACCTTGCGCCACCACGGTTTCGACCACGATGTCACCGGACATCGCGACACCGACCGCACCGGTGTGCAGCGCTTCGGTGCCGCGCACCAGCACGTTGCCCCCCGGTTCTCTCGCACCGCTCGCCAGTCCGCCGATCTTGACGCTCTGCGCATAGGCGTAGTCGAGCCCGTCCAGCAAGCGCTCGGCCTGAAACGAGAACGGGTCGGCGAGGAGCACGAAGTGCGGCACGGGATCCCCCGGAACGCCGAGCGCCTCGTGCCAAGCGCGCGGCGCCGCGTCGGCATCGGGTAGATCGTCGGTTTCGCAGGCGAAGGAATGGAATGTCACACCAGGCAACGACGCGGCAGTGAGCGTCAGGGCCGGCTGATGTTCCAGCTCGCGCCCGCCGCCGATGACGCCACCCGCAGTACAACCAAGCAGCACGCGCACGGGCAGCCTTGCCGCCAGCAACCGCGGCAGCATCTTCGCCTGCGCCCCGTAGTGCGGCGACGCGAAGACGAACGCGATGTCAGCGGCCTGCCCAAGCTTCACCGACACCGCATCCGCCGCTTGTGCCACGGCGGAAACCAGATCCGTATTCGTCGCGTGTGCGCTCGCCCAACGCATCGATTCCTCCCGAGCATCCCGCGTGACCGCGCATCGCCAGGTCCCGGATCGAAGCGGTCGACCGGGCCCCCGCGGGCGGCGGGATCATACTCCCGCGCGGGCACTCAGCGCAGCAGGGTGAGCTTGCGGGTCATGAGCGTTTCGCCGGCGCGCAGGCGCGCGACGTAGACGCCGCTCGGGACCTCGCGTCCGCCGGTGTCGCGGCCGTTCCAGGTGACGGCGTGGCGGCCGGGAGGGAGTGGCGCTTGCAGCAGGCGCGCCACCACGCGGCCGCGCATGTCGATGATGTCGAGACGAATCGCCGAATTCCCCTGTGGCACGTCGAAGGTGAGAGATGTCGCGGGGTTGAATGGATTCGGCACCGCCGCATGCAAACGCAGGACGCTCGGCAGGCCCACCTGCACGGTGATGACGCCGACAACAGACTCCGCTTCCGATTGCAGCTCGACGACGTAGCCGTACCAACCGCTCGCGCTCGCCTGCGTGTCGACCCATTCCATCGTCGCACCGCCGCCGCGCAACAGCGCCACCGGGATCGCGTCGGCGGCCCAGATGTGTGCGCGGGGCGCCGGGTCGGTGCCGAAGGGTCCGGCGCGCCGGATGCGCCAGCGCTGCTCGCTCGTCTCTGCATCCTCGCCCGTGCGCCACGCGATGCGGACTCCGCTTCCCGTTTCGTATGTCGCTCGCAGATCCGACAGTGCGACCGGTGTGGGGACATCGAAGCCGTATTCACCGGTTCGATGAATGCTGCCGCGATGCGTCGGCCACGGGAAGCGCTCGGCGCTCCACGGCACGCCGAGATCCCAGACGGTCACGCTGCCGTTCCAACTCGCAACGACCAGATCGGCGTCGCCGTCGCCGTCCAAGTCGTCGAGCGTCGGCGTGGCGCGCACTTCGGCGCCGAGGAGAATCGGGAAGCCGTCGACGGGAGACGCATCCAGGTTCCAAGCCTGCAGCAATCCGTTCTCGTTGCCGAGAACGATTTCGATCTGGCCGTCGCCGTCGATGTCGCCGAGGAGCGGAGAGGATTCGCTCGCGGCGCCCGAGACGATGGGTGCAGGGAGCAATGCGGTGCCCGCGGCATCGAAGACGTGCACGTGGCCGTTGCTGCCGGCGATCACGATCTCGAGATCGCCGTCGCCTTGCAGATTGCCGACCGCCGGCGATGGCACCAGGCTATTGCTGGAAGTTTGCAGTCCAGCCACGGGGAACCCCGCGAGTTCGGATCCATCGAGATGCAGCGCGTGCAGACGCCCGGAGCTCTCGACGAACACCAGCTCGCGAGTGCCGTCGCGGTCCAGATCGGCGATCGTGACTCCGGACGCGAATTGTGTGCCGAAGGGCTGGCCTTGTGCCGGGCCCGTGCGCGGCCAACCCGCGAGCGGCCTTCCCCTCGCGTCGAGCACGTAGAGTTTTCCGTCCGTGCTGCCGAACGCGATCTCCTGGCCCGGAACGCTCGGATTCAGATCCGCCACACCCGGTGCGCTGCGGAAGAACAAGCTGCCGGTATCGAAGATCACACCGTTCGTCGCCGGTGACGCGTCCCCATCGGCGATCTCGCTGCCGTCGGCGTGCCAGCCGTACAGTCGCCCATCCCGCGCGGCGAGCAGGATCTCGGGCGCACCGGTGTCGTCGAGATTCGCCACAATCGGCGGCACTTGGGCGCCAGCCAACGCAGCCCCGACCGGCACCAGCGAGCGCGGCCAGCCCGGGAGCATGGCGCCGTCGCCCTGCAACACGGCGACATAGCGCGCTTGCGAATCCCAGGTGGCGACGACGATCTCGCGCCCAGGTGCGGCATCGAGATCGGCCAGCGCGATCGAGCCGAAGACCTCGCCGCTGCCGTAAAACACGCCCCACGTCAGCGCGTTCTGATCGGCATCTTTGAGCTCGACGCCGGCTGCGTCCCAAGCGAACACCTGATCCGCGGCCGCCACCACATCGAGCGTGCCGTCGCCATTCACATCTCCCACCGCGGGAGTGGATGCGGAGTTCGAGCTGGTTTCCACCGGCCAACCCGCGTGCAACGGTGGATTGGTGCTGGCCGCGGCGGCGACGCTCGGCTCGCTCTCGAGCAAGGTGCGGTCGACGGCGGTGACACGATAGTAGTAGCGGTGGCTCGGCGAGAGACCGGTGTCGCGGAACACGCTGTGCAGGACTAGATCCTCGTCGACACGCGCGTACGGCCCGCTCGAAACATCGGCACGATAGACGTGGTATCCGAGCCGATCGGCCTCCTGTGTCGGATCCCAAATGACTTCGATGGCGTCGTTGTCGCCCGCGCTGCCGAAGCGCGGCGCCACGGGTGACACCGGCCGGCGCAGGTCGAAATTGGTCGCGGTCCCGGCCGGAGACTGCAGATGCCGCACGCGCAGCTCGACGTAGCGCCCGAGCTCGGTGTCCGGCTCGCGCACCACCAGTGCCGACTCGCTCTCGACCGTGCTGCCCTGCCCCACATTGGCGACGGGCACCGAGTCGACCAAGACCTCGATGAATTCATCCACGGCCGCCATCGTCAACGACACCTGCATCGCGGTGCCACTGCCACGATTCTCGAGCGCGTAGAAGAGATCGACTTTCTCGCCGGCATCCTGTCTGCCGTTGCCGTTGCCCTCGCGCGTGTCGTCGAGCCGCATCGATGCCAGTACGAGCTGCGCCGCGTGCACCAGTAACTCGACGCGGTGGCTGTCGCTGCCACCATTGTGCTGCACTTGCAGCTGCAAGCTCACCACGGCGCCGTCCGGCACGCCGGGAGCGATGCGGACGATGAAGGGCGACAGGGCACGCCCTTCCTGCGCCGCGCCGAGATTGGCGTACGCACTCGTGCCTTGCTGCACCTCGACATCGGCCGGCTCACCACTCAACGTCGCCACGATGCCGGTCCGCGTGCTGCTCCCGGCATTGCGCAACGGCAGCCGCAAGGTCACCGTCTCGCCGGCATCCAGCTGGCCGTCCTGGTTGCCGACGCCACTGCCGGCGCCATCGTCAGCCAGATCGAGGCCGACGAGCACCAGACCGCCAGCGGCGGTCGTGACCGGCACCACCCTCTGCACCGGGAAATGATCGGCGCGTGTCACGGTGAGGTGCATCGAACCGGTCGTGTGCGGCTCGAGCGTGAGCACGGCGACCCCGTCGGCACCGGTACGCGCGGTGCGATATTCGTCCTGGTCCTTGGCGAAACAGACCAGCGCATTCGCGAGCGGCCCGTCCGCATCGCGCACCGTGAGCGCCACCTGCTGCACTCCGATCGCCAACGCCGCCGGCACGCCGTCGACTTGCAGGTTGGCCGCCCGGCTCCACATGGGCAACTCGGGATCACCGAGCAACGTGTAGACCAGATGGGTCCAGCGTTCGACCGCCGGCAAGTTCGGTGTGAGATAACTGTGGCGCGAGCGCGTCATCGCCACGCCGACGCGGCGCTCGCCGAGGGTGTACAGCTGTTCGAAGAACGCGCGCTGGTAAAAGCGTGCGGCGGCGGGAAACGCCTCGCGCGAGGCCCCCACCACCACCGTGGCGCCGCCTTCGGGGTTGCCCAGCAGCGCTTCCGCCATGGACTCGAAGTCGAATGCGGCGGCCGTGCAGTTCAAGAGATAGAACAAGCCGCCGCGCGCGCCGTTGGCAAGATTGTTGGCATCACCAACGTCGAGACTGCCATCGCCGCACGACAACGTGTAGCGGTAGCCGTGGCCGATGTGCACGACGGTGCCGTAGCCGGCGTCGATCGCTTGCGTCGCGTCCAGCCGGGTCAGCGGCTCGCTCCCCGGCCAGAACTGTCGGCGCTCGTAGAGCTTCGTCGCCTGCATTCCCGCCGGCAGCAGCGCCGCGATTTCTTCTGCGAAGAGCGCGCCATCGGATGTCGGCGGCGGTCCATCGGGATCGTAGGTGGTGGGAAAGAGCACCTCGGCCAGGAACAGGAACTTGTGCTGGAAATCGCCGCCCAGCGGCTGCTCGTAACGCAAGGTCTTGTCGACGAACAGCGCTGCTTCGGCCGGCGTGCTCACCGGCGCGCGCCCGAGGTAGACCTCGGCAAAGAAGTCGGCGTCGTCGCCCGCGACGCCAGTGGCCGGCGGCTCGCCAAAGAGCGCGTCGCCGTCCGCGTTCCAGTTGCCATCGAGGCACGAGTAGTAAAGCTCCGAGATCGGCGGATCGAAATCGGCCAGCCGCATCGCCGCCACACGCGCGGGAATGATGTCGGTGTCGCCCCCGAGCAGGACGAACTGCACACCCCAGAGCTGGTAGGCGTCGCGCAAGTAGTTGCGCACGGTCTCGGCGAGATCGCACCCATGCACCGCCGACACGCGCACGTCGTCCAAGGTTCGCACCACGGCTGGCACGCCTTTGGCGGTCTTCCAGGCCGCCAGTCGCGCGAACTCCGGCGCCATGTTCGCTTCGGTGAGCACGAGATACTCGACGGCACTGCCGTCCAAGCTCGGTGCGTATGTCGGCAGGAAGGCTCCAGCGTGCGCCGCCGGCGCTCGCAGCATCGGCATGGCCGCCGCCGAAATGTCGGCGGCATGCGTTCGATGCACCATGGCACTCGCTGTCGCAAGAGCGACAACGAGAGCGCGCAGGCGCAAGGCACGAGCACGAGTCGTCCGCATCATGTCGTCGCCGTGCCCCCCCCGAAACGCCACGGGGCCGGCGCCGAAAGGGCAGAGGCCGAGCACCTCGAGGTCGAATGCTCCGATGGTAGGGCCTGGGTGGGGGTGGCGCAAGGGCGCCCTAGGAACGGCGGCGGCCTTGGGGCGTCGGGCACGGCGACAGATCCGGCACGAGCGGGCTCGTGTCGGGCGCTGCGGGTGCAGTCGCGCGCCGGCGTTCTGCAGCGGGGCCGGATCCGGCCAGCTCGCGCCGCCTGCTCTCCAGCTTGCGGTAGATGGTGCGGGCCGTGATGCCCAGCATCCGCGCCGCCTTGGTCTTGTCGCCGTCCGTGTGGCGCAGGGTCTCGGCGATCATCCTTCGTTCGATCTCGTGCAGCGTGGTCCCGACGGGGAAGGCGATGCGGTCTTCCGGTGCGCGCCGCAGCACCTCCGGAGGCAGGTCCTCGAGATGCACCCTTTCCTTCTGCACCAGGACGACCGCACGCTCGATGGCGTTCTCGAGCTCGCGCACGTTCCCCGGCCAGTGGTAGTCGGTGAGCGTCGACAGCGCCAGCGGTTCGATGCCGGTCACACGCTTGCCGTCCTTCGCCGCGTAGGTGCGGATGAAATGATCCACCAGCAGCGGAATGTCCGACTTGCGCTCGCGCAGCGGTGGGAGTGCGATCTGAATCACGCGCAACCGGTAGTAGAGATCCTCACGAAAGCGTCGTTCCTGCACCGCGCGCTCCAGATCGGCATTGGTGGCGGCGATGATGCGGACATCCACCTGCTGCGTGCGGGTGCTGCCGACGCGATCGAACTCGCCCTCCTGCAGCACGCGCAGCACCTTCGTCTGCGTGCTGGGGCTCATGTCCCCGATCTCGTCGAGGAAGATCGTGCCGCCGTCGGCGAGCTCGAACTTGCCCTTCTTGGCCTTGTGGGCGCCAGTGAACGCGCCCTTCTCGTGGCCGAAGAGCTCGGACTCCATCAACGAATCGGGAATCGCCGCGCAGTTGACGCGAATGTAGGGTTCATCGCGGCGGCGCGACCGCTGCTGCAGTGTGTTGGCCACGACTTCCTTGCCGGTGCCGCTCTCGCCGAGGATGAGCACGTTGGCCGAGCTCGGCCCCACTTGCTCGACCAATTGCATCACGCGCCGCATGGCCGGGCTCGGCCCGATGACCTGGGCCAAGGTCGGACCGGCGGCGCTCAACACGGGTTGGAGCACGCGCTGCCGGCGCGTTGCCAGTGCACGTTCCACCGCCGCTTCCACCTGACTGCGGCCGAAGGGTTTTGCCAAGAAGTCGCAAGCTCCCTCGCGCATGGCCTGCACCGCCATCTCCACTGTGGCGTGGCCACTGATCATCACGCAGGCCACATCCGGATACAGCTCGCGGCAGCGACGGATGAGCTCGAGCCCGTCCATCTCCGGCATACGCTGGTCGACGAGACAGAGCGACACCGACTCGGCGTCGAGGAGGCGCAGCGCTTCCGCCGCGCTCGTGGCGGTCAGGACGTCGTATTGGTCACGCTTGAGGATTCGATACAGGGAGTCGAGAATCGCGGGCTCGTCGTCGACGAGCAACAGCAAATGCCGCACGGATCCTCCTGATCACGCGTCTTGTGGATCGCGCATCCATGCGCGGCCGCTCGCGGGGAGCGACGTGGTTTGATTATAAACCGGCGGCGGAAAAAGCGGAAAGGACGCGCATTTCGCGCGTCGCGCGACACGCGGTGCGGCGCGCGGTTGCGCCATATGCCACAACCCCGCGGCGCGGCCCGGCCCGGGCGTTGGCGCGCGCGCGGCGGGTCGTTCCCACGCACGGTCTGGAGTGACACATCGTGCCCCGCGCGTGCAGGATCTGCCCGGCACGTGCGGATCCCGGGGGGGTCTTTGCAGTCGGCGGTCGCATTTGTACAATGCGGGGACGGATGCTCTGCGGAGGTGCCTCGTGCAGCAACCCTCACAACCCCAGGCACAACTCGTCGTCGGCGCCATCCGGGTCTTGCAGCATCTCGAACACCGCCCACCGACCGTGGACGAGATCGCAGCACTGCTGCGGTTCTCCAAGGAATACACCGGACACTTGGTGCGCGGTCTGGCGACCGCCGGTGTCGTCCATGCCATCAAGAGCGCCTTCGACCAGCGCGTCGAAGTGCGCGACGAGAAGCAGATCGAGACCCTTCCCCCCGAGGATCATGGCCCCGGATTCAAGGACGAGGTGGACGCGTTCCACAAGCAGTTCGAAGAGAAACAGAAGAAGCTCCAAGGCCTGTTCGAGGCCGACGAGCGCGGCCAGCGCCAGCGAGCGCGTTTCGACAACCTCGACGACGAGTTGCGCAAGTTCAAGTCGCCGCGACGCGATCCGTTCGGGGACGACCAGGAGAAACCAAGCTGAGGCGCGTGCACGCGGCGCTCGTGTGCCTGGTGACGCTCGGCACCGGCTGCGATCGCGGCCCGCAGCGCTACGACGAGGCCTTCGTCGCCATGGGCGCGGCGGCCGAGATCACCGTCCTCTCCGACTCCGAGCCCGGCGCGCGCGCGGCGCTGGCGGCGGCGCGGCGCGAGATCGAGCGCCTCGACTCGCTCCTTTCCGACTACCGCCCGACGAGCAATGTCGGGCGCCTGAACGACAGGCGAACGCGAGCGCTGGCACCGGAAACAGCCAAGCTCCTGGCGCGGGCGCAGGAAGTCTGTCGTGAAACGGGCGGCGCATTCGACGTCAGCCTGGGCCCGGTGAAACGATTGTGGGGATTCGGTGAGAATGCGACCCCGCACGTGCCCGATTCGCTGGCCTTGCGCGGGTTGCTCGCTCACGTCGGTTGCGAGGTCTATGCCTTGCAACCGGATGGCACGCTGGAGTGGCGCGACGATCAGGCGCGCATCGATCTCGGCGGCATCGCCCAGGGTTTCGCCGCCGCTTGTGTCGCTGAGACCTTGCGCGCGCGCGGCATCGTGGACTTCCTCGTCAACTTGAGCGGAGACATCGTGGTTGGCGGCGAGCGCGCCGGCGGCGGGCGCTGGCGCATCGGTGTCCAGCATCCGCGCCGGCCCGACACGTTGCTCGTGACCCTGCCGACACGCTGGCGCGCGGTCACGACTGCGGGAGACTACGAGCAGAGCTTCATCGAGAACGGCGTGCGCTATCACCACATCTTCGATCCAACGACCGGCGCCCCTGCGCGCGGCACGGTCAGCGTGAGCGTCTTTGCCGACGACCCAGTCGCCGCCGATTGTTACGACACCGCACTGTTCGTTCTCGGCGTCGAACGCGGGCTCGCCTTCTTGGCTGCACACCCGCATGTGCAGGCGCTGTTCGTGACCGAGACCGCATCGGGGGAGCTCGAGCGGTACTCGACTGCGGGGCTCGACAGCCTGCTGGCGCCGCATGCAGGCCCTGTACGCTGAATCAGGTGCGGGGTGGGCTGAAAACGAGCGGCAAGGTGAAGCGCACGGTGCCGGCTTCGATAGCCGGGAAACGCCAGGATCCGACCTGGGTCAGGATGCATCGCTGCAACGAGGTGTCGCCGAGACCATCGTGCACGACGACGAGGCCGTGCACCTCGCCGGACGGTGCGATGTCCATTTGCAGAGTCAGCTTGCCGGCGAGACCGGGAGTCTTCTTGAGCGTGTTGTCGTAGCAGAACTTGACGCCCGCTTTGTAGCGTTCCACCACCTGCATCAGGCTGTGACTGTCGCGACCCGAGGAGGAAGCGCCGTCCCCGTGGGTCTCGACCCCGTCGTCGACCACGTCGACGCCGCCCTTGGCGACGCCGCGCCCGGTGCCACCGCCACGCCCGGCACCCGTTCCCTGCAGCAAGTTGTCGATCCCCGCCAGGGCCTCGGTGCCACGCCCTCCCTGCAATCCCGCACGTAGTACGCCCACTGCCGCGTTGCCGCCGCCGTTGCCGCGAGGTCCTGCACCATTCCCCGCGCCAGCCGGAACCGTGCCTTGCAACGAAGCCAGCAACTGATCGACGCTCGAGGTCGCGCCTTGAATCTCGGCCGCGACGCGCGCACCCGCTTCCTCGCCGCGCTTGCCGGCCACCGGCCCCGGTGCGCCCGCGGGACGACTGGCGCCGCCGGCGCCGGGCGTGCCCGCGCTCGAGCCGCGCGGGGCGGCGCGCTCGATTGGCTTCGTCGCGCGCGGCGCCGGCGCAGCCGGTTTCGCGGCCGGTCTTGCGGCCGGCGGCTGTGGTATGGCCGCCGGGGTGACCACAGGCGGGGCTGGTGGCACGGGTTCGGGTTCGGGTTCGGGTTCGGGTGGTGGCGTGGGTGCGAGACTCGCGGGGTCGGTCCACGTGACCTCGATCAGAGTCGGCGGCTCCGGCAGGAGCGGCGGGAGAAGTGCGAGCACCGTGAGCAGCACCACGTGCACGAGCAAGCTCGTGAACTGCGCTCGGCGCGTCCGCCGCGAGATCCTCGCGTGTTCATACTTCGTCCAGCTCACGGCCGCGCCTGCGACGGGGTGCTGCCTTCCAGCGCCGCGCGTTGGGTGTTCAGGATCTCCGGTCGCAGCCGATACGGCAAGAGGTTGGCCGAGGCGTCGAGCTGCAAATAGCGTGGGACCACGGCGTGGTCGAATCGATCCGCGGGGCGCGAGACGATGAAGAGCGCTTGCGGTGAATACACTTTGCCTTCGATGCGCACGTCACCCAGGCGCAGATGCTGGGCCGCAGCCGTGACCTCGTGCCCGCTCTTGCCCGCGGGCACCGGCGCCGTCGCTTTGGTGCTCACACCCTGCACACTCGGGACCGGCGCAGCCAGGGCTGCGCCGATGAGCGCGAGCCAGATCACAATGGCAACCATGCTCTCAGTTCTGCGCGCCATCGGGTCCTCCGGCATTCGGTGGCGGCGAGGTCGTGTCCTCGACGAGGTCGTTCAAGAACTGATGCACGGCGACATCGGAAAGACGTGGTTCTTGTGCGGCGTGGGCCACCGCATCGGCTGCAGCAGCATCGCCATGCCAATGCAGGAGCAGCAGCGCCAGGTTCGTGCGCGCTGGTTCGAACTCCGGGTGCGCGGCGACGAGATCGCGCAGCAGCGACTCGCTGCGTTCGACTTCGCCCTGCCTGAGCAATGCCACCGCCAGATTGTTGCGTGCCTCGGGCGCCTGGGCGTTTTCGAGCTGCGTCGCCGCCGCGGCATTGTCGCCGGCGAGCAGATCCAACCAGGCCAGGTTGGCGCTGGCAGCAGCTCCCACGCTCGTCGCGCGCAAAGACTCGAGCACCTGGCGCGCGCCATCCGTTTCGCCGACATCGGCCAGGAGCAAGGCGATATCGCAACGCACTGGCTCGGGCCATTCTGACAGCGGACGCGAGGCGAAGAACTGCAGGCCCTCGGCGCTGCGACCACACTCGTAGAAGATCTGCGCCGACAGAGTGAGCGCCGCAACATGCAGCGGCTCGCGCCCGAGCGCTTGGCGCAGTGACGCAAGCGCTTGGTCGTGCTCGCCGCGCTGGCGATGCACGAGCGCCATCTGCACGTGCGGCGCCGCAGATTCCGGATGCCGAGCGGCCTCGGCACGCAACGAAGCGAGATCGTGCGTACGCGGCTGCAACGCATCGCGCCGCCCGGCACCGCACGCGGGCAGCAGGGCCAGCAGGCCGGCCAGCATGCAAACTGGACCTCGGTGAAGGATCACGCCCCGTGTGCGACGATTCCTCATGCGGTGGACTTCCTCCGAATCGTGGCCAGAGGTTTCTTGCCGCGATCAGCCGAGTCGTGCGATCGATTGAACGCTAGAATCCTGGCAAGGAGTATTCCGCGTCACTCCGCTGCGTGGACGAAAAGTGGCGCCGCACGCGTCTGCACGCGACGCGCCAGCACGGGGAACAAGCGCACGCGCAAGCCTCGCACCCATGTGTCCTCGGTGCCGCTCGTGCGCGCGGCGCCGAGCCCGGCGGTCCAGGTGTCCACGGCGCGGCTCTCGAGCGCATCGGCCTGCTGTGCCAAGGCGGCGCGATAGGCGTCGAGGTCGGCATCCTGCAGCTCCGGCGGAGGCGGGCTGTCGAGGAGAGCCAGGCCCAGATGCGACAAGCAGTCCCCCACGCGCAGACATGCCGCCGCGTGCCACGGTTGGACATTGGCGCGCAACGCCGGTGCATACGCGGCGAGCACGTCCTCGAGCGCTTCCTTCTTGCGCCCCAGCGACTCGACGAGGGGTGCATTGAGCGCCAGGTTTTCGTAGCGCGGTCGGAGCGCCTCGGCGCAATGGAAGTTGGCCTCCGCTCGCTCCTCGGCCGACAAGGCCCATTGCCATTCGAGAGCCTGCGCGTAGTGCGCGGCAGCTTCGGGTGCCGCGTGCGACAAGCGCGCGCGACGCAGCCACAGCTGCGCGACGAGCGCCGTATCCGCAGCGGTTGTGGGTGTGAGCGTCGTGAGCAAGTTGGCGTAGGCTGCATCGGCGGCGAGCGTGTCACCACCGGCGGTGTGCAGCTCGGCGGCGCGCAATCGCGCCGGATTCGCTTGCGCATGCTGCGCATAGGTGCTGGCGAACTGTGCGTACGCTGCAGCTGCCGGGAGGTGCTCGCCACGCGCCGCACGCAGCGCCGCCAGCTCGAGCCATGCATCGGCATGCAAGGGTGAATGCGGGAGCGCGCGCACCAATCGATCGTAGTTCGCGCATGCAGCCGTCGTGTCGCCGCGGCTCGCGCGCAGGTGCGCGGCGCGATACAGCGCTTGGTCGGTCGATGCGAAACCTGGATGCTCGGATGCGACGTGCTCGAAGGCCGCTGCCGCCTTGTCTGCGTCCCCGCGCGCTTCGGCATCGGTCGCGACACGGAACAGCGCACCGGGAACGAGCACCTCGAGAACCGCGACGAGCGAGTCGTTGGCACTCGTTCGCGCCGGCACGAGCGCGCGGGCATAGGCGTCGGCCGCTTTGCCTGGGTCGTCCCGACGCCACCAGGTGTCGCCCACGATCTTGAGCGCCGGGGCGGCGCGCTGTGGCGGCGACTGCGCGGCGAGATCGGTGTACGCGGCTTCGGCTTGCTCGAAGCGCGCGGCGGCGAACGCCAGCGCGCCGACGCGTTCGAGCGCGTCGAGACCGTGCGCATCCCCCGGCCGCGCCTGGAGAACGCCTCGAGCTGCGCGTTCGTAACGCGGCAGCAGCCCTGCGTCACTCGCGGCGGCACCGTCGAGGGCCGCGAGCATCGACATCGTGGCCTGGACCTGCGTCGTGCTGTCGGCTGCCGGATGCGCTGCTGCGGTCTCGTAGGCATCCGCCGCTTCCACCGGACGCTCGAGGACATACAGCGCTTCGCCGAGGTAGAGCCATGTGGTCGGCTCGCCATCCGCGCCCGGGAACAATTCCAAGTTCTGCCGGTACAGCTGCACCGCGTCCTCGAGATGCTCCTTCGCCGCGAGGCTGTCGGTGGCGGCGCGCCGGTGCGCGAACACGGCGGCGCTGCGCAACATGCGACTCATGTGTGCGGCCGCCGCAGCGGGGTCGGCCAGCGCCTGCGCCACGCTGTCCGCACGCGCTCGTGCGCGGTCCTCCTCGATGAGTCGCGATTGCCAGGCCGCGTCGATCCCCGCCGGCGCCCCACCCGATGCCACCGCGCGTGCCCAGTCACCGCCCGGCGCGAAGTGCGGCGCCAAGGTTGCGGCGCGCGCATGCGCCGCCGCGTCGCCATGTCGCAGCTCGACCAGCTGCACGAGCTCGACCGCCGCACCCGCCGCATACGGATGGTGCGGATCGCGTTCGAGGATCGTCTGCCAGGCCGCGATGGCCTCGTCGTACTGCGCCCGGCTGGTGAAGAGCTGCGCCATGCGGCGGAGCACTGCGAGCGCATAGGGCGGCGCGCCCCAGGCATCGAGCTCGCGCGCGGCATCGGGTGCAGCATGGTCGGCGGCGAAGCACAGCGCCAGCAGCTCGAGCCCTTCGGCCTGGAGGTCCAGAGCGGCTGCCGTCTCCGGGGCCAAGAGTTGCCGCAAAGCCGTGCGCCCGGCGTCGTAGCGGTCGAGCTCGTAGGCGCACCAAGCGAGCTCGAAGAGCGCCATCGCGCGCGTGTCCGCTGTGCCCGTGCGTGCGGCGAGATCGTAGGCCTCGAACGCGTGTTCGATCCGGCCCAGCAGCACGTAGTCCTCGCCGAGGCGCAACGCGGCGCGCCCGCGGCGCGCATCGTCCGCGGCGGCTCGGGCCAGGAATGCTTGCAGATGCTCGGCGGACACTTCGGGAGAACCGATGTCACCGAACAAGAATCCCATGTGGAAGTGGGCGTCGGGCACGCGCGGCGAGTCGGGATGCTGCTCCACCAAACGTGCATAGGCCGCGAGCGCTTCGGCGTAGGATTCGACGGGCAACGGCACCGCAGCCGCCGCGTCTCCCGCCTCCAAGAATGCGGAGAGCGCCTGCCGGTGCTCCAGGCTGGCGCGCTGCACGTGCACGACGCCGAGCCGGAAGAGTGTTTCATCGGCCCGAAGTGCGTGCGGCAGTTCCGTCGCCAGCGACTCGAGCAGCATCGCCGCATGCTGCAAGCGCACGAGCCGCTCGGCGTCGCTACCCGAGGTTTCGTCCATCGCCCGCGCGAAAGCAGCGGTCGCTTCGGCATCGCGAGCGGCCTCGGCATACGAGGCTTGCCGTGCGCGCAGGCGCGCGCTTTCTTCGCTGTCGAGTGCCGTCCGTGCTTTCGCCAAGGTCAGGCTCGCCTGCTGGCGCGCGTTCTCCGCTTCGCGCCAGGCGGACTCGGCCGCTGCGAGCTGCGCGCGGGACTCGGCATCGATGGCGGCCAGATCGCGCTCCAACTCTGCGGTGCCGGCGAGGAGCGTCTCGAGCTCCGCTTGCAAGCGCGCCAAGGCCAGAGCCGCGTTCGTGGGCTCGCGCTCGCGCAACACGGCGGCGACAGTCGGTGCGAGCCGCGGCAGGATCTCGGCGCGCAGACTGTCGACGCGGGCGATCCAGCCTGCCGCCGCCGGCAGCTCGGAACGCGCACTCTCGGTTTCTTCGTGGCTGCGCACGCTGCGATCGTCCGGGTAGCGCGCTGCCAGACGCTCGATGCCGCGCTCGAGCACGGCCACCGCCACCTGCAATGCGTCGACCCGTGCCTGCAAGGCCGCGAGCCACGCACCTTCCTGCGCCGCGAGCGCGTGACGATAAGCCTCGAGCGCCGCGGCAAGAGCGAGCGTCTCGCGTTGCAGGCGCTCGAGATCGAGCCGGTGCACGGCCAGCGCCTGGGCCGCACGGGCGAGCAAAGCCTGGCGCTCGGCGAACAGCGCCTGCGCGCGAAGTGCGTGCTCGGCCGCCATCCCAAGCTCCATCCGCGCCTGGGCGAGAACTCGTGCGGCCGCGCGGCATTCCGCCGCGACCGGGGGCCATGGCTCGTGTCGATGCGGCTCGAACAAGACGAGGCCCGCTGCGAGCGAGTCGGCGGCGATCGGCTCGGCGAAACGCAGGACCGCTGCCTCGTCGTCGAGTTGCAGCGGACGCACGCGATCCCGCATCACCTCGCCTCTGTCGAGATCATCCAGAGTCGCGCGCGTGCGCGAGGCATGCCAGGCAGCGAGATCGAAGCGCAGCTCCGGCGCCGCGCCCGGCCCGACATCCAATGGCTCCGGCAGCCGCAGCACCAGCGCGCTCGCGAGCGATTCGGCCGCGGCGACGCGGCCGCGATCGATCTCGATCTGGACGGCGAGCAATGCGGCTTCGGCAGCGTGAATGGGATCGTGCGCGCCGAGATCGTTCGCGGCGAGAGCGGTGGCTGCGGCATCGAGGTCACCGGTGGCGTAGGCGATCTGCGCCTCGAACAGCCCGGCGTACGCACGGAGGCGTGGGTCGTGCTGCACGCGCGCCAGAGCTGCGCGTGCGCGCTCGGGTTGTCCCACGAGTAGCAGCGCGCGGGCTTCGCCGATGCGCGCGGCGTCGGCCACCCAGTGCGAGAAGTCATTTTTTCCGCCATCGCCGAGCGCATGAAACGCCGACACCGCCTGCAACGACTCGCCGTCCGCGAGCAGCGCTTCGGCACCCAACAGTCTGCCGACGTCACGTGCCACGCCACGCGCGCGTTCGCCGGCGCGGTGGGCACCGTTCGCGTCGCCCGCCTGTCGCAGAACTCGAGCTGCGAGCAGAAACCCCGGAGCGGCGGCTTCGGTTTGGTCACCATCGTAGCCATCCGCTTCGCGCAGGAAACGCCGAGCCGCGGCGATCGCCGTGCTGTCGGCCTGAGCGGCCGACAAACCCAGAAGATGCGCCGCCGCTTGCGCGCGCACGAACTCGCTCGGCACGGTGATGAGCGGCACGAGCAATGTCGCGGCCGCTTCTGTGTTGCCCCCGAGCAACTCGGCTTCCGCCAGCAACAATGCCGCTTCTTGCTCGGCGCGCGCGCCATGTGGCAGTGGTTGCAACGTGCGCAGGACGCGCGCCGCAGCGAGCGGCCTGCCCGAGGCGAGCTCCAATGCGGCCCGGCGGCGGGCGAAGTCGACCTCATGGGCGCGATCGGCCTCCGCAAGCGCAGGCAAGCCCAATGCGAGCAGACAGACGAGCGCGCAGCGTTGCGCTCGCCGCACGCGACGCGACCGCATGGATCAGCCCCCTCCGGGCAGGGTCTGCACCAGCTTCGCCTCGTTGCCGGCCAGATCGAGGTGGATGCGCAGCAGCGCGTCCGCCACCGGGGCGATGATCTCGGTCTTCTCGCGTGGAACCGCGTCCCCCGCCAGCCACCAGCGCACCTCGAGGGTTTGGGGACGGACTTCGACGACCCGGCGTAACACTTCGAGCACGCCGCCGGCTGCGAGCGCCGCGCGCTCTTCGACGCTGAGCAGCGTTTCGCCCGTCGTCTCACCGTCCAAGCGCGCCTCCACACGTTCCAGTCGTACCGACTGGTTCGTGGCCAAGGTCACCTCGACCGCGGTGCGCAAGTGCGAGGCGAACCTGCGATCCAGATCGTCGAGTCGCGCGGCCGCGGCTTGCGCCGCCACGAGCAGCGAATCGAGGCTCTGGCGGAAGGCTCCGAGATGCTCGGGTGTGTCCGCCGTGTCCAGCGCCGCACGCACGGCTTGCAGAGCTTCATCCGCCTCCCATGCGGCGAATGGATCGAAATCCCAGGCGCGCCGAGCACTGGGGGATGCATCGTCGACACTTAAACGCTCGAAGGCCTGGACGAGGAAGTTGCGGTTCTGCAGGAAGAAACGCAGGTGCGCCTCATCGTCGGCGTTCGCCGTTCCCACGCGGATCGCGCTCGCGGCGAGGACGAGAACGGCGACAAGGCGACGCCGTGCTGCCGTTCTGGGTTGCGGCATTCGTTGGCGACCCATCATCCCCTCCACGCGCGCAGCACGTCACCGCTCTGGGCATCACAGACGACGAACAGACGCGGACCTTCAGCCAACACGAACACCGCGACCCATGCCGCTTCGCGTGCGAAGACGCCGCGCACGAGCAGCAAGTTCTCCAGCCGGTGCTCAGGCCCCAGGTCGGAGTTGGCGCGGCGCAATGCCGCATCCATCACCGCGTCGCTGTCGAGCCATGCGTCCAGGCCCGGCGCCGCCACGCTCACGGCCTGGTCCTTCGCCGTGGTGAGCGCGCCGTCGCGCACCGAGTAGCTGCGCATCGCGTGCTGGAGCGGTGAGTAGAACAAGTAGCCCCAGGCTTCGGCGCGGCCGGTCGCGTCGACCGGCGCATCGTTCTCGACCCAGACGAGACGCGCATCGTCGGCCCACGCATCGGCCGCGTGCAGCACGATGGGCAACCATCCGCGCGCCGTCTGCGCACCTTCGGCGCACACGGCCTGCGGCACGACCCAGCCGCTCGCGATCGCGAGGAGCACCCACGCGATGGGGAACCGACTCTCGCCCTTCGGCCGCTCTCGCTTGCGTGGCATGTTCACCCCTCCAAAGTCGCGAACATCAGAACAGGAACTCGGTGCCGGCGCTGAACTCCAGATTGTCGCCATCGAAGCGCGTGAACTGGTTGCCGACCTCGAGTCGATGGTCGCGAACTTCCCAGCGCAAACCGATGCGTCGCGTGATCCAGGCCCGCGTTCCCGCCGCGAGATACCACGTGGGCTCGACGCGCGAGTTGAGGATAGTGGCGCCGATGCCGCCGGCCAGGAACGGCGTCACGCGCCGGCGCGGCAACACGTCCACCGCCACTCCCGTCTCGTAGAAGAAGACATCGAAGCGTTCCTCTTCGAGGCGCAAGCCGAAAAGTTGTTCGATGACGTAGGTGTTGCGCACGATCTCGGTGGTGCCGGCGCCGACTTCGAAGGTGAAGCGCGAGCTCAGCGCATAACCGAAACGCGCGCCGTAGAGAAACGCATTGTCCTCACGATCGGCGGCGTAGCTGCCGGCATAGGTGACGAGCAGCATCGCCCCCTGCCGTTCGCGCCGGCCGGGATCGGGGACGAAGGTGAAGCGCGAGCGATCGACGTCGTTGGCGAGCAGGCTTTCGTGCACCCAGCCGCTGCTGCCGTCGGGCGACAGTGCGTGGAACCATTCCCCAGTGCGTGCGTCGACGACGACGACATCGTCCTCGAACACGGTGGTGACGATGGGCTGCTCGACGCTCGGACCGGCGCGCAGCACCGCCACCTGCGCATCACGCACGCGCATGCGCGCGTGCGGGATGGAATCCGTGTCCGCCGTCTCCTGGGCACGCGCTTCGGCTGCGAGGCCGGCGGCCAAGATGAAAGCGATTGCGAGCAGGGGGCGTCGCATGGCGATTCGCTTCCTCCTAGTACACCTGGACCCGCAAGGCGAGGCCGACGTGCAGATCGCGGAGCGGCTGTCGCAGCACGCCCGTCGGGCTAGCGACATCCAACGAGTAGAACGTCCACGACGTCCGGAGCGCGATCCATGCGTTTCCATGCACTGCATGCAAGACCTCTGCCGCCAGGTGTCGCGTCCACGTGCTCGTTTCCCCCAAAACGACGTGGGTTGTCGTGCCGCCCGTCGTGAAGTCGATGGATGGCGGGGAATAGCGCAAAGTGCGCCGCCCCATTCCGGCGGCGATCTGCGCACTCCAGCCGCCGAGCGGCAGCGGCGGTCGCCAACGCATTTCCATCCGCGTGTCGGCGAAGGCGAGACGCACCGAGGGCGTTTCCAACAGACCGAAATCGGTCGTGGCGGAAGCGCGATCGATCGCGAGCGCCACGCTCCAATCGCCGACCGCGGCGTTCGCGCCGAGGCCCAACGCCCCGACGGTGCGCCCGTCGACTCCGGCGGTTTCCGTGTACATCGGATCGAGGACGACGAGGCTCGGCTGCAGCAGCTCGAGCTGAATCCCGACCGGTGCCGCCGTGGCGGCGCCGTGCACCCCCGCCACGAGCGCCACGGCGAGCACCGTGCGCTGGATCACCGCGCCATCACCATCTTGCGCACGATGCTGGCTTCGAGCGCTTGCAAGCGACCGAAGTAGACACCGGACGGCATGGCCCGGCCGCGCGTATCGCGTCCGTCCCAGACGAACTCATGCGTTCCCGCCGGGAGCGTGCCGCTCCAGAGCTCGCGCACTCGCCTGCCCTTGGCGTCGAAGACCGTGAGCGCCGCGCGCCCGGCCGCCGGCAAAGCGAAGGAGATCGTCGTCATCGGGTTGAATGGATTCGGCACGTTGCCGTGCAGCACCACCTGCGGCGGCGCCGTGTCTTCGAGTACCAACGTTTTCGACGCCTGACGCGCCGCGTCGTACAGCGACACCGCCGCGAGCGTGACGCGTGCCGCGCCATCGAGACCCGGAATCGTGACGCTCTGCGTCCCGGCTGCGAGCGTCCCCAAGTCGTGGCGCACGATCCGGCCATCGCTCTGGGTGATCTCGGCCGAGGCGTGGGCTGGGTCGGTGAGCTGCAGCTCGAGCTCAGCGTTCCCGCTGCGACGCAAGCTGCCGATCTCGACACCGAGATCGACCAGACGCACGCCCGACGCATCCTTCCACGCTTCGAGGACGAGCACCGAGCCTTCGCCGCGCCAGGCAGGTCCGGCGCCGCCCGGGCGATGATCGTGCACCCAGGCGAAAGGAATGGCGATGTCACGCGGCGCCGCGAGCGCTCGCGCGCCGCCGCCCATGGCCGCCACCACTTCGAACGACGGCGTGACCTTCCACACGTCGTTGCGGCGGCGCATGGTGAGCAAGAGATTGCCATGGTGATCGGCGTCGACCGACGTCGCCTCCATGGGCAGGTCCATCGCCGCCTCCCAGGCGAGGCGTCCGTCGCGCCACGCGAGACGCACCAAGCGATGATTGCCGGAGTCGCCGACGAAGACCTGATCCGTGCACGCGCCATCGGCTCGACCGATGGCGACGGTGCGCGGCGAGAGGAACTCCGAATTCCCCGGGCCGCGCGAGCCGAATTCGTGCAGCTTCACCAGGCGATCGCCTTCGGCAGCGAAGACGCCGATGCGGTGCTCGCCGGCCTCGACCACGAGGACGCGATCGTCGTCCGCGACGAGTGGCGTGCCGCCGTCGTGCACCGCCACGTCCATCGGCTGCACCAAGCCGTCGACATGGCTCACGTACACGAGCCGCGGCTCGGCGCCGCTTCGATCCAGCCGCAGCACGACCAGCCGCCCCTCGGTGCGGTCGGTCACGAACAGCCGGCCGTCGGGGGCGAATGCCAAACCGCGCGGTTCACCGAACGCGATCGGCATGTCGGCGCTGCCGAAAGCACGTGGTGCGTCGCCCGGGGCGCCGTAGAGCAGGCGCTGCCAGCGAGCGTCGCTCGTCACCGCGATCCAATGCGATTCGACCCATGGGAAGCGATCGTACACATCGACCGTTCCGTAGAGCGCGCTGCCGGCGGGCTCGGCCAGGAGATCGCGGTCCATCAGCCGGCGCGCCTCGGCGCGGGTGAAGACGTCGACCCCGTGCTCGGGCGCCAACGACCGCGCCATGAAAGACTCCGCCGCGGCGCTCGACCAGAGCAGCGTCAGCATCCAGAACACGCAGGGCTTACGCATACAGCCTCCCTCGTCGGCCTCAGAACGGCCAGGTGAAGCCCGTCTCGAACACGTTCGCCGCGAAGCTCTTGGAGTCGAAGTAGCGCTCGAACTTGACGTCGAGCACCACGCCGCTTGCCCAGGTCGCCAGGTCGAAACCGGCGAAGGGCACGCTGAGCTTGACCCCGAAGAGATCGGAGGCGAAGTCGTCGAGCTTGTAGTCGGCGGTGAGATAGCCGTCCACACCGTCCGCGCTCTCGTAGAGATCGCGTTGGAAGGAAGCCGCCGACTGCAGGTGATGGCGATAGCGATAGCGCACGATCAGGTGATCGCCGACATATTGATTCAGGTGCGCATCGAAGGTGCCGGCCTGCACTCCCCAATCGTCGCTGTACCAGCGGCCCGAGACCGACACGGAGGCGCGGCTGGCAAAATAGTGATCGTATTGCCCGAACAAGGATCGGCGGAAGCGCCGCTCCGGATGACGCTCGGAGCGCAGCTCGCCGCCGGCATACACTCGCCGATACGGATTGCTCTGGAAACCGTGCACCCAGGCGCCTTCGAAGCCGAGCGTCGCGCGCGCGCGTTGCGACACGGTCTGCGTCCACACACAGGTCAGATCCTCGGTGAAGCGCTCGTGCGCGGTGGCGACGACGCCCTCGTGCGGTTCTGGCGTGATGGTGTCGAACCCGTGCGACAGGCCGACGGCAAGGTTGGTGTTGCCTTCTTGGAAGTCGTGCGCGAGTCCGAGACCCAACTGGCGGCCGACGTAGTCGCCCTCGTGGCTGTAATAGGCGGAACCGGTGGTGCGCACGCGGCCGGCGGC
>DASRJO010000102.1:0-11477 GCA_035649435.1 Candidatus Krumholzibacteriia bacterium | reverse complement strand
GACTGGCAGGTCGCTCCAGCGCTGGCCGACGTAGCGCACGGTGTGGCGCAAGCTACGGCGGGCGAATTCCTCGCGCACCTCGGCGTCGCTCACGGTGGCGCGGGCAGCCACCATTTGCTGCATCTTGAGCGAGGGCAGCAGGCCGCGCACGTACTGTTCGGCGGCGCGCCAATCGGTGTTCGGATCGGCGAGCGCGGCACGGAACGCTTGGACGTCGAAATTGCCCTGCTCGTCGAGGAAGCTCTGGCGCACGAAGGGCGGCGGATTGCCTTCCAAGTAGGCGATCACCTCGGAGTCCTCGGCGCGCAATCCCATGCGTTGCGCTTCCTGCTGCACCAGGATTTCGGTGATGATCCCGTCCCAAGCCTGGGACTCGATGCGCTCGTAATCGGCGCTGGTCAAGTCGTCGCGGCTGCTGCGCGCGCGCTCCATTTCGGCCAGTTGCGACACGCGGCCGCTGTAGGTCTCGTACGGGATCTCGGTGCCGTTCACCACCGCAGCGAGGTTGCTCTGCACGTCACCGCCGCCGCTGCCGACGTTCATGCCCTGGCCGAGGAAGAGGAAGCCGACGGCGAATGCAGCGGCCACGATCCACATGATGGTCTTCATCGTGCGCTGCGAGCGCATTTGTCTCAGCATGGTTCTGGCTCCAGGAACGTTCCGCGGCCGCGGCGTCCACTCCGGACTCGGAGCGCGCTCGGGCGAGCGGGGAACGGTGTCGAGACGAAGTTTTGGGCCGTGCAGGTGGGCCCTCGAGTCACCCGAACGAAGGACGCTAACACAGCGTTCTGCCGCTCGCAAGCGTCGAGACTTGACGTCGAGGCGAAGCGGTGCTATCTCCCGCACGTCGCGGCGCGCGGTGCCGCACGCCTCTTCGAGTCCATCGCAGTGCTGTGCGCGCAGGGGTCGAGGTGCCGGGATGGGTTGGCGTTGGGCAGGTGTTTGGGTGGTGGGCGTCGGGCTGCACGCGGGGCCGGCGACGGCGGATCACGTCTGGCCCCTCGACTCGCCTCCGGTTCTCACCAGCAGCTTCGGCGAGCCGCGTCGCACCCATCTTCACGCGGGCATCGACCTGGGAACGGAAGGTCGCACCGGCATCGCCTGCCGCGCCGTCGACGATGGCTGGATCTCGCGGCTGCGCATGTCACCGTTCGGCTATGGCAAGGCCGTGTACTTGCAGCTCGACACTGGAGAGCTCGTGGTCTATGCGCACCTGTCGCGTTTCGCCGAGCCGATGGCGGCGCGGGCATGGCAGGAGCAAGTGCGCCGCGGCCGCTACACCTTCGACGTCAATCTCGAACGCGGCGAGATCCGCGTGCAGCGCGGTGACATCGTGGCCTGGAGCGGCGACACGGGCATCGGCTCACCGCACCTGCACTTCGAAGTGCGCGACGGGGACGTGGCCACCAACCCGCAGACACGCGGCTGGGCGCTCGAGGATCGCGTGCCGCCCACGATCCACGCCATCGAGATTCTGCCTCTCGACGCGCAAGCGCACGTCGAGGGAGGAACCGAACCGCTGATCCTCACCGACCGCGCCAGGAAAGTGCCGGTGCGCGCGGCCGGCCGCCTGGGATTCGCCGTGCGCGCCATCGATCGCGCCGCCGTCGGATCTTCGGTGCAGGTGCCGTATCGTTACGAGGCGCGCATCGATGGCCGGCCGCTGTTTCGTGCCGTGCACGAACGCTTCGACTACGCCGACAATCATCACATCGTGCTCGATTACGATCAGGAGCAGCTGCACGCGCACGATCAGCGCTTCTTCCTGCTGTTCGCGCGCGCCACCAGCCGCCTGCCGGGGCGCGAGGCGGCGGCCGCCGCCGGGCGCGGCCAGATCATCGCCGGGATCCCGGAGGCCCAAGGCCTCGACGATCCATCTCTGCTCGCGCCCGGCGCGCACGAGCTGGAGGTCGAGGTGGCCGATGTCGGTGGCCAGACCGAGCGATGGCGCATTCCGTTCCTCGCCAGCCACGTGCCGCGTCTCGATAAGGTGCTCGCCACGCGCACGGCGGATTCGGTGACGGTGGACATCGCGGCCAGCGACGCCGATGGCGACAGTTTGACCCTGGTGCTGCACGTGTCGCGCGACCACGGCAAGACCTGGAGCGCGCTCCCGGCGCGCGGTGCCAGGACGCGCCATCATTGGCAGGCACGTTGCGCCGCAAGCGGAGCACTGGTGTTTCGCGCCCGCGTGCGCGATGTCTCGGGGCTCGAAGGGTTCGCCACCTGTGCGCCGGCAGCAGAGGCGAACCCGGCGCGCCTGCCGCTGCGTGTCCAGAGCGAGTGGCGTCACGGGCGACTCGAGATCGGGCTCACCGCCGACGCAGCCTTGGCGGGGCCGCCGCGCTTGGCGCTCCACCGCGGTGGGAACGCGTTGCGCTTTGCGGCAATCGGATTTCAGACCGACGCCGAGCGCTACGATTGGCTCCTGGACGTCGAGGATCTCGACGACCTCGATGCGCTCGAGATCGAGGCCAGCACCTGCGATGGCCGGCGTGCGATACTGCACGTCGAACTCCCGGCGCGGATCGTGCGGCGCGGACGCGCGCGCCGGATCGACGACCTGCACCCACGGCTGCGGCTCGAGTTCGAGTCGCGCACGGTGCTCGAGCCGATCGCATTGCGCATGCGCGAGGCCGATCCCGTCGCACTCGGGCTCGGCAGCGAGCTCGAGCCCGCAGGGCCGTGCGTGCAGGTGGAGCCGCGCACCGCGGCGCTCGATGAGGGCGTGCGCGTGCGGGTGGACCCGAATGAGGCGGCCGAGCGGCGTGGCGCGCACTTGGGATTGTTCCTCTTCGAGCGCGGCCAGCTGAGCTTCGTCTCGGCCGAGCGCAACGACCAGGGCGAGCTGGTGGGCGAGACACGCAATCTGGGGACGTTCGTGGTCCTGCAAGACGAAACTCCGCCCGTGCTGCGCGACTTCCGCGCCGTGCCGCGCCGCGGGACGGCGCCGCGCTTGCAGTTCGTCGCCCACGACGCCGGTGCCGATCTCGGCGATGCGGGCATCCGCGTCCGCATCGACGACGCCGTCGCCATCCCGGAGTGGGATCCGGAAACCGGCCGCGTGCTGGTGCATCCCACGGCGCCGCTCGGACGCGGTGTGCATCACTTGCACGCGCAGGCCGAGGATCGTCTCGGCAACCGCAGCGAGCGCCAGTTCGAGTTCACCGTGCCCTGAGCTTGGACGGAGAGCCATGTCACGCTTCGTGCACCTGCACACGCACTCCGACTTCAGCCTGCTCGATGGCGCGCAGCGTATCCCGGCGCTGGTGGCGCGCGCGCGCGAGCTCGGCATGCCGGCGCTGGCGCTCACCGATCATGGCAACCTCTTCGGGGCCATCGAGTTCTACAAGACCGCGCGCGCTGCAGGCGTGCAGCCGATCCTCGGCTGCGAAGTCTACGTGGCGCCCGGCTCTCGCCGCGACAAACCCCGCAACTGGTCCGATTACTTTCACCTGGTGTTGCTGGCTCGCAACCAGACGGGGTACCGCAATCTGATGCGGCTGTCGTCGGAAGGCTACTTGAGCGGGTTCCACTTCCGGCCGCGCATCGATCGGGAGCTGCTCGGCGCGTACGGTGACGGCTTGCTGGCGCTCTCCGCTTGCCTCAAGGGCGAGGTGCCGCAGCTGCTGCTCGCCGATCGCTTCGACGCCGCCGTGCAGTGCGTGCGCGAGCATCAGGAGATCTTCGGCCGCGACAATTACTTCCTCGAGATGCAGCGCCACGGCATCCCCGAGGAGGACCGGGTGTCCGGCGGCCTGCCGGCGCTCGCGCAGGCCACCGGTGCACCGATCCTCATCACCAACGACAGCCACTATCTGCGCGCCGATCATGCCGAAGCGCACGATGTCCTGTTGTGCATCCAGACGGGCAAGGATCTCGACGACCCGCAGCGCTTCCGTTTCCAGAGCGAGCAGCTGTACTTCAAGGACGCCGACGAGATGCTGCAACTCTGCCCCGAACACCCCGAATATCTCGAGCAGACACTGGTTGCGGCCGAGCGCTGCAAGCTCGAGCTCGACCTCGGGCGCTTCCTGTTGCCCAATTTCCCCATTCCCGAGGGCTACGCGAGCCCCGAAGCCTTCCTGGAAGCCGAAACGCGGCGCGGCTTCGCCACGCGCTACGCGCGCGGGGGAGAAGCGCTCGAGACGCGCTTGCGCTACGAGCTCGACGTCATCGGGCGCATGGGCTTCGCCGGCTATTTCCTCATCGTGGCGGATTTCGTCCGCGCCGCGCGCGAACGTTCCATCGCCGTCGGTCCGGGACGCGGCTCGGCCGCCGGCAGCCTGGTGTGCTTTTGCCTCGGCATCACCGATGTCGACCCGATCGAGCACGGCCTGCTCTTCGAGCGCTTCTTGAACCCCGAGCGCATCTCGATGCCGGACATCGACATCGATTTCGACGAGCGCCGCGGCGAGGTGATCGAATACGTCAAGCAGAAGTACGGGCGCGACAACGTCTGCCAGATCATCACCTTCGGCACCATGGCAGCGCGCGCCGTGGTGCGCGATGTCGGGCGCGTGCAGCACCTGTCGTATGCCGAAACCGACCGTCTGGCCAAGATGATCCCGACGATGCCGGGGATGACCTTGTCGAAGGCGCTGGACTCGGTGCCGGAGCTCGGCGAAATGCGTCGTCCCGAGCACCCGCAGCACAAGCTGGCGCGGATCTGCCTGCACCTCGAAGGCATGGTGCGGCACGCCTCGATCCATGCCGCCGGCATCGTCATCACGCCCACCGAGCTCGTGCACCACGTGCCGCTCTATCGCTCGCAGAAGGACGAAGTCACCACCCAGTACGGCATGACCGCGCTCGAGGATGTCGGCTTGTTGAAGATGGACTTCCTCGGCCTGCGCACGCTCACGGTGCTCAACGCCGCGGTGCAGCGCGTGCGCGAGACCCAAGGCGTTGACATCGACTGGAGGAGCATCCCGCTCGACGATCCCGCCACCTATGCGCTGTTGCAAAAGGCGGATACGGTCGGCGTCTTCCAGCTCGAATCGGCCGGGATGCGCGACCTGTTGCGCAAGATCGCCCCCGATCGTTTCGAGGACATCGCCGCCATCAACGCGCTGTTCCGGCCGGGGCCACTCAAGAGCGGCATGGTGCAGGATTTCATCGAGCGCAAGCACGGCCGGCGCGCCATCGAGTCGTTGCATCCGGTGCTCGGGCCGCTGCTCGACGAGACCTACGGCGTCATCCTCTATCAGGAGCAGGTGATGCGCATCGCCAGCGATCTGGCCGGATTCAGCCTCGGCGAAGCCGACCTGCTGCGCAAGGCGATGGGCAAGAAGAAGCGCGATGTCATGGACGCGCAGCGCTCGAAGTTCGTGCAAGGCGCGACAGCGCGCGGGGTCGGCCGCGACGCCGCCGAGAAGATCTGGGAGCAGATCGTCCACTTCGCCGGCTACGGATTCAACAAGTCCCACTCCGTCGCCTACGCCGTGATCTCGGTGCAGACCGCGTACTTGAAGGCTCACTACCCGGCGGAATACCTGGCGGCGTCGATGTCGTCGGAAATGAGCGACACGAGCCGCATCGTCGTGCTGATCGAGGACTGCCGGAAGCACGGGGTGCCGCTGCTCGCACCCGACGTCAACACGTGCTGCGCCGATTTCCGCGTGCGCGATGGCGCCATCCTCCCCGGCCTCGGAGCGGTGAAGAACGTCGGGCTGGGTGCGATCGAGACCATCGTGCGCGCGCGCGACGAAGGCGGCGCGTTCCGCTCGCTGTTCGATTTCTGCGCCCGCGTCGATGCGAGAAGCTGGAACAAGCGCATGCTGGAGAGCCTGGTCGCCGCCGGCGCCATGGACTCGTTGCCCGGCAACCGGGCGCAGAAGTTGGCGGGGCTCGACCTGGCCTGTGACCATGGCCAGCGTTTGCAAGACGAGCGCGCACGCGGACAAGCCTCGCTGTTCGGCGAGGCGAACGGCGGCGCCGAGGCGCAGTACGAGCCGCCGTTGCCACCCATGCCGGATTGGGA
Organism: Candidatus Krumholzibacteriia bacterium; assembly: GCA_035649435.1. Taxonomy (GTDB): domain Bacteria; phylum Krumholzibacteriota; class Krumholzibacteriia; genus DASRJW01. The sequence continues at coordinate 5,494 of DASRJO010000102.1, read as the reverse complement.
CGAGGCGACGCGTTTGGCGCAGGAGAAACAGGTCCTCGGCTTCTATTTGAGCGGCCACCCGCTGCTGGCGCAGAAGCAGCTCCTGCTCGACCTGGCGCCGTGCACCACCGTGGACCTGCAGGACAGCGACGAAAACGTGTTCACGGCGTTGGCGGGCACCGTGGTGAGCAGCCGGGTGATCGCCGACAAGAAGGGCAAGCCGATGGCGTTCGTCAAGCTGGAGGATTTCGTCGGCACCGCCGAGCTCCTGGTGTTCTCGAGCGTCTACGAGCGCTACGCCGCGCGGCTCGCCAACGATGCGGTGGTGGTGGTTTGCGGCCGCGCCAACGTGCGCGAAGAACAGGAGACGAAGCTGCTGTGCGAGCACGTCTTCACCCTCGACGAAGCGATCGAGCGCTTGGGCAAGTCGATCGATCTCGGCGTCGATGCGGGACGTCTCTCGCGCGAGGATCTCGAGCGCTTGCGCCACTTGCTCGCGACGCACCCGGGCCCTTGCGAGGTGCGGCTGCAGCTGCACGGAGCCGAACGACAGGTGAAGATGCGCGCGCGCAACGCGCGCGTGCTGCCGTCGCAAGCGTTGCTCGCGGCCTTGGGCCAGCTCCTGGGCGGCGACAACGTGCGCTTGCGCTGCGACCTGAGCGCGGTGCAGGCGCTGTCCGCCGGCGCCGCCGGTCGCGCGACCCGGGGCCCGAGACCTGGCGCGGCCGCAGCCGCCGTTGACACCCGTCCCCCCTGGGTGTAGCCGTTGCTCGGCGCGCGGGGAGGCAGCATGGGGAAGGGGTGGGGGCGAAGTGCAGCGGCCGGACTCGTAGTCGCGGCGTGGGCCGCAGGCGCCAGCGCCGATTCACGCATCATCGACAGTCCCAACGCCGATCCCCTCGGTCATGCGACCGCACGTTGGGAAATTGGTGCAGGTCCCGAGGGCAGTGTCCTGTCATTTTTCCACTTGGGCGTTTTCGATCGCGTGCACTTCGGGCTTTCCTATGGCCTGCAGGAAGTGCTCGGAAGCGGCCCCATCGACGCCAACCCGCATGTCGGGTTCCAGGCGCAGGTCCTCGTTCTCGACCAGCAGCCGCTGCCGACCCTGGCCCTCGGCTTCGACTCCCAAGGTCACGGGCGCTGGGACGAAGCGGCGGCACGCTACGAACGCAAGTCCCTCGGCTTCTACGGCGTCGCCTCGCATCACGTGGCGGCGTCGACTTGGCCGCTGCTTACCACGCTCTCCGGCGGCATCAATTATTCCCTCGAGGGCGAACGCGAATCGATGGACTTCTTCGCCGGCCTGGCGGAGGAGGTCGGCGGGCACTTCGGCTTGCTGCTGGACTACGACTTCGGTTTCGACGATCGCGAGGACGCGGACCGCGGCTGGCTCGACCTGGGCCTGCAGTGGCGCTTCGACGGCGGCAGCCACGTGCGCTTCCTGCTGCGCGACCTGCTGGGGAACGGCAGCGACGGCGGCGAGGTGGGCAGGGAGCTCAACTTCTTCTATCTTTTCCATCTGTGAGCGCGGCATTAGACTCGAGGGGGGCGCAGGAGCAGACCACCCAACGCTTCTCGCCCGAGAGGACACATGAACCGCGATTTCTTGGAATTCGAACGCCCCATCCTCGAGCTCGAAACGAAGATCAGCGAGCTGCGCGATCTCGCCGCCACCAAGGGCATGGACGTCGTGCGCGAGCTCGAATCGCTCGAGAAGCAAGCGGACCGGTTGCGCGAGGAGATCTACTCCAATCTGTCGGCGTGGCAACGCGTGCAGCTCGCCCGGCATCCGCGCCGGCCGTACACGCTCGATTACCTGCGTCTCGTCTGTGACGAGTTCACCGAGCTGCATGGCGATCGCTTGTTCGGTGACGACCGCGCCATCGTCGGCGGCATGGCGCTGTTGTGTGGCCGGCAGGTCATGGTCATCGGCCATCAGAAGGGCCGGGACACCAAAGAGAACCTGCTGCGCAACTTCGGCATGCCGCACCCCGAGGGCTACCGCAAGGCGCTGCGTCTCATGCAGATGGCGGGCAAGTTCGGCCGTCCCATCGTCACGTTCATCGACACTCCAGGCGCCTACCCCGGCGTCGATGCGGAGAAGCGCGGCCAGTTCGAAGCGATTGCGCGCAACCTGCGCGAGATGGTGCGTATCCCGGTGCCGATCGTCGTGGTCATCATCGGTGAAGGCGGCAGCGGCGGCGCGCTCGCGATGGCGGTCGGCGACCGCGTCCTCATGTTGGAGAACTCCATCTACTCGGTGATCTCGCCCGAGGGTTGCGCGGCGATCTTGTGGGGTGACCGGGCGCAGGCGCCGCGCGCCGCCGAAGCGCTGCGGCTCACGGCGCGCGACCTGGCGCAGCAGCACCTGATCGACCGCGTCGTCGACGAACCGAAGGGCGGTGCGCATCGCGATCCGGAGGCCATGGCCGTCATCCTGCGCCAAGTGCTGGCGGACGAGCTCGCGAGTCTGGATCCAGTTCCAGCCGCAGCCCGGCTCGAGGTACGCTTCCAAAAATATCTGGCGATGGGGGTGTTCTCCGACACCGAAGCCGTGGCGTGATGCGGAGGGGGATCCCCTGGCATGGCCGTTGCGCAGGCCCATTGGGATTGCCCCTAGCCCGGCGGAGGTGCCATGATCGAGCGCGATTTCTGCGAGGTCCTTGCCTGCCCACATTGCAAGGGTCCACTGGACGAGGATGTGAAGGGCAGCGCGGTGCGGTGTCGAAGTTGCCGCCTGCTCTTTCCCGTGCGCGACGGTTTCCCCATCCTCCTGGTGGACGAAGCCGTGCCAGAGAGTCCGATGCAGCCGCCAGCGCGCCGCAGGTCTCTCCCGCCGATTCCTTGAGGAAGTGCCCTTGCCCGCGAGAGGAGTTTCCATGCTGCACCCGGGGCAGCCCGCGGCGCAGAGGCGCACTCGTCCGCCGGTGTGGCTCGGCGCCCCGTTGCTCGTCGCATGCACGATCGCTGTGCTGCCTTGGATGAGCGGTGATGCGGCACCGATCGCGGACTCGAGCTGGATCGAAATCGTCCGCGACGACGACGAGGGCATGGAAATCGTGCTGCGTGCACCGCCGCTCGTGCGCAAAGGCCGCAAGGTAGACGTCCCCGGCTTCGCCTGGGGCGGCGAGCCGGGAATGCCCATCGAATTCGAGCGCGCCGCGCTGATCGCGGTGCCGGGATCGCGCGGCGCCACGCTCGACATCGCGAGCCAGGAAACGCAAGTGCATGGCGATGTCGAAGCGCCGCGTGTGGCCTCCGGCCGCGACGATTCGGCGCCGGCCGCGGATCGGCCGCAAGCCTGGACCACACAGGTTCCCACAGCCGCCGTGCGGCTCGAAAATGGCGGCATGGTGCGAGGGCGCGACGTCGTCACCTTGCGCTACACGCCGCTGCTCTTCGCTCTGCAGGGCGGGGCGACGTATGTGCACAGCATGCGTGTCCGCGTCCGTTTCGCCGACCGGGCGATGCCGCGCGCGGACGCCCCGGCGGACGAGCCGCTGCACGCGGCGTTTCTCAACACCCGCACCGCCGCAGGCTGGCAACTGCGCTTCGAGACCCAGAAGCCGGCGACGCCGGCCGCGACGTTGCTGCCGCAACGCCGCATCCGCGTCCGCATCCCGCGCACCGGACTCTATGCCCTGACCTACGCGCGCTTGCAGTCGCTCATCGGGTCCGAGGTCGACAACATCGACCCGACGCAGTTCCAGATCTTCATGGACACATGGGCGCCCATTCCGTTGCGTGCGGATTCGCTGCCCGCCAGCTGGCAACCGGACTATGCCTTGCGCGAAACCGCGATCTGGGTGCAAGGCGAAGCCGATCATTCCTTCGACACCCAGGATTCCATCGTCTTCTACGCGCTCGGAGCCGAGGACTACGTGGATCTGACCGGCACGCGAAGCGACTCGCTGCTGCACGCGCAGAATCCATACGATCGCTTTCAAGTCGCCTGGCTCGTGTGGGGCGAGGCCAGTGGTCAGAGGCTCGACTCGGTGCCGTCGAGCGCGCCGGGCACGCCGCCCGATCTGGTGCAAAGCAGCAGCGCGCGGCTGCACTTCGAGGAAGACCTGCAGTTCGACCAGGTGGACGACCTGTGGATGTGGGACGAGCTTCGCACCAACAATCCGGTTGTCGTCGCCTTCGATGCCGACCTGGCCGGCGTCGTCGATCCGGCCGCATTCCTCCGTATCGGGATCAGCGACGGGGATGCTTTCAGCTCCGGCTACCATGCGGTCCGTGTGCGGTTGAACACCTTCGAGATCGGCGAGATCCGCTGGATCAAGGAGAACTCCCGGCCGCAGAATCATTACGCCACCATTCCGGTCACATTGCGCCAGTCGAACGACTTGCGTTTGTTCCTCGTCGACTACTCTGCGACACTCGATTCCGATCCGACGGCATTCCTCAAGTTCGACTTGACCTGGGATCGCCCGCTCGTGCTGCCGACGCGCGGCTCCGAGGCGGGGCGCTTGCGCTGGAGCCGGCGGCCGGCGGCGCCCGACGAGGCGTACGAGCTCGGGGGATTCGGCACGCAGGAGCCCTGGATCCTGGACGTGACCGACGCGCAGCAGCCGGTGCGTCTCATCGAAGCGACTGCGACCGGCACGCCGGGCACGTGGCGCGTGCGCTACGGGCGCGGGCAGGGCATCCGCACCCACTTCTTCGCCGTCAACGCGCCGACGTTGGTGGATCCTGCCAACCTGAGCGTCGAAACCTTGCGGCCGTTGCGCGCGCCGACGAGCGTCCCGGACATGGTGATCGTGACCGAAACCTCGTTGCTGCAGGAAGCGCAGCGACTGGCGCAACACCGCGCTGCGCACTTTCCCGCTGCTTCCAGCCTCGGACATGTCCCGGAAGTGCGCGTGGTCGATGTCGCCGACATCTACGAGAACTTCTCCGGCGGCAGGGTCGACGCGCTGGCCGTGCGCAATTATTTGAAGCTTCTCTACACACAGCCGTTGCTGCCAGGGGAGACCTCGCCGCGCTTGCGCTACGTGCTGCTCTTCGGCGAGGCCACGCACGATCCACGCCGGCTGGATTCCGGCAGCCAGCCGACGCTCGTCCCGACCGTGCACGCCTGGTACGCGGACCCGATGGATGCGGGCATCGCGGGGCCGCAGCGTGCACCCGGTCACCTCCGGCGCTGGTACGCGGTGGACGACTGGCTGGGGGAGATGGATACGCCGCGGGCGGCTGGCTTGTCGAACATGCACCCGCTGCCGGATCTGGGCGTCGGCCGGCTCACACCGCGCTCGCTCGCCGATGCGGAACACCTGGTCGACAAGCTCATCGCCTACGACACGTCGACGGACTACGGCGCCTGGCGCACGCGTGTCGTCCTGTCCGCCGACGACGAGTGCAAGTTGGGCGCTTGCTTCGAGACCGATCACGTGAATGGGATGGAATCGCTCGTGCCGTGGACGCCGGAGGAGTGGGACATCGCCAAGAGCCACAACACGGCGGGCATCGGGATCCTCACCCGCGTCGACTTCATGCGCGGCATGGCGGTCAC
>DASRJO010000101.1:0-8744 GCA_035649435.1 Candidatus Krumholzibacteriia bacterium | reverse complement strand
CATGAATGACCGCATGATGAAAATCCCGCGCCCCCGCAACTTCAACAGGTCTTCGGCGGTCAGCTCGCGTTCATAGGGACGCGGATCGAAGCCTGGCCCCTCGTCCTCCACCTCGATGTCGATCGCCGAGCCGTGACCGCGCAAATGCAGGGTCACGTGCTTGCTTTCGTCGAACTTGTTGGCGTGCTCCATGGCATTCGACGCGGCCTCGATCGCGGCGGTGCTGAGATTGTTGACGTCGTCCGCCGACAGCGCGAATTCGGCGGCGAAGCCCTGGACCACCGCATCGACGACGCCAAGCCACCGCAACTGACTGGGCAGACGCAGCTGGATCTCCGCGGGAGATTCGTTGGCCATGATTCGTCGCGTCCCTTTCGCGTCGCACCGGTCGCAGTCATTTGGCGAAGCTGGCGGTCGCCTCGTCTTCGCTCTCGAACATCTCGAACTTGGTGGACAGTCTGGTGATGGTGAGCAAGCTGTGAATGCGTTCGGAGACGTGCAAGAGCTTGAGCCTGCCACCGCCGGTTTGCACGGTGCGGAAACCGGCGATCAACACCCCGAGCCCCGTGCTGTTGACCCACTTGACGTTCTCGAGATTGACGAGGACGTTGTGCTTCCCTGCGGTCAGGAGAGCACGAATCTTCTCCTGGAAGAGATCGTGATCGACTCCGCCGACGATCTTGCCATCGATGTCGAGGACGACGACATCCCCGACCTGACGCTGCCGGATGGTCATGCGTGGTCTCCCGGCGCTGCGGCACGCAACATGGCGAGGATCGCGAGGAAGTCATCCGGCAACGGCGATTCGAAGGCCAGTTCCTTCGCCGTGACTGGATGCTGGAAGGACAGGCGCGTCGCATGCAGTGCCTGACGCGGCATCGACTGAAGCGCTGCCCCCGCTTGGACCTTAAAGGCTGCCGTGAGGCGAGTCAAACGTGAAGTTCTCCCTCCATACGTGGCATCCCCGAACACGGGGTGTCCGCGGCTCGCCAGATGCACGCGAATCTGGTGCGTGCGCCCGGTGTCGAGCCGCACATCGAGGAGCGTGGTGAAGGCGAGCCGTTCCAGCACGCGATAGTGGGTGGTGGCGGGCTTCCCACCCGAGTCGCGCACCGACATGCGCTTGCGGTCGAAGGGATCGCGACCGATGGCGGCTTCAATGCTGCCGTCGGCGGCGACATGGTCCCAGACCAGAGCCAGATACTCCCGGCGCACGCGGCGCGCTTGCAAGGCCGCAGCGAGGCGCACGTGCGCGACGTCGTTCTTCGCCACCACCAACAGCCCCGAAGTGCCTTTGTCGAGGCGATGGACGATTCCGGGGCGGACCGTCTCGCCCGCATCCGCGACCTGAGGGCAATGATGCAAGAGCGCATGCACCAGGGTGCCGCGACGATTCCCCGCCGCGGGGTGCACCACCATTCCGGCCGGTTTGTCGACGACGATGAGATCGCCGTCTTCGTAGACGATGGCGAGCGGGATGGCTTCCGGCTGCAACGACAGCGGCTCCGGCGGCGGCAGGCGCACACGAATGTCGTCGCCATCCAGGACACGATAGGCGCTGCGCACTTTCTTCCCGCGCGCCGTGACATGACCATCGCGCAGCAACTTCTGGAATCGCGAGCGGGTGATGGCGGGAAAGCGTTGTGCCAGCAGCCGGTCGATGCGCACTCCGCTTTGCCCGGCGTCGACCTGCAGCTGCAAATCGCCCGTCATGTCCCCCCGGTCCGGCCGGCGCCGGCTTGCATCGCGCTCTGGGGCGCGACGCGGTGCGCGCGTTAGGGCCGATGCTCTTGTTTCTCCAACTTTTCCTTGCAGGGCACGCAGCTCGTCGCACCCGGCATGCGTTCCAACCGGCGCGCCGGAATCTTGCCGCCGCACACCTCGCAAAAACCGAAGGTGCCCGCCTCGATGCGCTGCAGGGCCACGGCGATCTCCTCGAGCCGTTTGCGTTTCTGGCTGGCGAAAAGGAAAGCCTTTTCCCGCTCCATCGTGTCGGTCCCGAGGTCCGCCATGTGACTGGCGTGGCTGGAAAGATCACCGGAGGAATCGCGCGCGGTGGACGCCGTGATCTCCTTCAGGTTTGCCAACTCCGCCAGGATGCGTTCGCTCTCCTCTCGGAGCTTGAGATTCCAGCTGCTGAGTTCGTTCGCGTCCACTGCACTCCTCCTCGCCCGGTCCACTCAGGGCATCAGACCGTGTCCACCCGACCCAGGAATTCGATCACGAGTCTGCTCAATGTCGGTTCGGCTGAATTCGCAGTGCGGATGATCTTGGCGACATCGGCAGGTTGCAAACAGTCCGGCAAACATTCGTCGGTGATCACCGTCAACGCCAACACGCGCAATCCCGAGTGCCGCGCCACCAGCACCTCCGGGATCAGGGACATGCCGACGACATCGGCGCCGATCTGGCGCAAGAACCGATACTCGGCCGCGGTCTCGAGGTTGGGACCGGCGACGGCGACGAAAACACCCTCGTGCAAGCGCAGATGCTGCTCGATCGCGATGGTGGCGATCGCGCGCAGATAGCTGCGATCGTATGGCTCCGACATGTCGGGAAAGCGCTCGCCGAGTCGCTCGTCGTTGGGGCCGATCAGGGGGTTGTCCCCCATGAGATTGACGTGGTCGGTGATGGCGACGAGATCGCCCGCCGCGTAGCGCGGGTTCATGCCGCCGGCGGCATTCGAGACGATGAGCGAATCCGCCCCCAGGGCCTTCATCACCCGCACCGGAAAGGTGATTTCCTGCATGCTGTAGCCCTCGTAGTAGTGCACGCGGCCCTGCATCGCCACGACTTCCTGCCCGCCCAAGCGGCCGAAGACGAGGTTGCCGGCGTGGCTCTCGGTGGTCGAGGGCATGAAGTGCGGGATCTCGTCATAGGCGATGGCGACTGCATCTTCGATCTGCCCGGCGAGGTTGCCGAGCCCGGTGCCGAGAATGAGACCGAAGCGTGGCGCGCGCTGCACCCGCGCGCGCAGGAAGGCGCTCGTCTCCTGGATGCGTTCGTATGCCAAGAACTGGCGGTCGCTGCGCGGACGCATTCGCTCTCCTCTGCGACACGATGGGCCTTGATTATGACGCAGGTGGCTTTTCGCTGCGCGGGGCTTCGGACGGCAGCGGCTCGGAGGCCACTCCCGAGGCGACACGAGCGTCCGCCAGGCGGCCGTCACGAGCGCCATCGCGCCCGGGCTCGGTGTCCGCCGGCAGACCCAGGCCCGCATCGGCCTCGACGAATTCCTGTGCGTGCCCTTCGACGATCTCCAGGTGGCCGCGCATCAACCAGCGCAGCCGCCCGAGGTAGGCGTCCTTCATGCGCCGGAGCTCGCCGAGCTCGCGCCGCAAGCGCACGACGTCCTGCGAGATGCGCACGGTTGCGCGCTGGGCTTGCAGCTCCGCTTCGCGAATGAGCAGCGCCGCTTCGCGCTGCGCACTTTCCTTCGATTCGGCCATGACGCGCTCCGCTGTCAACAGCGTATCCCGCAGCGCCTTCTCCATGCTGCGATACTCGCCCAACTTCTCCTCGAAGTCGTGCAGGCGTTGGCGCATTTCCTTGTTGTCGGTCAGCAGGGTTTCGAATTCCGCCGCGACGCTGGTGAGGAATGCGGTGACCTCCTCGGGATCCATGCCGCGCATGACGCGACGAAACTGCTGTTCGCGAATGTCGAGCGGGGTCAGACGCATCGGTTCACTCCTCGGGTCAGGCGGCGACGAGCGCGCGACCGACGCGCACCATCGTCGCACCTTCCTCGACGGCGATCTCCAGGTCGCCGCTCATCCCCATCGACAGGATCCGCGGCGCGCAGTCCTGGGACTGCAGTCGATCGAACAGCCGCCTGGCGTTGCGGAAGCTCTGGCGCACGACGGACTCCTCTGCCGAGAGCGGGCCGATGGTCATGAGGCCCTGGAGGTCGAGCCCCGCGAGCGCAGAGATCTGCGCGTAGGCATCCGGCACTTCCGCCGGGTCGAATCCGTGCTTGGTGGATTCGGGCGCGGTCTTGACCTCCAGGAGCACCGGCACGCGTCGCTGCAAGCGCCGGGCACGCTGATCCAACGCGAGCGCGAGCGCCAGCGAGTCCAACGATTGGATCATGTGCACCCAAGGCACAACCTTGTTGATCTTGTTCTCCTGCAGGTGGCCGACGAGATGCCAGCGTGCCTCGGGCGGCGCGGTGTCGACTTTCTGCAATGCCTCCTGAACGCGGTTTTCGCCGAAATCACGCACCCCGAGTTCCCATAGTTCACGCACCGTGCGCGGATCACAGCCCTTGGTGACCGCCACCAGGCGAATCTCCTGCTGGCGGTGACCGGCCGACGCGGCGGCATGCAGCAACCGGTCCTGCACGCGGGCGAGGTTCTCCGCGAGGCTCAAATTCATCCTCCGGAAACCGGCGCGCGGTGACCGCTCGTCGAAAGAGCTGCCACGAGTTGGCAACTATAGGTTCCGACCTGGAGGGCTGCAAGGGCGGCGACAGGCCCAGGAGGCCCCTGGAGTTCAAGGAGCCGGATCCGTCGTCGCGGGGGGCACGCCGTGGGAACTCGATCCACCTGTGGGCTCGGGGGTGAAGAGGCTGCCTTCCTCGGGCAGCTCGAAGCAGGCACGGCAGCGCGGCTCGTAGGCCTCGGCGGCGCCGATCACCACCAGGTCGGTGCCGCCACGCAGACGTTGCGAACGCAACGCCGGCTGGCCGCAGCACAGGCAGATGGCGCGCGTCTTGGTGATGTATTCGGCGATGGCGAGCAGCTGGGGCACCGGCTCGAATGGCTGGCCGCGAAAGTCCTGATCCAGACCGGCGACGATGACGCGCCTCCCGGCATTGGCCAATTGCTCGCAGACACGCACCAGGTCATGGTCGAGAAACTGCGCCTCGTCGATGCCCACCACCAGCGTGTCGTGGTCGAGGAGCTCGAGGATCTCGCCCGCCCTCTGCACGCGTTGCGAGCGCATGCGTTGATCGTTGTGCGAAACGACTTCGGCCTGCGAGTAACGCGTGTCGACCGCCGGCTTGAAGACCTGGACCTTCTGGCGCGCGATCTCGGCACGGCGCAAGCGGCGGATGAGCTCCTCGCTCTTGCCGCTGAACATGCTGCCGGCGATGACTTCGATCCAGCCGTGACCGGCGATGTGGTCGGGTGGCGCATGCATGCTTCGAAGGTAGCAGTGCCCTCGCGCCGCCGTCCACCGCCGCACACACGAAGGGCTCCCCTGCGGCAGAGGAGCCCGAAGATGGTGGAGGCGGCGGGAATTGAACCCGCGTCCGTGGATCCGTCCTCGTCAGAATCTACGTGCGTATCCCGGTATTTGTTGTCGCGACGCGCCGCTCCACCGGGCGGGATCGAATGCGCCGCCAGTCCCTGTTTTCTCGCCGCGGCCTTCGGGACAAAAACCACGGCCAGCCTTCGGTATGTGACGCCAGACTTCCGCCCCCGATGGCGCGAACGGAGCCGACGGACCTAATCGAAGTTAGGCCGCAAGAGCCAACTGTTCGTCAGCTATTGTCTTCCCACCCGTTTTAACGAGCCGGTGGAACCTCGGCACGCATCCCACGATTCAGCAATCCCGTCGAAACCATTCGCCCCCATGCGGATGCCAGGATGAAGATACGGCAGCCGTGCCGGTGGGACAAGGAGTGGATCGATGCGTGGAAGCCCGGCTTTGGCTGGCGATCAACGCACCTGGAAGGACCCGAGGATGAACGTGATGTCGTTCGCCAACGCCTGGAGAGCGGCTTGCTGCTCCGGCGTCGGCCGTGCGGGGTAGCCCAGGATCCCGACGGCTTCGAAGACGTGCTCCGGGCGCTCCAGGATGAGCAGCATGAACATCACCCTCTGCGGCGCTTTGCCCGCGACCGCGACCGGCTCGGTGACGGCTTGCCACTGCCAGGCGGGATGACCGTCGAAGTCGACGAACTCGTCCTTGATCACGCTCTCGATGACGCTGTCGACGTCGGTCACCTGGAAGACTTCGGCCAGCTGTTTCCGCCGATCGCGAATCACTTCTTCGAGTCCGGAGACGTCCGTTCTCGCGTGCTCGTAGAGGCGCACCGACGCCGTCTGTCCGGCGTGGATCGCCATCGCGAGCCCACCGCCCGGCACATCCGGGGCATAGCGAAACGACCAGCCGGGGGTGCTGGGCAGCAGCATGCCGACACCGAGCGAATCGTTGAGGTATTGTCCGGCAACAGGGGCGGGCGCCTCGCTCGTGGTTTGCGGGCCGCGACGCAACCACCATACCGCGACCGCGAGGACGACCGCTGCAAGGACGATCACGAGGTTGCGTTTCATCGTTCTCCGGAATCACGGGTGCGCCGCGCCACGAAAGTGCTGGGCGAGCACGGTATCCCGATGCGCACACACCGGTCAAGCGCGGCATGGCCTGGGCCCACGAAATGCCGTTGATTCTGCTAGCCTGGCGGCACACGCCCTGGAGGCGACGAATCCGCTCCATTCGAGCCTGGCGGATCCGCATCGCACTCGTCTGCTTTGCCCTCCCGGCGGTGCTCGACTGCACCCATGACTCCCCGACTGTGCCCGACGGTGACTCCGATGGAATCCCCGACGCGTCCGATAATTGCCCCGATGTCGCGAACGCGAGCCAGGCCGATCTCGATGGCGACGGACCGGTGATGCGTGCGAGATCACGCAGATCGTCGTTCACGACGAGTTCTTTCATCCGACGTCGTGGCAGGTGGACTCCGTCGAAGCCGTGGGCGGCGCGACGCAGGTCGCGGTCCAGGGGAGCGGCGAGCTCGGGAACAGTGGCTTCTACCGGCGGATGACGCACGAACATCCGGTCGGCAGCTCGATCACCGTCGTCCACCGGCTGTTGGGATTCGAGTTCGAACCGTCGAGCCAGGGCGAAATCGTCGCCATCGACGCCGAGTTCGATGCGGCGTTGGTCGCACCGACGGCGCCGCAGGCGCAGGTGGAGCACGCGTTGGTGTTTTTCCAGGACGGCGAGATCTACGCGCGCGCTTACGCACCCATCGTCGCCAACCAGTGGACGATCTACATCGCCGAGAACTTGACGGCCGCCGATTTCCGCGACGCCCTCGGGCGCTCCCCCGATTGGTCCAAGGGCGGAACCACGCTTCGCTTCGGCTTCCGGCGCCGGTCGATGACCGAGCCAGGCGTCACCACGACCGCGGTGCACACGATGGCCAACCTCAACCTGTTCATTCGCGTCCGGCCGGGGCCCGAGTGAGGCGGCGATTTCGCCGTGAGGCGAGCTGCGAAGCGGTGGATTCGGTGTGGCGACAGGAGAAGAAAATGGTGCACCGCCCAGGAATCGAACCTGGAACCTCCTGATTAAGAGTCAGCTGCTCTGCCAATTGAGCTAGCGGTGCACGATTTCCCCGCATGCGTAGCATGCGCCTCCAACGCCTGTCAAGGAACGGCGGCGACTCAGAACGGCAAATCGTCGTCGGACGCGGCCGTGCCGACGGGAATATCCGGGAGAGACTGTTCCTCCGTCGCCGGACGTGGCGCCCACTCGCCTTCCTGGTTCTCGCCGGGCCGGCCGCCGAGCATTTGCATCACCTGCGCCACGACCTCGGTCGTGTAGCGCTTGTTGCCCGCCTGATCGTCCCAGCTGCGCGTTTGCAGCCGGCCCTCGACGTAGACGCTGCGACCCTTTTTCAGATACTTGCCGCAGATCTCGGCGAGCTTGTTCCAAACCACGATGTTGTGCCACTCGGTGCGCTCTTGGGTCGCGCCGTTCTTGTCGTTCCAGCGTTCGTTGGTCGCAATACGGAAGTTCGCCACCGCCGTTCCCGTGTTCGTGTAGCGCACTTCCGGGTCCGCCCCGAGGTTTCCCAGCAAGATGACCTTGTTGACGCTCGCCATGTCCACTCCTCTCCCGTTTCCTCGGCCGCGCGCGCGGTCGTCGGTGGTGAATGTCCGATACTAGGTTTCGTCGCGCGGGGCGTCAACGGGACCGCAATTCTCGCGCCGACCGACTGCGCCCCGCCGGACGCCGCATGCGCGCTCGTCCGGTTCCCGCGTTACCACCCACCGTCCACACCGCCGACGGCCGCGTCACGCACAGGCGTTGGCGCCTTGGCTCAAGCTTCGCCGTGTTCCTCGAGAAAGTGCTGGGCGTCGATGGCCGCCATGCAGCCCGTGCCCGCGGCAGTCACGGCTTGGCGGTAGACCATGTCGGCGACATCCCCCGCCGCGAACACACCGGGAACATTGGTGCGCGTGCTGTGCGGCTGCACCCGCAGGTAGCCCACCGCGTCCATGTCGAGCTGTCCCGCGAACACCTGGGTGTTCGGCTGATGACCGATGGCCACGAACACCCCTTGGGTCGGAAACTCGATCTCCTCCTGAGTCTGCAGGTTGCGCAAACGCACTCCCGTCACCGCATTTTTTTCCGGCGAGTGGATCTCGGTCACGGCCGTGTTCCACAGCCACTCGATCTTCGGATTCTTCTCGGCGCGCTGCTGCATGATCTTCGAGGCCCTGAGCTTGTCGCGCCGGTGGACGACCGTGACCTTGGAACAGAACTTGGTGAGGAACGTGGCCTCCTCCATCGCCGTGTCGCCGCCTCCGACCACGATGACTTCCTTGCCCTTGAAGAAGAAGCCGTCACAGGTGGCGCAGGCGGACACGCCATGTCCCATCAGTTGTTTCTCGGCCGGCAAGCCCAGGAGCTTGGCGCTCGCGCCCGCGGCGACGATCAGCGTGCGCGCCTGCAGCGTGTCGTCGGACGCCCACACCGTGAACGGGCGGCGCGACAGGTCGACG
>DASRJO010000100.1:0-2056 GCA_035649435.1 Candidatus Krumholzibacteriia bacterium | reverse complement strand
ACATCGCGGCCGGCTGCCTCTATCTCGCCTCCGACGAGGCCTCGTGGGTCACCGGCAGCGAGCTTGTCATCGACGGCGGCATGACCGCGAATTAGAGCATCCTCGCGCTGCGCACAAGCGCCTGCTCGCCATGTCGGGCAGTCTCAAGGTCCACGTCATCCTGGCGCTCGGCTACGGCTGCGGGCTGCGCGCGGGGCGAGATCGTTCGGCTGCGAGCCGGCGACATCGACAGCGCGCAGATGATCATCCGCATCGTGTAGGGGAAGGGCCGCAAGGATCGCCACGTGATGCTGCCGCCGGAGATGCTGTCACTGCTTCGGCAATGGTGGAAGGCGCGGCCGGTCCGCTACGATGCAGGGCTGCCTCCGCAGGACCGTTGGCTGTTCCCCGGTCGTCGACCGGGTCTGCATCTGACGACGCGCCAACTCAGCCGTCTTCTCCATGAGACGGCGGACGCGGCCGGCATCAGGAAGCGCATCAGTCTGCATTCGCTGCGCCACAGCTTTGCCACGCATCTGCTCGAGGGCGGCACCGACATCCGCCTGATTCAGGCTCTGCTCGGACACGACAAGTTGGGCACGACGGCACGCTATACGTGCGTGGCCACAGGCCGCATCGCCGCCATCGAGAGCCCGCTCGCGCGGCTTGGCGGCACGCACCAGCGGTCGAGGAAGAGGCGTAAACCCAAGCCGGCAGCATAACGCGCCACCGAGGTGTGCCGCCCAACTCTGGAGGTCGCGGATATCTTCCGCGACCACGGCCCGCGTGGCGTGAGGCACGCGGGACGTCAGCCTCCATCAGTTGAAGGTGATGTCGGCGATCGAGCGCTGCCGCACGCGGTGCTCGTCGGCCACGTTGCGCGTTGCGACCTGACCCGCGAGCAGCACTACGCACTGATGTCACGCATCGCAACATCGTCCGACACGATCCCGCCATCGTCCAGCCGGATGCGACGGTCCATGCGCTGGGCAAGGTCCAGATCGTGCGTCACCGCCACCACGGTCTTGTTGTCACGGTCGACCAGGTCGCGGAGGATTTGGAACACTTGCTCGCTCGACTTGGAGTCAAGCGAGCCGGTTGGCTCGTCGGCCAGGATAATGGGGGGATCGTTCGCCAGCGCCCTGGCCACAGCCACGCGCTGGCGCTGGCCTCCCGAAAGCTGATCTGGGCGTTTGTGCGCGTGCTCGGCCAGCCCGAGAGACGCCAACAGGGTGGTGGCGCGGCGGCGCATGGCGTCATCGCCCATGACGGCCAACGCCCTCATGGGCAGCATTACGTTGTCCAGTGCTGAAAACTCCGGCAGCAGGAAGTGGAACTGGAAAACGAACCCGAGTGTCGACAGCCGGACACTGGCGCGCTCGGCCTCGTCCATGCGCACGGTGGCGCGCTGGCCAATCCGCACCTCACCGGCCGTTGGCAGGTCGAGTAGACCCAACAGATAGAGCAACGACGACTTGCCGGAGCCCGACGGGCCGGTGATGGCGACGAACTCGTTTCCGCCAATGGCCAGATCGATGTCGTGCACCAACGTGACGGGCACGATGCCTGGAAGAATGCGGGTGACGCCCCTGGCGACGATCAGGGGCTCCGTCGCAGGAGCGCCGTCGACCAAGTCCTGCGGAGTCCCGGCGACGCTCATGTCGCACCCCGGATGATGTCGACCGGGTAGGCGCGCGATGCCTTGCGCGCCGGGAAGTAGCCGGCGACGAGGGAGGAGGCGAGCGCCACGGCAGCGGCAACGAGATAGTGCAGGAACGAGTAGACCAGCGGCAGGCGAGTGGCATCGATCATCGGGTTCCTGATCTCGACCATGCCGAGTGCGCCTGTGAGCGCGTAGCCAAGCGCCCAGCCGGCGAGCGCCCCAACGAGCCCGATCAGCAACGCCTCCAACACGAAGATGCGACGCACGGTGGCTTCGCGCAGGCCGAACGATTTCAGAATGGCGATGTCGCGCGTCTTCTCGTGCGTGATGGTGGCGATGATGTTGTAGATGCCGAAGCTCGCCACCATGAGAATCGCGCCGACGACCGTGTACATGATGATGTTGCGGACAATG
>DASRJO010000099.1:0-49746 GCA_035649435.1 Candidatus Krumholzibacteriia bacterium | reverse complement strand
GTCGCACGCAGCGTAGCATGGCGACTCGGACCGCCGCCAGAACGGTGAGAGCAGCAAAAGAGAGACCGCCAGAGCCGAACCAGGGCCGCTGGATGCGGGGGGTCTCGTGGAGCCATCCCCGATTCCCGGCGGGAGCCGCATGCCGGGGTGCCAGCCGATCGGCCTCGTCCCTGGCGGAAATGCGCCGCATCCCTCGGGCCTGCCGGTCGCCATCTCGGAACGCGGGGCGGCTCGGCGCGACCGCGCTGGATCGAGGTTCGCTCGTGCTCATGTGGTCCGCTAGGGAAAAAACGCGAAAAAAGCGCTTGCATTGCCGCATCCACTGCCTACACTTCGGGCTGCCTTTGGCGTAGGCCCGGTTGGCCTCGTGACGGGAAAGGGGGTGTGGTGGTTTGACAAAGGCTGAGCTGGTCGATCGCGTCGTTCTCGATATCGCTCATCGCGAGCTGTCCAAGGCTGCGGTGAATGAGGTCGTGGATGCCGTCTTCGACAACATCGCGAAAGCGGTACGCAAGGATAAGCGGTTCACGTATCCGGGTTTCGGAACCTTCAGCGTGCGGATGCGGAAGGCACGCGTGGGTCGCAATCCTCAGACGGGCGAAGAAATCAAGATCAAGGCAAGCAAGACGGTGGGCTTCAAGCCAGCCCCGGTTCTGAAGGAGTCGCTCTGAGCGGCCCCGCTGCCTGAGAACGAAGCCGGCACGCACGTCGTGCCGGCTTTTTTTATTCCCTTCCTCCTAGACTCCAGAGCCCCCCGCTCGCATCGAATGCGGGCTGGTGCCGCGCCCCCGGCGCACTACTATGGAGGCAGGAGGGTCGATGCGAACGCCGCCCGCGACAGAGCGCCGCCGAATGACCGGGTCGCTGGTCACCTCGGTCGCCCTGCATGCGCTGCTGCTGCTCCTGCCTTTTTCCTTGATGCGCCTGGGGACTGTCCCCGCCCCGGGTCGCCATGGGCAGTCCGCGAGCGCCGGCACCGGCAGCTTCTTCGCCGCTGCACTGCACGGTTCCGACGTGACCGTGCTCGCGCCTGCGACCGTCGCGATCGCACCTCCGCCGGCAGAGCCTCCGGTGAGCATCGAGGAAGTTGTTCCACAGGAAGAAGTTGAGGAGATCGATTCAGAGAATCGTCGAGACGTGGAGAACGCAGGTCCCACGGGGGCTTCCACGGCCGTGGGGCCTTCGACGACCCTCGGCGTCGCCGGATCACCCGGGACTGGCACGGACCCCACGGCTGGAGCTGGGGATGGCGGCACGGGCAGCGATCCCATGGCGGAGCGCGGGCCGCCCGGCGAGGTGGCGATGCAGCCGCGCGTCTATGTGCACCCGCGCGTCCCGGACGAAATCTTGCGCAAGCGCAAGATCAACGATTACGTCCTGATCCAAGTGTTGGTGAGCACCGACGGCAGCGTGAAGGAAGTCCGCATCTTGCGCGAGATCGCCGACTGCCAGGAGTGCACGCAGGTCACGGTGGATTCCGCGAGGCGACTGCACTACAACCCGGTGCTCATCGGCGGACGCGCCGCGGAAGTCTGGACGGTCCCCATGACCTACTGGTTCAAGTACAAATGACCGACTGGTTCAAGTACGAGAATTCAACGCGCGCGACTGCGCCGATCATCGATACAGCAACTTCACCGCGCTCCAGGACTTGGCTTCGACGGCGTTGGTGCATTGATTGCCGGCGCCGAGCACGCCGCAGCTGCCGGGCACACACAGCGTGAACAGCGGTGACTCGGGTGCGAGGAGAAAATCGTCGGCGGCGGCATTGCGATAAATCGGGTCGAAGGAAACGTCTCCGGCGCCGCGGCCACCGAAGCAGCCGTCCCCCGGAGAGTAGCCCTGATAGTTGCCGGTCACTCCGCCTTGCACACCGGCATTCCCCCACACGTCGTTGCACTCCAAGGTGTAGCAGGCGCCGAGTGTTTCACGCCGCACGATGCCACCGCCGCCGTTGTGGGTGATGATGCTGTTGCGCACGGTGACAAAGCATTTGCCGGCGCCGCTCCCGAGCGTGATCTCGCTGCGGATCCCGTCCCCGGAGTTGTAGGCCACCGTGTTGTTCTCGATGATGGCGCGGCCACCCTTGATGATGCCGATTCCGTATCCCGTGTTGTGGACGACGGTGTTGTTGTAGAGCTCGGCCGCGGGCCCCGGCTCGCCCGTGTCCGTCTCGATGATGATGCCGCCGCCTCGATTGTAAGCAACGAAACAGTCACGAATGAGCGGGCGCGAGAAGAAATACACGTCGACGCCGCCGACCGCGCTGCCCTGGTTCTCGATCATCTTGCAGCGCTGCACCGTGGCATGGCCTTGATTGATGTAAACGGCCGCGCCGGTGCACTCCGGACTCGCCGGGTTGAAAGACCCTCCGGTGATGGTCAGGTCTTCGAGGATCATGCTGCGGTTGTTGCGCACGAGGGTGATCACGTTGCCGACACCGACCGAGCCGTCGATGATCGTGGCGTCGGCGCCCATCTCGCCGCGAAGGACGATGTTCTTCTGCCAGATCGTCAGCCGATCCCGGTAGGTCCCCGGACCCACCAGCACCGTGTCGCCATCGCTCGCTTCGAACGCTGCGTTGCGAATGGTCGGGTAGTCGGCGGGAACACGCAGCGTGGCTGCCCCGGCCGCGGCACCCCAGACCAGCAACAGCACACCCACGACGAATCGTCGTGACATGAGTCCTCCTCGAGAAGCGGCGAGAGCGGGAACCAATGACCTGTTGAATATAGAAGAGCACCCGAGAGCGCGCAAGCGAGCCCCTGCGTCAGAGCGGCCACACCGGCACCATGTCCCCGGGCTCGACGCGGTCGATGCCGCGGTTCAAGACGATCTGGCAATCGGCGCGCGCGTAGGCCAAGAGATCGCCGGAACCAGCGTAGGGCACGCGCTCCACCCCATCTTCGTCGCGGCGGCCCGGCAGGACGAGGCACTTCGGGTTGCGCCGCACCCAGGAGAAGCGGGCTCGGAACGGCGTCCAGACTGGCCGGGTCGCGCGTGCTCCCTGCAAGCGCAGGAGAACGGGGAGACCGAACAACCGAAAGGTGGTGAGCGCCGAGACCGGATTTCCTGGAAGTGCCAGCACCGCGCCTTGCGCGTGCGTGCCAAAGGCCACCGGTTTGCCGGGCTGCAAGGACACGCCGGCGAAGTGCATGTGCACTCCGGCACTCTGCAGCACCTCACCGACGAAATCGTATGCGCCCTTCGACACGCCACCGGTCACGATCATCAGGTCGCTCTGCAAGCCGAGAGCGATTGGGGCCTCGAGGTCTTGTCGCGTATCGACGGCGTGACCGAGCATGCGCACGCTCGCCCGAGCGGCGGCGAGCGCCGCCAGCATGGGGGCATTGGAGTCGCGGATTTGCAACGCTTCGACCGCACGATCGTGCGAGACCAGTTCGTTGCCGGTGGACAGGATCACGAGCGCCGGAAGCCGGTGCACGTGCACGCGGTGCATACCCAGCATCGCGAGCGCGCCGACATCGGCGGCTGTGAGCGCGTGCCCTGGCTCGTACACACTCTCCTCTGCCCGGCGCTCCACGCCGCGCGGCACGATGTGGTCGCCCGCGCCCGACGCTTGCGTCACCTGCACGGTCTCGCCGCCGAAACCCGAGGTGTGCTCGACGGGAACGACGCTGTCCCAGCCTGCGGGCACTGCGGCGCCGGTCATGATGCGAATCGCCGTTCCATCCCGCGCCACGCCCTCAAAACCAATGCCCGGAGTGGACTCGCCGATGACTTGCAGCTGCACCGCCGCACCCGGACTGGCTCGGGCCACATCGACGGCGCGCACGGCGAAGCCGTCCATCGCAGCGCGTGCGAACGGCGGGTAGTCGCGGTCACAATGCACCGCCGACGCGAGCACGCGTCCGACGGCACTGCCGAGGAGGACGTCCTCGCTCGCGAGCGGCTGCAGCACCCGTTCGATGCAATCCCAAGCGGCTTCGACTTCGATCAGGCTCTCCGGCATCGGGCCCACCTCCGCGCCCGTGGCATCTTAGGCCATACAGACCGGCGATGGTGTGGAGGGGCGCGCGGGAACACGGCGCGACGCTCGTCGCGCCTCGGGGGCTCAACGCAGGAGGAGCATCTTGCGGCTGGTGGTGAGCGCCGCGGTCGACAGCCGAGTGAAATAGACGCCGCTCGCGACGTCGCGGCCGGTGTCGTCGCGCCCATCCCAGAAGCGGGCGTGCGGGCCGGCGTCGAGGGTGGCGTCGAGTAACAACCGTACGTGCCGGCCTTGGGCGTCGTGAATGCTGAGGCGCACGGCTTGCGGCGCCGTTCCGGCGAGATCGAAAGCGATCCGTGTTTGCGGATTGAATGGGTTCGGCGTATTGACGTGCAAGCGCGTGCGCAACGGGCTTGTCACAAGCGGCTCGGCATCCGTCGGCGTCGCCGGATAATAGCCGCTCGTGCGCTGCGGGTTGCCTTTGAACGTCCCCCAAGGCACGAGACCTGGGGCGTAGTCACCCGGGAAATCGAACACGTAAACCAGCTGATCCCAGCCGGCGACGACGAGGTCCACACCGCCGTCGCCGTTCACGTCGGTGATGGAAGGCGTGCCGCGCATCTCGGCGCCGAGCCGGATCGGGAATCCGGGTGCGATCGAGCCATCGGGCTCGTAGCCGAGAATCATGCCGCTTTCTCCCCCGAACACGATCTCCACCTCGCCATCGCCATCGAGGTCGCCGAGGACAGGCGATGCCTCGGATGCCGTGTGGATGTCGACCGGCCAGCCGGGAAGGAAGTTCCCCTGCCAATCGAAAATGGCGAGCATGCCGTCTTCGGTTTCGCCGCTCGAGCCGGCGGCGACGATCTCGAGCTTGCCATCACCATCGAAGTCGTGCAGTGCCACCGATGGCGTGAGCGAGCCCCAGTGTGATTCCAAAGCGCGCGGCCAACCCGGGAGTGCCGTGCCGTTGTTGCGCAACACGTACAAGTACCCGTCTTGCGCTGGCACCACGACCTCGAGCGTTCCATCGCCGTTCACGTCGCCGATGGCCGGTGCCGAGGTGACGTCGTCACCGACGGTCACGGGCCAGCCGGGAGGCACGCTGCCATCGGCGCGCAGCACGTAGATGCGGTTGCTGGTGGTGCCGAAGATGATCTCGGCCCCGGCGTCGGCCGGCAACAGGTTGGCCACGGCGGGCGCCCCACGGCTCCAGGTGGACGTCGGAGGAATGACGAAGAAAACCCCGTTCGTGCTCGGATTGGCGTCGCCGTCACGCAGCTCCTGTCCGTTCGCACGCCAGACGTACAAGCGACCGTCGAGACCGAGGACGATGACCTCCGGACTGCCATCCAAATTCACATCGGCGATCGCGGGCGTCGCCCAGATCCCGTGCGTGCTGACCACCTGCATGTGCGGCCAGCCCGGCAGCACGCTGCCGTTGCCATTGAAGGCGAAGATCTGGTGCGTGTCCCACGAGCACGCCACGATCTCGTCTGCCGCATCGCCATCCAAGTTTCCGGCAGCGAGACCAGCGGTGAAGCCCTGGCCCAGGGTGCTGAACACACCATCCGTGCTCGCATCCGCGTCGCCGTCCCTGACCTCGGTGCCATCGGCATGCCAGGCATAGACGAGGTCGGCGCCAGCGAAGACTTCGAGCACGCCGTCGCCGTCCACGTCCGCGGCCACCGGCGAGTTGCTCGTCCATTGGCGCATCAGCCGCGGCCAGCCGGCATTCTGAATCGGGTTGGTGGTGGCAGCGACGACGGCGCTGCGCGGGCTTTCGTTGCCGCTCTGATCCACCGCCGTCACGGCGAAATGATAGTTCGTGCTGCCGGCGAGACCGTAGCTGCCGAAGTACGAACCGCTGGTGACCAAATCGGCGTCGGCGCGCGTCCACGGGCCGTTCGCCGTCGAAGCTCGATACACGTGGTAGCCGGCGAAGTCCGGCTCCGTGCTCGCGGCCCAGGTGAGATGGACGCGATCGGGACCGCCGCTGGCATCGGTGACCAAGCCCGCCGGTGCACTGGGCCGGCGCGTTTCGACATCGAAAGCCCAGGTGCGCGTGCCGCTCGTGAGCACGATGTGCAGCGGGTTGGTCTGGATCACGTTGGCTTCGGCGAGCTGGAACTCCGCCACGCCGGTCGCCAAGTGCACGACATTGCCGACGGTGGCGCTGTTATCGGTGATGGTGACATCGGCATCGGTCGAGGACAACGTCGCGCTCGCAGCATCGAGCCGGGCAAAGCCATAATTCTTGAATTGCACCTGCAGCGTGTACGACTCGCCCGCGGCGGGAAAGCCATCGCCGTCGGCATCGACGCTCGCGAGTCCCACGAGCTGCGGCCGCACTTGCAAGAAGTCGAGCGCGACGAAATCCGACCACGACTTGCCCTGAATTGCCAGGTTCACTTGCAACTCGACGTGATGCAGATCGGGATTCGTCTTGCCCAATCGCATCGAGATTGCCGGTGCCCACAGCGTCTGACCGGCGGCCAGGCTGGGGATGTTGACGAATGGATTCTGGATCACGAGAAACGGATCCGAGGTCGCGGCCGCCAACTGGATGTTCGTAGCCGTGCTGCTGCCGGTGTTGCGCACTTCGAGCGCCACCAAAGCGGTTTCGCCCGCCTCGAGGTTGCCGTTGCCGTTGCCGATCGTGCCAGGCCCGCTATCGGTGACCTGCCAATTCCCCGTCGCGCGCAGGATCGCACTCGGGGTCGTGGAAAAACTCACGTTCGCTTCGTACGGCCTGACCCCCGCACCCGAGACGCGCAGCGTGGCGTTGCCGGGAGCTTCGGCGCGAAACACCAAGGTCGCCACGCCACTGGTGTTGGTGGTGCCGACGGCGTAGAAGTCGCCGGTCTTCCACAGGCACACCGTGCCGCCCACGACCGGCCCTTGCGCCGACGTCACCTGGACGTTGAGTTGCTGCTGCCCCGGCATGAGGGCGCTCGCATGCGTCACCGTGGGCGCGAGCGGTGCGCAGCGCCACAGCATGAGCGTCGGATCGCCGAGATAGGCGGTGATGAAGTTGGTCCAGCGCAGGACGCCATCGATGGCGATGCCACTCAGCAGCTCCAAGCGCGCTTCCTGCACCGCCTGGCCGACACTGACGCGTGCGTTGTCGAACAAGCCGCGGAACAAACCTTCCAGATACAACTGGCTGCCGTCGGGATAGGCTTCGCGCGCGGCACCCAAGACTCCGATGGCGCCGCCTTGCGGGTTGAGGATGAACTGCTCCGCCAGACAGGGAAAATCGAACGCCGAAGCGGTGCAATTGAGCATCATCAGGAAGAACGGCTTGCTGGCGTTGGTGAGGCCGGCGGCCTGGATGTTGGTGAGCGAGGCATCCCCGAGCGACATCGTGTAACGGAAGCCGTGGCCGATGTGGGTGACCAGGCCGAAGCCCGCGTTCATCGAGTCGATCGCCGCCTGGCGCAAGAGCGGTCCCGAACCTGGATAGTCGCTGCCGACCTCGTACGACTGCGCGATCCTCTGCGGGCAGATGCCGGCTGCGAGATTGCCGGTGTCGAGATCGTTGAGCGCGATGAGGCGCTCGGCATTGTCGGCGCCGTTCTTGATGATCGGACCGCCATTCACGTAGTTCGACGGCCAGAGCACTTCGGCCAGGAACAGAACTTTGTCCTGGTAGTTTGTCACCGTGGGCTGGATGTAGGCCGCGAGCTTGGCGCGGTAGCTCGCGACTTCGCTCGCGGACCGCATCGGCAGGCGGCCGATGTAGAGCTCCGGATAGAGGTCGACATTGTCGCCGACGTCCTCGGTGAAGGGATCGAAGGCCTCGCCCCACAGCGCATCGCCATCTTCGTTCCAGGTCCCGTCGAGACAGGCGTAGTAGAGATCGGTGGGGACCTCGGTGGGCGGCGAGACGTAGGTCGAGTGGACATAGCGCGTGGGGACGACGTCGGTATCGCCGCCCAAGAGCACCGAGTGCAGACCCCACAGCGCGTAGGCTTCGCGCAGAAACAAGCGCAGGGTCTCCTGCGGGTCGGCGCCATGCGGGTAGTTGGATTCGATCCATTCCATCGTCCGCACCACGGTGGGAATGCCCATGGCCGTGCGTTCGTCGGCGTAGATCTGGTACGCGTCGCGCAGGATTTCGCGCGTCACGATCAGCATCTCGACCGCGCTGCCCTCGAGGCTCGGCCGTTGCGTCGGGTTCCAAGTACCGGGGGATTCGAGTCGCGGCGATTCGGTCGCGCCGGCATAGGACGAGAGCATCCCTGCGTTCATGACCATGCGCTCGAGCTCGTGCTGCCAGGTGTCGCGACGCGTGGCAGTGGGACGTTGCAAGCGCTGTGCAGGGGCCGCGGGCTGCGTCTGCAGCAGGATCGTGGCGGCATCGATTTCGTCCGCGTCCTCTGCGGCGATGCCGATCTGGGCGATGGCGTAATCATGATAGAAGCCGGTCGTGAGCACGTGCACGGGGAAGTGCGCTTGCACCGCGACCAGCCTCTCGTCCGGAGCGAGTAGGACGGGAAGGACGATCATCGCCGTTTCGGTCTTGGCCGCGCCTGTGTCATCGCTAGGCTGCGTTGAGCGCTGGCGCGCCACCTCGGCGCGGAGTCGCGGTGTGATGGCGAGGACATGCTCGGCCGCTCGCGCATCAAAAGCGGCGAGCAGCACGATCGCGCCACACAACCAAGCGCGCGCGTCGACACCACGACTGGATCGTTTCGATGCGTTCATAGGCCCGAGCTCCATGCTGTTCGTGCGTGGTGTAACACCACGGATGCCTGGCGCCGAGTCGGGAGCTTTTGGACCGGAACGACCTCCGCATTGTGGCGGTGGGTCTTTTCGGGGGCGGAGTCCCAGTTCGGGCATGAATCTACCAGAGCACGCCATTTCGGGCAATGGAAGAATCGTGCAACTCTCGTCTGCTCAAATCATTGCGTGGATGGACGCAGACCCATTCGAGGCGCGGAGCCTTGCGGCGGGTTCGACCCGAGAGGCCACGAGAATCCCCCGCACTGCTTCGTTTTCTCTCGTGGTGCGGTCCATTCCGCGTCACGCGCGGGAATCCGGACGCCATGCGCGGGATCCTGCGCCATCCGACGAGCTGCCGGCCGACGGGCCCCGGCCGGCGACGACGAGCGCGCCGCCGGGCCGCATCGGCCCTCGAGCGGAACGCTGGGAACCGTTGCACAGCGATCGATGTTCCAGGGCTCTCCAGGCACAGAGGAGGAAGCGAGGTCGGAACACTCGCCTTCTGCAAGATTTACCCGCCCAGCGCTGCAGATTGCGTCGACGGCTGCGGGATCGGCGGCCGCCGTGCGACATAGGTCCGCAGCACGTGGTCCAAGGCCAAGAACGCCACTTCCTCGTTGCGCACGCGGTATTCCACCGCGAGACTCGGGCCGACGCGCACGATGAACAGCTCGCCGTACACGGACAGCTCGCAGAGCGTGACCCCGGCCTGATGGAACTGGACGGCGAACGGGTGCACGATCGTTTCCACGCCCAGCAACGCGACTTGGCGCGCCAACATCGCGAACAGCGGCGCGACGGGCATGTCGCCCGTGCCGGCGAGAAATGCCTCGAGCTCCGGCGGCACTCCCGGTTCCAGCGTGACGGCCGGATCCGACTCGGGCTCAGACATGCGTTCCGCCTTTCACCGGAGCGGCGCTGCCCAGTCCAGCCAACAGCGCCTGCGCCAAACCCTGGTAGGTGCGCGAAGCAGGATGCTCGGGGTAGAGCGACGACAGCGGCGCCGTGCCCGACGCGATTGAGTCGTACGCTTCGATCCACGCCCAGGGCCGCGGCTCGGTCGCGGCCAGGGGAATCCCCCAACCGAGTCGATGCACTCGTCCAGGACGGAGCCAAGGAACGAGGGTCTCGTAGCTCGCGGTGACGTGGGCCGCATCGCTCGAATGGACGAAGACCAGAGCATCGAGTGGGTGCGCGCCCGAGCCGTGGCTCGATGCGGGATGTCGACGCGAGGTGTCGAGCCAGGCGCCGAACATGCGACTGCGTGCCGCCGCTTGCACCATCGTGGTCTCGGCAGCCGTCGCCAGCAGGGGCCGCAGTTGATCGAGGACCGCTTCTGCCCCGCGTGCGACATCGGGGAGATTCACCAAGATGCAGTCGCTCGTGGCGATTTCAGCTTTCAACAGCATGCACGACTCGAGATCCCGCCGCGCCGCGATGCCTTCGATGACTCGCAGGCCGAGAAGAGCGCGCTCCACGACGGGCTCCGCGTGGCACAGATGCGCGCCGTAGGCAGCCGGACCCAAGCCGAGAAGGAATCCAGCGTTGGGGAGGAGCGGATCCAAGTCGAGGACCGTCGTGCGCTGGCCGAGTCGCGCCAACTGCACGGCGAAATTGCCGCAGACATCGCTGCGAATCAGCCCGTCACCGGCGGAGACGAAGCCAATGCGGAGCGCACGGCGAACGGCCGGCACCGCATCGGATGGCCGCTCCACCGGGCGATTCGACAGGTATAGATGCGAGATGTCACGCAGACTCCGGGGCCGTTGCGCATTCGCCGACCGCCGCGGATTGGGCTCGCCGTCCACGTCCGCCACCATCTCCGCCACCCGCGACGATCCGCGACGCGCCGAGCGCCGACGTTCAGCCATGCGCGACGAGATTCGCCGGCACGGAAACCACGGAATTCTCCTGGCCGTACTCGTTCTTCACGCTCGCCTCGTTGCTCGGGTCCTTCACCCAGACCCCGTCGATGATGAACCGGTACTCGTGCTGGCCGCCGCCGATGGCGACGACACCACTCCAGGTGCCGTCGTCGGCACGTTGGAGCGGCGTGCCATCGAACGACCAGCCGGTGAAGCTGCCGGTGAGACGAACGTCGCGCGCTTGAGGCGCGTGCAGGCTGAAACGCACGCCGCCAGGGACGACATGCGGGCCTTGAAACACTGCGCCCTGCAGACGCGTTTCGGCGAGGCGCAGGAAGGGCTCCTGGGCCATCAGCTCGTCGGCCAGCGCCGCGAACTCCTTGGCGGCGCGACCGCCGGGATCGAACTTCGTCACGGGCTGGCCGCGGCTCGCGGCCTCCTTGAGCTTCACCGTGTGGCTGATCACCGTACGCAGCATCGAGTCACCGTGGAAGTTCTCGATCTCGTACAGGATGTCGCGCGAGAAATTCGTCCGACTGTTGCAATTGTTCGCCAGCACCCGGACTTGGACTTCGTGACCGAGCTCTTCGCGCAGCAGCTCGAGCGTCTCGCGCACTTTGTGCAGACCGTGCAACGAGAAGAAGCTCGGATCCACTGGAATGATGGCCTCATGTGCGGCGGTCAGCGCGTTGAAGGTGAGCAGTCCAATGGCTGGAGGGCAGTCCAGGATGACGTACTGGTAGGGATGGCGCAGACTCTGCAGCTTGGCCAGGAGTCGCTTCTCGCGCCCTGGAACGTCCTTGAGCTCCTGCTCGACGGCCGCGAGAACGACGGAGGCGGGGCATACGTCCAGATGCTCGACCACCGGAATGACGACCTGGTCGATTTGGATCTCCGGCTGCATCAACACGTCGTAGGTGCTGCGCTCGTAATCCTCCGGGTCGATATTGAGTCCGAGGGAAGCATGCCCCTGGGGATCCATGTCCACGAGGAGCACGTCCTTCTTGCGTTTCGCGAGTGCGGCCGCCAGGTTGATCGAGACCGTGGTCTTGCCGCACCCTCCCTTCTGATTGACCACCGAGAGGATCCGCATCGCATCTCCTTTCGACTCTGGTCCGTCACCCTTCCCATCCACACCCAGGCTCCGGTCGAAGGGCCGCTCAGATGGTTGACGCCGCGCTAGTTAAGAAACGGGGCGGAAAAACTGTCAAGGATCTTTTCACTTCCAACGCAATTCGATCGCATTGGCGGGGCGAATTTCGCTGTGGAAAGGGAGGTGGGGATCAGCGCACGTAGCTTCGGGCCCCGACGTAGGCCCCTGCGAAGGCATCCTGCGTCAGCCGGTCGAGCCGTACGTTGCTCGAGGCGCTGGAGACGTGGACGAATGCCCCTTGGCCGGTAAAGATCCCCACATGGTCTGCGGGGCGGTGGCGGAAGGCGAAAAAAACCAGATCGCCGGGCATGAGGCTCGCAGCTTCCACAGGCCGGCCCTGCGCCATTTGCTGCTCGGCGGTGCGCGGCAGGTCGATCCCTGTCGCTGCATAGACCCGTGTGGTGAGCTGCGAGCAATCGACGCCGGTCGCGGGCATTCCAGCGTGTGCGAGCGCCGCTTCGACGATTTGCCGTCGAGGTTCGGGCAGCGACGCGGCCTCGAGCGCCAGATCCACGAGGGAGAGCGAAGACGGAGTGGACGGCACCACGGCCTGGGCGGGATCGAGCCGCGCGCGGGCTTCGCGGGCCGTGATCGCGCGGCCACAGCCGGCGACGAGCAGAATGGCCGCGAGGCCGATGAAAGTTCGCCAGCCCATGTCCCCTCCGCACCCTTCCCGTCCCGGCGGCAGCCTATGACGCTCCGCTAGGCGGCGGCAAACAAAACCGCGCCGACGTCCGGCCTCGTTTCGAGGCGCTGTCAATATGGCGGCAAGCAATTGATTGATCAAATGTTCTGACGATCAGCTCAGCTAAAACTCGAAGCAAGGCGCATGCCGCCCAGGACAACCCCCGTGCTGGCGCAGCATCTGGGAAGCTTGCAGGCGATCGAGGAGGAGACTAGTTGTCGGCGTAGCTGAAGTACTCCGGCGGGAAGTATTGACCGTTGACCTGGGCTTCGCGCAGACGGCTGATGTCGAAGGCGACGAGGCCGGTCTGCTGCACCACGAGGCCAATCCCCCGCATGAGATAGAGATCGATCCTTTGCGCCGGTCTGCCCAGCGCTTCCACGTGCACGCGCACCACGAGCTTGACCACATCCACCACGCCATCGGGAGCGCCGTAGCGACCCACGATGTTGTTGCCGGATTTCCATTCGAGAACGTCGTACAAACGCTCGACATCCACCTCGTAGCGTGCGAGCAGCCTGAAAAAGAAGATCGGGAAAGCCGCGCTGTCCAAAGGAACGTCGGGCGGCGCGGCACCTTGCGCCGAACAGCGAGCCTGCTCCAAGTCGGTGCCCTGCGTGACGCGGCGGCGGATCTCGGCGCTGTCGGCTCCCACGTACGTCCAGGTGATGGTGCGCTGCCCCACCTGCAGGTCGGGTCCCACGAGTTGCAACGGGTAGAGCTGGATATCGCCC
Organism: Candidatus Krumholzibacteriia bacterium; assembly: GCA_035649435.1. GTDB lineage: Bacteria > Krumholzibacteriota > Krumholzibacteriia > DASRJW01. The sequence continues at coordinate 36,629 of DASRJO010000099.1, read as the reverse complement.
CACATGCCGTCGATGCACTGATCGATGGTGGTGTACGGGACTTCGTTCTGATTGCTGATCCCCCCACCCAGCGACAGCTGCGACACCCAGAGTAACTGCGGGTTGCGCTGGCGCGGTGGCGAGCCACCTTGCTCGATGACCTCGTCGCGCTCGGCGATGAGATGCATGCCATGCAGGAAGATGCCTTGCCCGGGGACGACGCTCCACCAGGAATCCGCCGTGTAGACCGCAGGCAAGAAAGTCAGACGATCGCTATCGCGCACGCGGCACGAATCGCGCACGATCCACGTCGTGGCTCCGGCGCTCGTCGACGAGGTGGTCGTTCCAGCCAGCATCGTCCGGCGCGACCATTGGAACTGCACGTGGTTGTAGGACCAGTAGGATTCGGCGCAGCTGCCGGCGCTCATGCAGGCCGGCATGAAATCGGTCGAATTGCCGCCCTGTTGACCGACGTCGAAACCAGGAGCGCGCCCCACGGCGGGTTCGAAGCCGAACAGATCCGGGTTGCCGTACACTCCGGCGAGCACCGCGTCGACCGTGTCCGGCTTGATGATCTGACCTGCGGTGGCGCCGATGATGCTCAACACCTCGCCGCGGCGCTTGTACGCATCCGCCCCCGGTGGAATCTGCGTGGGGCCACCCGCATCGTTGGTGAAGATTCTATAGACGGACTGGTCGAAGAAGTAGAGGAGCTTGAGCTGGGTCTCAGAGCCGGGGCGGAAATCCGGCGGCGGCGGGATGAACTCGGTCGGCTCGCCCGTATCCGGGATCTGCATCGTCGGCGGCATGCCGTCGTAGCACCCGGTGAGCCAGTGCGGCATCATGGCGACCAGGCCCAAGAGGCAGCAGCTCCATAGAATGCGGGAGAAAATGGGACGCCCTCGGACCATCGACGGGATCTCCTCCTCGGACGAGTGCGGCCGCGGGTCGATCCCGCCACGCAAACCTCGAAGCCGAAGTAAGATAGAGGTGCCTATCCACCGCGTCAACCCGGCGCGTCGACTCGCGCTCGAGTCCCCATGGTTGCCGCTCGCGCTCGTGGCCGTGGCATTTGGCATCGTCGAAGGCAGCCTGGTGACCGTGCTTCGGCTCTGGCTCGATCCGCGTGCCGAGGCCTTCCCGCTCGTCGCGCTCCCGGCCGCGGTGTCCGGACTGGAACGCACGCGTGAGGCCGCGACCATGGTTCTCCTCGCGAGCGCCGCGCATCTCGCGGCCAAGCTGCCGAGTGCCCGATTCGCGGCGTTCCTGTTCCTCTTCAGCGTGTGGGATCTGGTGTATTACGCGACCTTGCGCCTCACGCTCGGCTGGCCCGACGGACTCGGAACGTGGGATCTCCTATTCCTGCTTCCCGTGCCCTGGCTGGCACCGGTGTACGCACCCCTTTCGATCGCGCTGGTCATGCTCGGTGTGGGAATCGTGACCTTGCGGCACACCCTGCGACACGGCGCCTTCGAGGTGCGACCACTCCACGTGGCGGCCGGCGTGCTGGGAGGGCTCGCGTGCATCTGGAGTTTCGTCGAGAACGAGAACGCGCGGGCGCTGCGCAGCATGCCGCCGCGTTACGCCATCGAGTGGCTCGTTCTCGGCCTCGGCTTGGGCTTGGCCGGTTTTGCCGATGCGGCCAGACGCAATCGCCGCCGGGTGCGGCGCGGCGCGGCAATCACGGCCGACGCCGAGGCATGAGGCAAGATGTCGCGCGCTCACGTCGCGCTGCTCGCAGGCTCTGGTGTTTTCCAGCGTCGATGCAGCCAGAAGTACTGACCTGGATCGGTGCGGATGGTGGCTTCGAGGAGCGTGTTGAATCGCGCCATCATCTGCTGCACCGCCTGATCTTCGGGGACGTGCGCCGGCACGTCGACGGCCGGATGCACGACCAAGCGGTGCCGGCCGTCGGCGAGGCGCTGGCCGAATGCGGGGTGAAAGGGGATTCCCCAGCGCCGTGACATCTGGGCGGCACCTTTGGGTGTCGACGTCGAGCGGCCGAAGAAGGGCACGAACACGCCGCGTTTCTTGCCGTCCTGATCGCAGAGGATCCCGAGGATCCGATTCGACTGCAGCTCGACGCGGACACGGCGGAGTCCCATGCCGCGCTCGATGCTGCGTTCGCCGAGGGCGTCGCGAGCCGAATGCACGATGGCTTCGGCGGCGGGATTGTGCAGCCGTTGCACCACCACGCTCACGGGAAAACCGTGCGCGACCAGGCCCGCCGAGAGAATTTCCCAATTGCCGTAATGTCCGGTCGCCAGGATGACACCTTGGCCGCGCGCGAGCGAAGCCTGCAACTGCTCGACGCCGACGACTTCCAGCCGCCTCTGCAGCTCCTCACGGCGCAAACGCGCCAGACCCAGGAATTCGAAGACCACGACTCCCAGGTGTTCGTAGGCCGAGCGCGCCACGCGCCGGCGCTCGGCAGCGTGCTCTGCACCGGGAAATGCGATCGCGAGATTCGACATGCACACGCGCTGACGGATGCGCAATCCCAGCGCCAAGCGCCCGAGGGCGCGCCCGCTCGCCAGTGCGAGGCGAGGTGGCAGCCCGCGCGCACAAGCGGTCAGGAGCCGCAGTCCGACCGCTTCGAGCCCATGCTGCACCGCATCCTCCCTTTGGGCGTAGGGCGCAGTCTATCAGCTCGATGCGACGCGGACGCGGCCCTGGGCATCGTGCTCGACGAGCCCGACCAGCTCGAGCTCGAACAGCGCGCGCTGCACGCGCGACGCATCCCAGCCGAGCTTCGTGCGCAGTGCGTCGACGGCGAGGGGCCCGATCCAGAGCTGCGACAGGATCGCTTGCTCGTCCGTCGCATGCGCTCCTGGCAGCGCGGCATCTCGCTGCCAGCCGAGCTCGCGCAGAATGTCGGCCGCCGTCTCCACGAGGCAAGCCCCGGAACGCAGGAGCCGGTGCGGCCCGCGGCTGCGCGGATCCTGGATGTCGCCGGGAACAGCCATGACATCGCGATTCTCGTGCAACGCCAACCGTGCGGTGATCAGCGCACCGCTCTTCAATTCCGCCTGCACCACCACGACCGCGCGCACGAGTCCGGCGAGGATGCGGTTGCGGCTGGGGAAATGCCATGGGCGCGGTGGGGTGCCTGGCAACAGCTCGCTCACGACACAGCCACTGGCTTCGATCTGGCGTTGCAAGGCCGCATTCTCCGGCGGATAGCACAGATCCAATCCGGAGCCCGTGACCGCGACGGTCTTGCCGGCGGCGGCCAGGGCGCCGCGATGTGCTTCGGCGTCGATCCCCCGCGCCATGCCGCTCGCGATGACGATGCCGCAACGGGCGAGCGCGGCGCAGGTGTCGTGCGTCCATTCGCGATAGCTCGCAGCCGCCGCGCGCGCACCGACGACGGCGACGGCGGGGGAATGCAGGATGGCCACATCGCCGCAGAGGAAGAGCCCGAGCGGCGGCTTGCCGATCTCACGCAAGAGCGGCGGGTAGCATGGATCGTGAAACAGAACGAGGCCGCCACCACTCGTCGAGCGCCAGCGCTGGATGCGGTCTTCGATGACGCTCGTGTCGGCCTCGGCGACGTCGCCGGGTACGGCGAGCGCGCTCAAGCAGCGCGCCGACGCGAGCTCCTTCTGGCCGATGCGCGGCATCGGCACTTGGAAGGTGAGCAGACGACACAGTGCGCGCAGCTCGCGTCGAACCGGCCACGGTTCGCTGGCATTCAAATGTTGGCGGAGGTTCCGGGGAGAACCGTGGGAGGTGGCAACCCAGTTTCGGTCGTTGCGGCGAGCTGCCCCGCCAGCACGCGCACCACGTCGGCCAGTCCGGTGCGGCTCAAAGCCGAGATCGGCATGATGCGCGTGCTCTCCGGCAATGCCGAGCGCGCGGCGGCGATCGCGGCGTCATCGAGCAAATCGACCTTGTTGAGCGCGATCACGGCGGGACGCTGTCCGAGGGGCAATGCGTAGGCATCGAGCTCGACTTGCAGCATCGCGAGATCCGCCGCCACGTCGCCGGTGGCGTCGAGGACGAACACCAGGACGCGTGTGCGCTCGATGTGGCGCAAGAACTCGAGGCCGAGCCCGCGGCCTTCGTGCGCGCCTTCGATCAAGCCGGGAAGATCGGCGAGGACGAAGCTCGTGCTGTCGTCGACGCGCACGACGCCCAGCACCGGCGACAAGGTGGTGAAGGGATAGTCGGCGATCTTGGGCGTTGCCGCCGAGAGCGCGGTCAACAACGTCGACTTGCCCGCGTTCGGCTTGCCGACGAGACCGACATCGGCGAGCAGCTTGAGCTCCAAGCGCAGTTTCCGGCTCTCGCCCGCGCCACCGGGCTCGACCCTGCGCGGCGCTTGATTGGTGGAGCTCTTGAAAGTCGTGTTTCCCCTGCCGCCGCGACCGCCGCGCGCCACCAGCAGGTGCTGGCCGGCCGTCAACACTTCTCCGATCACTTCGTCACTGTCGGATTTCACCACGGTGCCGAGCGGCGCACGCAACTGCAGAGTTTCGCCACTGCGGCCGCTCCGGTTCCCCCCCTCGCCGTGCGCGCCGCGCTCGGCGTGGAATTGGCGCCGGAAGTTGTAATCGAGCAAGGTCGTCAGGTGCGGATCGCCGACCAACACGACGCTGCCGCCTTCCCCACCGTCGCCGCCGTCGGGGCCGCCGCGCGGCACGTATTTTTCCCGCCGGAAGCTCAAGCAACCATCCCCGCCGTTGCCAGCGTGCACTTCGATCTCGACTCGGTCGATGAAACTTCGCAAGCGCACACACTCCAAGCAGGACACGGGCCAAGGGTGATCGCGGCGCGGCGAGGGCTCAGGCGCGTTCGCCGAGCGCCTGCACCAGAATTCCGAGCCCAGCGCGCAGCTCTGCGACTGGCAACGTCGACGACAGACGCACACCGCGATCGTGGTCGAATGCGGTGCCCGGCACGACGGCGATGCCATGCGTCTCGAGCAAGTCTTCGGCGAGCGCCTCGACGCCGGCCAGTCCCGGGCGAGCTTTGCCGCCATCCAGGAAAGGCTCGACGTCCAGGAAGACATAGAACGTCGCGTGGGGAGGGACGAAACGCAGCGCCGGCAAAGTGCTCAAGATCTGCACGCTCAGGTCGCGGCGTTCCAGGAAGTGCTGGCGCAGCGGCTCGAGGTCGGCGGACCCTATGGCCAACGCCGCCAGGGTGGCGCGTTGCGAGATGCTGCTGGCGTTGCCGGTCATGTGACTTTGGAGATTGATCATCGCCCGCACCAGATCTTCGGGGCCGAGGCCGAAACCGATGCGCCAACCGGTCATGGCGAAGCTCTTGGAGGCACCGCTCACCAGCACGAAACGATCCTGCAACTCCGGGAACACCTGCACCGGCGAAACATGCACGCCTTCGAAGACCAAGTTCTCGTAGATTTCGTCGGAGATGGTCACCACATCGGTGTGTCGGAGCGGCTCGAACAGATCCTGCAGCTCCTCGGCGCTGTACACCGCACCTGTCGGATTGACGGGATTGTTGAAGACGAGGGCCCGGGTGCGCGGGCCGAGCACGGCGCGCAGGTCGTCGCCGCAGGCCTTGAAGTCGCGGCTCGCCGGTGGCCGCACCACGCGCGGCACGCCTCCCAGCATGGCGACGTAGGCGGAATAGCTGGTCCAGTAGGGCGCCAGCAGAACGACCTCGTCTCCCGGCTCGACGCAGGCGGCCAGCGCGCTCCACAGCACCTGCTTCGCCCCGGTCGAAACGATCGTCTGCGCGCTGGACCAGACGACGCCACGCCGGGCCGTGTAGTACGCGGCGACCGCTTGGCGCAGGTCGACTGTCCCCGCCGATGGCGTGTAGTGCGTGTGCCCACCGTCGATGGCGGCATGCGCCGCGGTACGCACGCCGAGCGGCGTGTCGCAGTCGGGCTCGCCGACTGTGAAGTTGAACACGCGCCGCCCTGCGGCGCGCAGCGCCGCCACGCGCGCAGCCTGACGCAGGGTCGCCGACTCCTGCACGGAGGCTCCCATGCGCGATAACCGTGTGGTCGTCCGGCTCATGCTCTGCCTTCCTGGTGATGCTGCGGTGCGCCGGCGCGCGCGGCCTCGAGGTGGCGCCAGACGTTCTCGGGGACGAAGTCGCGCACGTCGCCACCCAAGGCGTAGATCTCGCGCACCAGCGAGCTGGAGATACAGGTGTTGCGATCGCTCGGCATGAAGAACACGGTCTCGAATCGCGTCTGCAAGCGCCGGTTGGCCTGCGCTTGCTGGAATTCATACTCGAAATCGGTCATCGAGCGCAGACCTTTGATGACGACATCGATCCCCAGCGGTCCGTACTCCGCCGCCAAAAGACCGGTGAACGGCCGGACGCTCACACGCGGCATGTCGGCGCAGGCGCCACGCACGAGATCACAGCGCACTTCGAGTGTCAGCATCGGGCTCTTCTTCGCCGAGTCGGCCACCGCGATGAGTACGGAATCGAAGAGCGAGCTGGCGCGCACGACGATATCCATGTGGCCGTTGGTGAGCGGGTCGAATGTTCCTGGATACAACGCCACGCGGCGCTCCCGATCGCTCATGGCTCCTCCTCCTCCTCTTCGCGACGCAAGAACTCCACCCCGGTGGTCCCGAAGCGCTTCGAGCGCCACAGCACGTAGCCCGGCGGCGGTTGCTGGAGCCGCCACTCCTTCCCGTGCTGCAGCACGAACCACTCCGGTGCTGGCGCGGGCAGTGCCTCGAGCAGCGCCTCTTCCAAGCCGGCGGCATACGGCGGATCGGCCAGCACGAGGTCGACTGCGCGCGGCGCGAGCGCCCGTAGCCAGCTCACCGCGTCGTCCGCGATCACTTCGATCTCCGGACCGTCGCCGAGCAGCGACACGTTGCGCGCGATCAACGCCAGCGCGCGCGGGGCGTTGTCCACCAGCAGCACACGCGAGGCTCCACGCGACCAGGCTTCGATCCCCAGGTTGCCCGTGCCGGAGAACAGATCCGCGACGCGGGCCCCTGGCACCATGTCCTGCAGAACATTATAGATGCACTGCTTGACCCGATCCCCGGTGGGCCTCATCCACACGCCGTCGGGTCCGGCGAGCCGGCGGCCGCGAAACCGTCCTGCGGTCACTCGCACCATGCTTCAAGCCGGCGGACCGGCACGGTCCAGGCAGCGCAGGAGCGCCGCCAGGCTCGACTCCACGTCGGCGGGATGCGTCTCCACCACGTGAACCGCCAGCTGCCGATACCAGGGTTCGCGCCGAGTGTAGCGTGCGCGCCAGAGGCTCTCGTCGTCGAGAAACGGACGCAGCGCTCGATCCGCCCCCAATCGTGCCACGCAGGCGTCCGGATCGGCGCGCAGCCACACGACGCATCCGAGCTCTGCCAACACCCGTCGCGCCGCTTCGGTTTCCACGATGCCGCCACCCGTGGCGATCACACAGTCACTCGGGTGCGCGCCCAAGACATCCTGCAACACTTCCAACTCGAGGGCACGAAAACTCGGCTCGCCTTCGCGCTGCACCAGGTCGCGCACACTGCAGCCGCGCGCCGCCTCCAGTTGCGCATCCAGATCGATGAAGTCCCATTCGTGGGCGCCGGCCACGCGCCGGCCCAAGGTCGTCTTGCCGCTGCCCATGAACCCGATCAGGACGATGGGATCCAGCGCTCGACCTCCCGCACATAGCCGCGCCAGGACGCGACCACGTCCTCCATGCAATCGCCGGCGAACTTCTCCAACCAGACTTGCGCCAGCACGAAGGCCACCATGGCCTCGGCGACGACTCCGCACGCGGGCACCGCGCACGTGTCGCTGCGCTCGACCGCTGCGCGCGCCGGTTCGCCGCTCCGTACGTCGATGCTCGGCAGCGGCTTCATCAGGGTGGACAGCGGCTTCATCGCCGCGCGCACGACCAGCGCCTCGCCGTTGGTGACGCCGCCTTCGAGCCCGCCGGCGCGGTTGCGACTGCGCCGCACGGCGCCTTGGCTCGTGCGCTGGATGGGATCGTGCACTTCCGAACCACGCAGCGCGGCGTTGGCGAACGCGGGACCGATCTCGACTCCCTTGACCGCCGGAATCGAGAGCACCGCTTGTCCCAGCCTGCCATCGAGCTTGCGATCCCAGTGCGTGTAGCTCCCGAGCCCCGGGGGCAAGCCCGTGACGCAGACTTCGACGACGCCGCCGAGCGTGTCACCCGCTCGCTTCGCAAGGTCGATCGCCGCCACCATGCGTGTGTACGTCGCCGCATCGAGCACGGCCAGATCGTTGGCGGCGGCGCGCGCTTCCAAGTCATCGTAGGAAACATCCTCCGGCACGGCGAGATCCATGCTCACGTCTCCCACCGCGCGCGTGTGGCCGAGAATGCGGACGCCGAACACCTGCAGGAACTGTCGCGCCACCGCACCGACGGCGACGCGCGCCGCGGTTTCACGCGCGCTGGCGCGTTCGAGCACGTCGCGCAGATCGGCGCTGCGCCGCTGCGTGCCGCCGGCGAGATCGGCGTGGCCAGGGCGCGGAGCGGTGACCCGACGCAGCGGCGGCTCGGGAGCGGCGCCGAACGGCGACATGATCTGTTCCCAGTTGCGGTAATCGAGGTTGGGGATGCTGAGCGCGATCGGGCTGCCGAGGGTCATGCCGTGACGCAAGCCCGCGGTCCATTGCGCCCGATCCGTTTCGATGTGCATGCGGGCGCCGCGGCCGTGACCGGCTTGCCGGCGGCGCAGCTGGTCATCGACGGCGGCGGGATCGAGCGCCAACCCCGAGGGCACGCCGTCGAGAATGATGCTCAACCCCGGGCCGTGCGACTCGCCGGCTGTCAGGAAACGCAGCACCACGCCGACCTCCGTCGCGACCCCTCGCGCGCCGTCGCCAGCCGCTTTGCCGGAAATGGTCGTTACCTTCGACCGCCGTGGACGAACCGCGCTCCTGGATCACACTAGAGAAGGGCTGGCGAGGGCGCAAGCGCGCCATCCGTGTGGCGGGAAAGCACGCGCGGCGCCCTCGAAGGGCGCCGCGCACGCAAGGGAACCGCGACGGTTCTACTTTTTGTCGTCGAACTGCTGGCCGCCGAGGCTCGCCGTTTCGAGCATCTTCGGCGTCACGAAAATGATCAGCTCGCGCTTGTCGTTCGACTTGTTCGAGTTGCGGAACAGCCAGCCGATACCGGGAAGGTCCATCAGCAATGGGATCCCGGTCTTGACCTCGGACTGCACGTCGCGGATGAGACCGCCGATGATCGCCGTCTCGCCATCGTTGACGACGACGCGCGTGTCCGCCTCGCTGGTGTTGATGATCACGCCGCCCTGCACCGTGGCTTGCGAGGACAACTCGCTCACCTCGGGATGCAAGTCGAGTGTGATCGTGCGATCCGAGTTCACGTGCGGCGTCACCCGCATCTGGATGCCGACGGTGGTGAGCTGGGTGATGGCGTTGCCGGCTTCGTCGGCCACGATGAGCGGGATCTTCGCCCCGACCAGGATCTTGGCCTCGCGGTTGTTCACCGTCGTGATGTTGGGATTGGAGACGATGTTGGCCTTCTTCGACCGCGCCAGCGCGTCCAGCATCAGGTCGAGCTGGCCCCACGACTGCACGGTGCCGACGCGCAGCGCGCCGACTGCGCCGGGCGTGAGCGCGCTGACCCCGGCGCTCCCGGTGACGTCGCCCACGCTCAAGTTGGTGATGTTCCACTCGATGCCGAGGTTCTTGGTGTCATCGGCCGACACGTCCACCAGCTTGGACACGATCTCCACCTGCTGGGTGCGACCGTCGAGCTCGCGCGCCATCGAACCGATCTTCTCGACATTGAGACGAATGTCGCTGACGATGAGAGCGTTGGTGCGTGAATCCACTTGCAGCCGGCCGCGGTTGGTCAGCATCTCGGCCAGCGACGTCTTGAGCTCGCTGGCGTTGGCGAACTCCAGCCGCACGACCTCGGTGACGATGGGCAGGAGATCCTCGCGCTTGCGGGCCGCTGCGACTTCCTCCAGCTCCTCGTTGCGGATCTTGGCCATCTCGCCGACGCGGATGATGCCATTCTCCTCGACGTAGGCATAGCCATGTGCCTTGAGGATGGCGGCGAGCGCGTCTTCCCACGGCGCATCCTTGATGCGTGCGTTGACCTCGCCGTCGACGTCCTTGCCGGCGATGATGTTCTTGCCGGCGTAGTCCGACAGCGTGCGCAGCACCGTGCGGATGTCCGCGCCCTGCAGATCCAGGTTGATGCGCTTGCCGTTGCTCTCCTGCACGGTGATGGGTTGCTGCGGCGTCTGCGGTGCCGGAACCTGCATGTCCTCGGGCGCGTGCCCGCTGCGCCGGTACGCAGCCGCCAGACGCGGCGTCATCACCGGTGCCGCCGGCGCTTCCGCCACCGCGGCCCCTGCCGCGCTCTCGGCTGGCGCGTTCGTTTCGGTCGTGGGCGCAGCCGCGGGCTCAGTCCTCGTGGCAGCAGGCGATTCCTGCACGCTCGCGGGCGCACGGGGGGCAGCATCCTCGGTCACGCTCGCTGCCGCGGGCGGCTGCACTTCGATGATGGCCTGAGGTTCCGTGCTCGCTTCCGGCGTCGACGCCGCCTTCGGGGCGACGGCGACTTGTGCTGCCGGCACGCTCTGTGGCGACACCGCCAGCACCAGCTTGGTGCCGACGCGCGAGACCTCGAACGACGAGGCTTGGCGCAGGTCGGCGACAATGCGGGTCACCGGCTGCGGGTCGCGCGCATACTGCGAGATGCGCACGTTCGTCACCGGTCCGGCCGGGACGGTGCGCGAGGTGACGCGCACGGCGTTGTCGGCCCCCACCAGATCCAGAACGATACGGTCCGGGTTCGACAGAGTGAAGGACTTGTGAGACACCTCTCCGTCCAGATCCAGGACGATCCGGGTCCCATCCCCCACGCCGCGGACCTCGACCTCCTTGAGGCTTTGAGCGGACGCGGCCGTGGTCACCAGCAGCGACAGGGCGGCCGCGAGCCCGATCCGCATTGCGTGCTCACGCGTCATCATGTTCTTCACTCCTCGTCACGTAGTCGCTGTAAACGAAGGTTCACTCGATCCACCATGCCGAACACATTGAGCCTGCCAACAAGCTCGCGCCGGGTGACCGAGACCACGACGCCATTGCGCACCGGATCCCCGGAGCGCAGTGCGTAACCGAATCCTTGGGCATCCTGGACGATGCCAATGTATTCCTCGTCCGCCCACAGCATGCCCACCAGCTGCACCGTGTGCAGATCGACGAGCCTTTGCTCTTCCGGCTCGAAGTCGCCGCCGACCAGCGAGCGGAACGGGTCGCGCATGCCGAACGAACCGTAGAAGAACTGCTTCTCGCGCAGGTTCGCCGCGGGCGCTGTGTCTTCGACACCCGACAACTCGACCATGGGCGCTGCGCTCGGCGCAGCCTTCTCCTTCTGCGGCGGATCTTCCGGCGCCGCAGCGACGTTCCACCCCAGCATCAGGGCGCAGGTCATGCCGACGATGCGAGTCTTCATGGATGCTTCCCCCCCGCCGACGCGGCCGCTTGCTTCGCCGGCCCGACGCCCTTGGTGGCGCGGCCTTTGCGCGCTGAATTCGGGCTGCCCTTGGCCGCCGCTTTCAATTGCCGCCCGCTCTGCTCCGCCGGCGCCACCGCTGCCGGCTCTTGCGTCACGTCGCGCAGCGAGTACGCCGTCGCCAGGAAGTTGGCGGTGATCGTTTCGTCTTCGCGGCCGGACTCCTTGAGCTTCTCGCGCTTATTGGGGTCGTGCCCCTTGAGATTGAGCTGCGAGACGTTGACCAGACGCGACAGATTGGCGACGCGCGACAGGAACACGCCGAGCTGGTGGTACCCACAGGCGACCTGCACCTCGACCGGGTTCTCGTTGAAGAACTCCTGCGGCCGCGGCGCGCCGGGCTTGAACAGCTCGAACTCGACGCCGGTTTCCTCGCCCGCCTGCGTGATCTGCATCAGCAAGCGCGCCATTTCCTTGTCGGTCGGCAGCAGCTGCTGCGCTTCGGTCCAGCGCCGCTGCAATTCGGCATGCTCGCGCTCGAGCTGCGGCAGGCTGGCGACGGTTCGCCGCGCCTTTTCCAGCTCGGCGGCCACGGTCTCGTAGTCGGTGCGCAAGCGTCCGATCTCGTGCGCTCGCCGCTGGTACCCGAACGGCAGGAAGTCCGCGACGAAGAATCCCCACACGACGGCGACGCCGACTGCCGCGCTGATGACGATTCTCTGAGTGCGTGGATCCCGAAGCGACATCGTTCCTCCGCCCGCGTTAAGGTTGCGCGCTCGACACTTGCGCCTCGGACACGGGCGCGTCCAGCGACGGCGTGCTCGAGGGCTGGGCGCCTGAGAACAGCGTGAACTTCACGACCTCGAGCTCGTCCATGTCGCCCTTCTGGGTCACGTCGAGGTCGACCTCGTGCCAGTGCTCGGTGTCCTCGAGGCTCTCCATGAAGCGCGCCACGATGAAATTGGAGAAGGTGACGCCATTGACCTTGAAGCGGCGTTCGTTGATCTCGTTGAGCTCGGAGAGCCACATGTTTTCCGGCAGCGCCCGGCTCATCTCGTCGAGCAGCTGCACGCGGTAGTAGCGGTCGCGATCGAGCCGCGCGATGATGTCCAAGCGCGTGCGCACTTCCTCGCGCTTCTGGGTGATGTCGCGGATCTTCTCCAGCTGCGGCTTGTAACGTTCGGTTTCGGCGCGCGCTTCCTCGACGTCGTGCTGCAGCCGGGCCATCTGCCGGCTCTGCACCGTCGCCACCGTGACCACGCCGAGGCCGAGCACGGCGAGCGCGGCGAAGGGCGCGACGCTGCCCAGAGCCGGGATGCGAATCGTCGGCAGCGTGTGCCGCCGGGGTCGTTCTTCGCGTGGAAGCAGATTGATTCGAATCACGGCGCTACTCCACCCTGCGCAGGGCCAGTCCGACACCCACGGCCAAGAGCGGTCCCAGCTCTTCCACGGGCTGATCGGAGAACAGCTCCGGCGCGTAGGTCACGCTGCGGAGCGGGTCGAGGACGTCCACGGGTACTTTGTGGCGCTCGGCGAGATGCGCGCGGAGCAGCGGCATCTGCGAGCCGCCGCCCGACAGCATCACGCTGTCGAGTTGCGCGCCGCCGTCGGCGCTCTTGAGATAGGCGAACGAGCGTTCGAGACCGCCCGAGAGCTCTTCCGCCGCCCGCGCCACGACGTTGCGCATGGCTTCGGCGGACACGCCGTCTGGGTTCTTGGCGGTGAGCAAGCGCGAGGCCTCCTCACGGCCGATGTTGAACTCGCGTTGTGCTTCCTCGATGAAGCGCGACCGCCCCACCGAGAGGTCGCGGGTGAATTGCGGTGTGCCGCCCTGCACGATGTTGACGTTGGTGACCTCGGCGCCGATGTTGAGCAGGCCGACGACCTTGTTCGCCCCGGGCTGATAGTTGGCCTCGTAGCAGTTCTGCACTGCGAAGGCGTCGAGGTCGATGATGCGGGGCTCGAGCCCGGCTTCGCGCACGAGATCGGCATGCTGGTGAATGAGCTCTTTTTTCGCCGCCACCAGCAGCACCTGCATCTGGTTGCCCGCCGTGACTTCCTCGAGAATCTGGAAGTCTAGGCTGACGTCTTCGATGTCGAATGGCACGTGCTGTTCGGCTTCCCAGAAGATTGCCTCGCGCGCGTCGGCCTTGTCCATTTTGTCCATGAGGACTTTCTTGACGATGAGTGCACGCCCGCTCACGGCCGTGACCACCTCGCCGCCGCGGAGGCCTGCTTGCGCCGCGCATTCGCGAATCGCGTCGACGACGAGCAAGCGGTCCATGACCTCGCCATCGACGATCGCTTCGGGGGGCAGCGGCACGACGCCGAGCTTGCACACCACCGGTTGCGACCGGCTGTGGTCGATTTCCACGACCTTCACCAGGCTCGAGCCGATGTCGAGACCGATCGTGCTCTTAGAAGCGCGGGCTAGAGAGAAACGCATGCTGGCCTCCGCACGTCGCCGCATTGCAGCGACACCCCGTGCATCGTGCAATTTTCCGCTTCCGACTCGTTCGGGCCAGGGCCCGCTACCGGATGCCGGAAGTTCGGATTCGTTGCCGCACGCTACCGCAAGCGTTGTGCCAGGGTGACAGCGGGTTGCAGCGTTCCTCGCGTGGTGTCGCACCACCTTCCACACGCCTCGTCGCGCCCCGGCGCACGCGCAGCAGCGGACCCTCGTTGGCCGCCCTGCCGCATCCGTGCGGGCGGAAGTTCGACCTTGGCGATGCGGGCTTGTGCGGACTACGGGCGACGACCGAGAGCCAGATACCAGACGGCGAGTTCGTCGCCCACCAAGAGCGACAGCGCCGCGCTCATGGCGAGGAAGGTGCCGAAGGCGAGCATGCTCTTGCGCGTGCCGCCGCGCGCGATGAGAACGCCTCCATACACGGAGCCGAGCAATGCCGCCAAGAAGATGACGAACAGGACATGGAACGGTCCGAGGAAGGCGCCGATCATGCCTGCCAACTTGACGTCGCCGAATCCCATGCCTTCCGCGCCGCGGGTGAGCTTGTAGAGCAGCGCCACCCCCCAGATGAACCCAGCGCCCGCTGCGACACCGAGCAGCGCTTGCAGGATGCCGAGAGGCATGACCGTGGCAGCGAGCACCAATCCCAAAACCAAGGCGCCGAGCGACAGCTCGTCCGGAATGATCATGTGCTGCCAGTCGATGCAGGCGATGGCGAGGAGCGTTGCCAGGAAGAAGTAGTAGGCCGCGATCTCACCCAGCGTGCCGAAATGCCAGGCGCAGAACCAGGCCAATAGTGCCGAGGCAGTCTCCACCAGCGGGTAGCGCCAGGAGATGCGCTCGTGGCAGCCGGCGCAGCGGCCGCGTAGGCCCAAGAACGACAGCACCGGCAGGTTCTCGAACCAGCGCACCGTGCGCCGGCAGTGCGGACAGTGCGATCGGCCGTGCCAAGGGGATTCGTCGCGCGGCAGGCGATGGATCAGAACGTTGAGAAAGCTGCCGAACAGGAGGCCGAACAGGACAGCCAGCGCCTGCACCAGGTTCATGGCACGACCTGTCCGCGTTGGCGCAGCTCGTCCTCGATGCGGCGCATGCTTTCCTGCGCTACGATGCGCAACGATGGGCTCTCGGTACTCTTGTACAGGTCTTGCCACAACAGGTAGGCGGTTTCCAAACGCCCGAGCCGCCGCGACAGGAAGGCCCGGAAGCGATGGGCCCGCTCCTGCTGCTCTGCGTCCTGCTCCGCCAGCGCGAAGTATCGCATCGCCTTGTCGGCGTCGTTGCCGATGACGTAGCTCAGAAATCCCATCTCGAAGGCGCAGGTCCCCGATTCGGGGTTGGCGCGTGCACCACGCCGCAGCACCTCCAGCGCGGCGTCGAGATCGCCACCATCGGTCGCGAGCACGACGGCACCCAGGACGTAGGCGTGCTCGTAGCGCGGATCGAGCGTGTTCACCGCCTCCAGGAAATGGCCGAACTCCGACAGGTCGTTGCCGCCCTGACGGTGCTGGCCGTAGTACTGCACCGCTTGCATCCAGGCGAGATCCGCTGCCGCCTCGCGATATCCGAGTGCGGTGAACTCGAGGAACGGAATTCCGGGCAGCGCCGCCACCGCGCGCTTGGGCCGCGCACGCACTTGCGCCTGCCCAGCACGGCCCGCCACCGCGGTTGCCACCAGCAGGATCGGCAGCACGAACAAGGAGACGTGTCGCGTCATCGGAAATCCCGCCGGCGAAAGACGGTCGCTGCGAGTGTGAGCGCAGTCGCGACGTACAGAACGGCGTAGCACGATGCGACGAGGAATTGGCCCGGCACGACGCCGGTCCCGTGCACGGCGTCACCGCGCAGGTTGAACAACCCCATGTTGGGGATCGCCAGGCTCAGGGATTCGAGCAGCGGATTGCCGCCGGCAGCGCCCACCGTGCGCAGCATGCCTTCGCTCAGGCTGCCACCGACGAACAGCGCCAAAGTGAACAAGGCCCCCAGCATCGGCGAGGTGAAGGTCGAGAACAGCACTGCGATGCTGGCCATGACCAGCATTCCGAGGCCGGAGCCGAGGATCGCCGGCAGGTAGCGCGCTTGCCACCCGAAGCCACAGGCTTCGAGGCTCGTGATCAGGATCACGCTCATGGCCACGGTGAGCACCAGGAGCGTGGCCACCAGGCCGAGCCATTTTCCGCCCAAGTACTCCAGCCGGGTGAGGGGCTTGGTGAGCAGCACGTCGAGGCTGCGGCGATCCATGTCGCGCCGCACGATCGAGGTGCCCGAAAGCAGGATGACCAGGATGCCGAGCGCGTCGATGGCCGCGAGCCCGAGATCCACCACCACTTTTTTCTGCGCACCCGGCGTGAGCGGCGTGAGCACGGTCGAACCGCCGACGAGAACGGCGGCGAAGAGCAATACCACGTACAGGACCCGCTCGCGCAATAGCTCCACCATGGTCCAGCGCGCGATCGTCCACACCCGTTGCAGCATCAGCGATCGCCTCCTGCCGGCACCGAATCGCGTCGCTTCGCCGCCGCCGCCGGGCTCCTCAGGCGTGCCACCTCGAGATAGATGTCCTCCAAGGAGGCGCGACGCGGCTGCATCGATTCGAGACGGCCGCCGGCGTCGAGCGCTGCTTGCAGCAACTCCTGCGCTTCGCTCGGCGCGACGGTGAAGTGGACGATGCGCCCGGCGCGCAGCGTCGACTGCGCCAGCAATGCCAGCCGGCGCTCGTCGCGCTCGTCGAGGGCGGAGACCGTGAGCTCGACGCTCTCCGCCCGCAGGCGTGTCAGGTCGTCGAGACAAAGCTCGGTGGCGACACACCCGTCGCGCAAGATTCCCGCGCGTGTGCACACCACTTCGACATCGCTCAAGATATGGGTCGAGAACAGCACCGTCTTGCCCTGCTGGCGCTGTTCGAGGATGAGATCGCGCACCAGCTTGCGCCCGGGGGGATCGAGACCCGACATCGGCTCGTCGAGCACGAGGAGCTCCGGATCGCCGAGCAGTGCTTGCGCCAGACCCAGGCGCTGCACCATACCCTTCGACAGCTTGCGCAGCCGTGTCTGGCTCGCGCTCGCCAGCTCGACGCGCTCGAGCAACTCGTCGATGCGTGCTGCGAGCTCGGGACCGCCGAGTCCGAGCAGGCCGGCGCCGTAGCGCAGGAACTCGCGCGCCGTGAGCTGTTCGTGGAAGGTGGGATTTTCAGGCAGGTAGCCCAGACGCCGGCGCGCGGCACAGTCGCCGAGCGGCTTGCCGAGCAAGCTGCCGCTGCCGCTGTCCGGTCGCGCGAGTCCCAACAGGATGCGCAAGGTCGTCGATTTCCCGGCGCCGTTGGCGCCGAGGAGAGCGTAGGCTTCACCGGCCTCGATGCTCAGATCCAAGCCATGCAGCACCTGCCGGCGCCGCATGAGGAAGCCCGAGGTGAAGGACTTCTGGATGTTCTGTAGCCGAAGCACCATAAGGCAGGGCGAGAACGCAAAGGCCGTGCCCTGACACCAAGAGCGCGTGAAGCGTGCCGCTGGCCCGCGAGGCCTAGTGGCCGTTGGAGAGGGTGAACAGAACCGTGCCGCCTTCACCCTGGCCGTCGATCAGGTAGCTGACCCCGGGCTCGAGCGAGGTGTCGTAGCCGATGCGGCCCTCCGCATCCGAACGACCGGTCCAGACGACGGGGGTGGCGTCGGTGTTGTCGAAGGGGTTCTCGACCGACGGCGTGACGAGACTGGCGACGGTGTCGCCGCTCGGCAAGGTGTCGCTGTCGTCCGTGGCGTAGACGCCGTGGTTCTGTACCGCGAAATCTTCCGCCGCCAGCTGCACGGTGTGGGCGTTGGTCTTGACCCGAGCTTCCTTGGCCCGCTCGCGCATGCGCCGAAACGCCGGGAAAGCGATGCCGACGAGGATGGAGAGAATCACGACCACGAACATCAGTTCGACGAGCGTGAAGCCGGAGCGTTGACGCAAGGTGGTTCCTTTGCGAATCGGGTCACGAGAAACCAAACGTGGGGCGGAGCGTTTCCGCCCCGCCCCACATGCACCGCGTACGATGCGTTCCGGATTAGATTCCGTTGGACAGGGTGATGACGACAGTGCCGGCGCGGCCCATGCCGTCGATCGTGTACTGCACGCCCGGATCGGCCGAGCTGTCGTAGCCGACCTCGCCGTCGAGGGAGGCAGCGCCCGTCCACAGCACGGAGTTGTCCGCCGAGTCGAACGGGTTCACCAGGTTCGGGGTGCCGTCGCCATCCGGATCGGGCAGCAACAGATCGATGGTGTCGCCGCTCGGGAGCGCCGTCGTGTCGTCCGTCGCGTACACACCGTTGTTCTGCACCGCGAAGTCTTCCGCGGCCAGCTGCACCGTGTGCGCGTTCGACTTGACACTCGCTTCCTTGGCGCGCGCCTGCATCGAAATGAAGTTCGGAATTGCGATTGCCGCCAAGATCCCGATGATCACGACGACGATCATGAGTTCGATGAGGGTGAAACCCTTGTTGGAACGCATGTCGAGATTCCTCCAGGAGAACGCGGATTTAGATTCCCGCTACCGCGCGGGGAAAAGATTTCCCCGCGAAAACCCAGACCACGACCGCGAGGACGACCGAACTCCATGTCGGTACGTCGCCGCCGCAGACTGGAACCGGAGCGGCCCTCGCCTGCCGCCCACGTCAGCATGGCCCATGCCAGGGGGCCGCACGATCCAGACGCATCGCGTCGAGACCCTTCGTTCCCCCGACGATGGCGATTCTCCGGACCAAGCCGTCGCAGGTTGCCTTGCGAAAGCAATGCCGCTCCTCACTCGTCGAGCTCCATTTCCTTGTCGCCGCGCGCGTTCTCCTTGTCCAGGCCGTAGCGCTGGATCTTGCGGTAGAGCGTCGACGCGTTGATGCCGAGAATGGAGCTGGCCTTCTTCTTCTGCCAGCCGGTTTCGTTGAGCACCGTGACCAGGTACTCGCGCTCGAGCTCTTCCAGGGTCACGTTCGTGCCTTCGAAGAGCTTGCGCGAGCCGCCGGCGCGGCGGTTGGCGCGCACGACCTCCGGCAAGTCGTCGAGCTGCAGGATCTCCCCTGCCTGGAGAATCACCGAGCGCTCGATGATGTTCTCCAGCTCGCGCACGTTGCCCGGCCAGTCGTAGTCCACCAGCACCTGCAGCGCTTCCTTGGTGATGATCTGTGTGACATCGGTGTGGTTCGGCCGGCTCTTGCGCAAGAAATGGTAGACCAGCAACGGAATGTCCTCGCGCCGGTCGCGCAACGTCGGCAACGTCACCGGGATGACGTTGAGCCGGTAGTAGAGATCGGGGCGGAAGCGCCCGTGCTCCACCTCGGATTCCAGATCACGGTTGGTGGCGGCGATGACGCGCACGTCGATCTTGAGTGGGCTGGTGCCGCCGACCGGGATGATCTCCTTCTCCTGCAGCACCCGCAGCAGCTTCACCTGGATCGCGGGCGTGGTCTCGCCGATCTCGTCGAGCAGGAACGTGCCGCCGGTGGCGACCTTGAACAGGCCTTCCTTGTCCTTGATGGCGCCGGTGAAGCTGCCCTTGACGTGGCCGAAGAGCTCCGACTCCAGCAGGCTCTCGGGCAACGCACCGCAGTTGATGCTGACGAACGGCCCGTGCGCGCGCGTCGAGCGGAAATGGATGGCGCGCGCGATCAGCTCCTTGCCGGTGCCAGATTCGCCGTGGATGAGGATCGTGCTGTCGGTCACCGCCACTTTCTCGACCAGGCTGAAGACGCGCTGCATCGCCGGCCCCTTGCCGATGATCATGCGCGAGTCGCTCATGATCTCCTTGCGTCCGGTCGTGCGGGCGGGCGCGGCGGCCATGTCGCGGCGCATGCGCCGCATCTCGAGCGCATTGCACACCACCATCTTGATCTCGTCGTTCTTGGCGTGTTTGATCAGGTAGTGGAACGCGCCCTTGTTGACGGCGTCGATGGCGCTCTTCTGCGATGCGTACGCGGTCATGATGATCACCGGCAGCTCGGGGTCGATGGCTTTGAGGCCGGAGAGCACCTGGATGCCGTCCATCTCCCGCATCTTGAAGTCGGTGATCACCAGATCGAACTTGCGCGCCTTGGCCTCGCGCAAGGCGTCGACGCCCCGCTGGACGCCGGTGACATCGTAACCTTCTTTTTGCAGCATGATCGTCAGGTACTGACACATGCTCTGCTCGTCGTCGACGATCAGAATCTTCTCACCGGACATGCCCGCTCTCCTCCGTGACCGTGTGCCAGCCTTGTGACTCGGACTCGATGGCCGTGTGTGCCCGCTCGCGGGTGCGGATCGTCTCGGGAGTGGCGCGCGCCGGGGCGCTCGTTCCCGTCACCGCGGGCAAGTGAATGGTGAATTCGGCGCCGCCGCCCTGGCGGTTCTGGCCTTCGAGCCGCCCCCCATGGCTCTCGACGATCTTGGCGGCGATCGACAATCCCAGACCGGTGCCTTCGGGCTTGGTGGTATGGAACGGCTCGAAGATGAACGCCTCCTGCTCCGGGTCGATGCCGGGCCCGGTGTCGCGGAAGCGCAGCACCACGGTCGAGGCCTCGGCATGCTCGGGATCGCCGTTGCCGGGCTCGACGAGGATGGTGAGCGTGCCGCGATGCTGCATGGCCTCGAAAGCGTTGAGCGCCAGGTTGACGTAGACCTGCTTCATCTGCTCGGCATCGATGCACAAAAGAGCTGCGCCGTCGGTGCGGTCCAGCAGATCGATCTGGATGGCGTCGTCGATGTCCGGATGATGGCGCAGCAAGGTCACCACGTCCTCGAGAGCCGTGGCCGCAGGCACCACCTGCGCGTCCAGCGGGCGCGAGCTGGCGTACTCGAGGAAGTCGTCGAGGATGCGGTTGAGGCGCTCGCTCTCCTTCACCACCAGATCCATGAGCTGGCGCTGCTCGCCCTGGACCGGCAGCTCGTCGCGCAGCATGTCCACACTGTTCGCGATGGCGGCCAGCGGGTTGCGCACCTCGTGCGCGATGCTCGCCGCCAGCTGGCCGACGGCGGCCAACCGATCGGCGCGCCGCACGCGTTCCTGCATCCGCCGCACCTCCGACAGATCCTGGAAAGTGGCCAGCAGTCCGCTGCGCTCGCCGTCCGGCGCATGCAGCGCCGAGGTCGACAAGCCGATCGGACACGGCGGACCTTCGGGCTGCGTCAGCTGGAACTCGTAGCGGTGGATTTCCGAGCCGTCGAGCAACGAGCGCCGCAGGCGTTCGTACAGCAGTGGCGCACGTTCGGCGAACAACTGGCCGAGGGTGCGCTCGCCGCGCTCCTGCTGTCCCAGGCCGAGGATGCGCTCCGCCGCCGGGTTGCAGCGAACGATCCGCTCCTGCAGGTCGACAGTGATGAGCCCGCTGGCCAGACAGCGCAGCACCGACTCGGTGTCGTTCTGGTGTCGCTCCAGCGCGCGCCGCGCGGCCTCGCAGCGGATGATCACCAGCGCCGCGCCGCACAGGCCGACGCAGGACAGCAGCGCCGCCGCCAGCGCGTGGCCTTGCAAGGCGGCGAGGACCGCCGCCCCGCACGCCAACACCGTCGCACCACCCAACCACACCACCCGCAACACTCCAAGGTTCAGGAACCCGAGATCACCGTCACCAGCTTGAACATCGGCAAGTACATCGCCACCAGCATGCCGCCGACCAGCACGCCCATGACGATGATCATCGCCGGCTCGATCACCGCGGTCATCGCTTCGACGGCGGCATCGACTTCGTCATCGTAGAAATCGGCGATCTTGCTCAGCATCTCGTCCAGCGCACCCGTTTCCTCGCCGACCGCCACCATCTGCGTCACCATGGGGGGAAACACCTCGCAGGACTTGAGCGGCTCCGAGATGGTGTTGCCCTCGCTGATGCTGGCGCGTGTCTTCAGGATCGCGTCTTCGACCACGGCATTCCCCGCCGTGCGGGCCGTGATGTCGAGGCCCTCGAGAATGGGCACGCCGGAGCTGATGAGCGTTCCGAGCGTGCGGGTGAAACGCGCCACCGACGCCTTGCGAATGACGTTTCCGAGCACCGGCGAGCGCAACATGAGCCGGTCGAGGTTGCGCCGCCCCTTCTCCTGCTTGTAGTAGGACTTGAGCGCGATCACGCTGCCGACGACGCTTCCCGCCATCAGCCACCACCAGTTGCGCAGGATGCCCGAAAGCTGCAGCACGATCTTCGTCGGCAACGGCAGCTCGCCGCCGAAATCGGAGAACATCTTGGCGAAGGTGGGAATGATGAACAGCAACATGAAGGTCGTGGCGCCGACGGCGACGAAGAGCACGATGGCCGGATAGGTCATGGCACCCTTGACCTTGCGCTTGAGGGCCTCGGCCTTCTCCAGATACACCGCCAGGCGCTGGAAGATGTTGTCGAGCACGCCGCCCGACTCGCCGGCCTCGACCATGTTGACGTACAGGCGCGAGAAGGCGTTGGGATGCTTGGCCAGGGCTTCCGCCAAGGTCATGCCGGTCTCGACGTCGCTCATCACGTCCTGGATCTTTTTCTTGAAGAAGGCGTTGTCGGCTTGCTGCGCCAGAATGCTGAGACACTGCACCAGCGGCAGGCCGGCGTTGATCATCGTCGCGAACTGGCGGGTGAAGACGCTGAGCTCCTTGGTGGTGATGTGCGGCTTGCGCAGGTGGAGTTCCTTGTTTCCCGCCGACTTCGGCGCCACCGACGTGATCAGGATGCGCCGCCGGCGCAGCTGATTGATGAGCTCCTGTTTGCTCTCGGCGGCCAGCTCGCCGCTCAGGATCTCGCCTGCCGGCGTGCGACCCTTCCAGATGAAAGTCGTCGACATCGCGCTCTCCTCGGTCTTGGATCACTTGGCGCCGACGGGCATTCCTGTCGTCGCGGTCAGCATGCGCTCGAGTTCCAACTGCTCCGGGCTGCACGACATCGCCTCGTTGGCGGTGATCAAGCGGCTGATCACGGCGTTGTGCAGCGCCTGATTCATGGTCTGCATGCCGTATTTCGCCCCGGCTTGCATGAGCCCGTAGATCTGATGAATCTTGCCTTCGCGCACCACGGCGCGGATCGCGGGCGTGCAGATCATGACCTCGGCCACCAGGACGCGCCCCTTGCCCGAGGCGCGCGGCACCAGCTGCTGGGTGATGACTCCTTCGAGCACGAAGGCGAGCTGCGCCCGCACCTGCGGCTGCTGCTCGGACGGAAACGAGTCGACGATGCGGTTGACGGACTCGAATGTGCTGTTGGTGTGCAACGTCGCCAGGCACAAGTGGCCGGTTTCGGCGATCGTGAGCGCCGCGGCCATGGTCTCGCGGTCGCGCATTTCCCCCACCAGGATGACGTCGGGATCCTGCCGCAGCACGTGCTTGAGCGCCGCCTGGAAGCTGTGGGTGTCGGCCCGCACCTCGCGCTGGTTGACGATGCAGCGCTTGTGCTCGTGTACGTACTCGATGGGGTCTTCGATGGTGACGATGTGGCAGCGGCGCTCGTTGTTGATGCGGTCGATGAGACTGGCCAGCGTCGTCGACTTGCCGCTGCCGGTCGGCCCGGTGACCAGAACCATGCCCTTCGGACGCATGACCATGTCGGCCAGGACCTGCGGCACCCCGATCTGCTTCCAGTTCAGGATCTGGTACGGGATCTGTCGCACCGCCATGGTGACGACGCCGCGCTGCAGGAAGACGTTGCAGCGGAACCGCGACAGTCCGGCGATCCCGAACGACAGGTCGAGCTCGCGGTCGTTCTCGAATCGGCGCTTGTGTTCCTCGTTGAGCACGCTGTAGGCCAGGCGCGTGCACTCTTCCGGTGTCAGCACCGCGTATTCGGAGTTGCTCACGAGTGAGCCATCGACGCGAAACTGTGGCGGCAACCCGGCCGTGAGGTGCAGGTCGCTCGCCTTCATCTGGATCATCTTTTCGAGCAACTCTCGGAGGTTGATCACGGGTTTCCCTTCGCGTTCGTGCTCACGCTTCGACCTCGTCGCGCGCGGTCTCCTTGAGGACTTCCTCGACGGTGGTGATCCCGTCCTGGATCTTGCTGATGCCGTGCTGGCGCAAGGTCACCATGCCTTCCTGCATCGCCTTGCGCTTGATCTCGGGCGACGATGCGCGCTCCAGGATCAACTCGCGCATGACCGACGAGCAGTTCAGCACTTCGTACAGGCCCAGCCGTCCGGCGTAGCCCGTCATGTTGCAATCGTTGCAACCCTTGCCCTTCCACATCTTGAAGCTGCCGCGCTTGGGGTCCCAGCCGAGCTCGCGCATCACTTCTTCCGACGCCACGCCGACCTCGGCCTTGCAGCGCGAGCAGATGCGGCGTGCCAGGCGCTGCGCCAAGATGATGTTGAGCGAGCTGGCGACGAGGAATGGCTCGATGCCCATGTCCACCAGGCGATTGATGGTGCTGGCGCTGTCGTTGGTATGCACGGTGGACAGCACCAAGTGGCCGGTGAGCGCCGCTTTCACCGCGATCGAGGCCGTGTCCAGATCGCGGACTTCGCCGACCATGATGATGTTCGGGTCCTGGCGCAGGAAGGCCTTGAGCGCGGTGGCGAACGTGAGACCGATTTCCTCGTTGACCTGCACCTGGTTGATGCCCTCGATGTTGTACTCGACCGGGTCCTCGGCCGTCATGATGTTGGTGTCGTCGGTATTGAGCCGCGACAGTGCCGAGTACAGCGTCGTGGTCTTGCCGCTGCCGGTCGGGCCGGTGACCAACACCATGCCGTACGGCAGGGCGATGGCGCGCAGCAGGTTCTGCAGCCCCAACGGGTCGAAGCCCAGCTTCTTGAGGTCGAGCTGCAGGTTCGTCGCGTCGAGAATTCGCATCACGACTTTTTCGCCGTAGATCGTGGGAACGGTGGAAAGTCGCACGTCCACTTTCTTGCCCTTGATCTTGATCTTGATGCGTCCGTCTTGCGGCACACGTCGCTCGGCGATGTCGAGCTCCGACATGATCTTCAGGCGCGAGACGACGGCCGACCGCATCCGGGCCGGCGGCGACATGATGTCGTGCAGCGCGCCGTCGACGCGGTAACGCACGCGCATCCTGTGCTCGTAGGGTTCGACGTGGATATCGGAGGCGCCGCGCCGCAGGGCTTCCGAGAGCAGTGAATTGACCAGCTTGACCACCGGCGCGTTCTCGTCCATCGCCGCGGCCAGCCCCAAATCCTGGTCCTTCTCTTCTTCGAGAACCTCGATGTCGCCGTCCATCTCCTTCATCACCGAGGCCAGCGAGTCGGCTTGGTCGTAGTAGCGATCGATGGCCTTCTTGATCGCCGCTTCGGCGCAGACCACCGCCTTGACGTCGAGGCCGGTGATGAACTTGACGTCGTCGATGATGAAGATGTTCTGCGGGTTCGCCATCGCCAAGGTCAGCTGGCGACCGATGCGCGCGATCGGAATCACCTGGAACTTGCCGGCCACTTCGGACGGGACCAAGGAAATGACGTCGGGCGGGATCTTGACGTCGTCCAAACGCACCGACGGCACGCCGTACTGGCGCGACAACATCTGCTCGTACTCGGCCTCGCCGAGCACCCCCATGCGGATGAGTGCGGAGCCGAGCGAGGTCTTGTCGCGGCTCGCGACCTTCTCCGCGTCCGAGAGCTGCTCACGGGTCAGGCGGGAAGACTCGAGGAGCTGAGTCGCGATCTTCGCGTCGGCGTGCATGCGTCTCCCCGCACGGAAATCTGGAAGGGACCGGTGTTGCAGTTTCGCCGTCGGCGCACTGCAATCCACATGCCCGCGCCATGCCGCGCATGTGATTGCGTCACGCCAGCTTCCGTGGACGTGCCGCACGTCCGAGAGGCCCCCGGCGGTCGCAGCGTGCAAATGGCAGCGCGGGGCCGAGGCCCAGCCGACGTTGCCGGGCCGGCAGCGTCTGCCGCCTTCGGCACGACGCGATGCGACGCGGCCTCACGGCACCGCACGCACCACTTCGACGCACTGGAGACCATCAGTCGAAACGCAGGAGTGATGCCAAGCGGGCGGCCGTGCGCGGACCGATGCCGGGAACGCCTTCCAGATCACGAGCGCCATGGAAGGGTCCGTGCGCGTCACGATAGGCGACGATGCGCGCGGCCAGCACCGGGCCGACACGCGGCAGCGCTTGCAGCTCGCGGGCGCTGGCGCGGTTGATCGCGATCGGTGCCGTGACCTCGGGGGGTGGCAGCGCGACCGCATTCCCCGGCGCGGCGGGCCGAGCGGTCGAATCCGCCGGCGTGGCGCGCGGCAGAGGTTGCGTGGGGCCCGCCGGGGCTTCGAAGCCGAGATCCAAGCGATCGAGCCCATGCCCGCACAAGAGCAGGAGCATGAACCAGGCTGCACCGCGCTGGCGGGGCGACATGGAACGGCCGATTCTGGGAGGATCGAAGGGCGGAGTCAGTCGAGCAGATCGACACGCACACCGACGAGAGACGCTCGGCCCGGCACTTCCACCCCCGGGTGGATTTCGTACACCGTGTCGGCCGCGTTCTGTACGTCCCAGTAGATCAGCATGCGCTCGAGCACACGGAAATCGAGCCGCAGGTCCAAAGCGGCATAGGAAGCGAGCGCGACCGCGCCGGTGAACACACGCTCCGTTTCGTAGCGCCCGCGCGCGCGCAACGTCACTTGCAGATCGCTCTGAAACAGCTTTGCCGCGCTCAGGCTGGTGTTCATTTCGACCTGCACGTCGGGCAGCCCGCCGCGATCCCCGCGCACTTCCGGCAACCAGGAAACGCGCGCGTCCACGCGCCACGGCCATGCACCGCCCAGCACGTGCAGTCCGGCGTCGGTGAACAACGCCGCCACCTCTTCCGGACCCCGGCCGAGCTCGGGGAACAGCAAGGCGGTGGCGTCTCCGAGTGCTTCGAAGTGTTTCGCCGTCGCCGCCAGAGCGAAGCTCGACATTTCGCCCTTGCGCCGCAACGCCGCATTCGCGTACGTCCCGGCGCGCACGCCGTCGTCGCCCGCCGTTCGCGTCTCGCCCCAGCCGGCGAAGCTCACCCCGCGCCCGCCTTGCAATGCGGCCGACCACGCCGCACGCCGCCATTCGAGCTGGGCCCGCGCGCTCCACTCATCGCGGAGATCATTGCGGCGATGCATGCCCGCCCAGACGTTCCAGCCGATCGGACCGCTCGTGCCCAGGTGGACCTCGGCATCGTAACGTTGGTAGCGCGCGCCCGTGGTGTCGGGGGTGCCGATGCGCTCGCCCTCGACATCGGCGGCGCGCAGGCGCAGCGCACCACGCAGGCCCGCGCTCGCGTCGTGCACCAGATCGACGCCGAAACGGCCCTGCGTCTCGGTGATGTTCTGCGTGCCGGAGGCGAAGCCACGCACGCGCTCCCAGGCTTGCTGGCTCAAGTCGAGCACCAAATCCCACTCCCCGAGCGGCTTTGCCCAGCGCACCGATCCGAGCACACGACTCGAGCCGGTGGTTTCGTCCAAACTCTCGTAGCTGCCGTGCGCGTTGTCGAAGGCGTCGGCGACGAAGACACGCACTCTCTCGCCGCCCTCGCGTTCGAAGCCGAAAACCAGCGAGCGGCCGCGACCGTCGTAGGCGCCGAAAGAGAGCGGTGCCTGCGTCGTCGGCGCGGAGCGAAAATCGTCCCTGCCGCGCAGCAGCTCGTCGTACCGCATTCCCACCCACCATGCGCGCGGCGGCAGGAGGAACTGCACCCGGCGCACGCGGGTCTCGACGTCCCCGCGCCCGAGGTCGATCTCGCTCGCGCTCGCTTTCGCTTGGCTGCGCCGGGTCCAGATCTCGATCCGCGCCGGCACGGTGCTGCGAAACACCTGGATGCGTTCGACCGCAGCCAGCGGCAGCGCGTACAGTCGCGGGAACGCGAGCTCGGGCTCGGCCAGATCGATGCCATCGAGACTGAGCATGACGTGCCCGCTCGTCGCACCGGCGATGTTGATGTACTCGAGCGACCCGACCGCACCCCGGCGCGACACCGCGACACCGATCAAATGCCGCACGACATCCTCGAGTGACAATGGCTCGAAGGCCAGCAGCTGCTCGCGTTCGAGCACCTGGTCGGCGCCGGCGTCTGGGGTCCCAAGCGGCGCCACTTGAGCGCGTGCCACGCCAGCGCACAGGAGGAGGCCGAGAGCGGCACAGGCGTGGCCGGTGCGGCGCGGCGCTCGTCTCGGGATGAGGCCGCCGCTCACGCACGACTCCAGCGCCGATACGCACGGCGAACGCTCGGAACCACCAGGGCGAAGCAAACGCTGTTGCTGCCGGCGTGCGCCAGCGGAAACGGAAATGACAATCCAGCGATCATGTACGCCAAGAACGGGGTCGACTCGCGCACGAGCAGGTAGCCGGCCAGATTGGTGACGATGTCATAGAACAGGGTCAGGATCAAGCCGCAGGCTGCGGCGAACACCGCGTCTGCAACGCGCGACAGACGTTCGGTGGACGGCCCCAGCAGGCCGCCCGCGGTACCGATGAGCGTCATGCCGACGACTTGGGCGAGGAGCAACGGCAAGGGGGCGAAGCCGTAGGGGTTGAGCCCCGAATAGATCGTCTCCGCCGTGCAGCCGATGACCGCACCACGCCGGACTCCGCTCAGCACTCCGGAAGTGAAGATGGCGGCGCTCAGCAACTCCAGGTTGGGAATGGGGGCCATGAGGTAGCCGACGGCGACGCACAGCGCCACCAACAGCGCCGTGCGGATGAGCTCGCGCGTTTCCATCGCCACCCCGAAGCTTGCGCCACCGATCCCCCGCCCTTGGGACGCCGGGCAGAATACTGCGAGGATCGCGACGGGGGAAAGCAAAGCGGGCGGGGGAGGGCCTTAGTAGCGTTGCAAGCGCGCGCGGACATCGCGGTAGGAGCCGTCGACCCTTGCGACGGCCTCGAAATGCTGGCGTGCTTCGGCGCGGCGCCCGAGGGCCTCGCACGCCACCCCCATGCTGAAGCGCAGCCCGAGCCCGAGACGCGGGTCCGCTTGCACGTGCAGCGCGGGCGCCAGGAGGTCGAGAATCTCGGCGTGCCGACCCTGCATCGCCATGCACGCCGCCATCATTTCCAGGCTGCGCTCGCGCAACGGCGTGCTGACTCGCGCCGCCTCGAACTCGTCGAGCGCTTCGCCGTACAAACCCATCTCGTAGTAGGCGACGCCGAGATCGTAGCGTGCGGCCGCATCGTCTCCGAGCGCGAGCGCCATCTGTCGCCGGAAGGTATCGATGACTTCCGCCAGCTCGTGCGTCGAACCACCTTCCTGCGGTTGCGGCCCGGCGAGATCGGAATCCACGCCGGGAACCCACACGCTCGCGTGCAGCTCGGCCGGAAGCGGCAACGTCGGCATCGATTCCCTCGCGGGTTCGGCAACCGGATGCGGCATCATGGTTGGCTCGGGCAGCGCGAACGGCATCGAGCTCGCGCCCTGCGCCGCCAGATCCGGCAACGGCTCGATCTCGGGCAACGAGAAGCTGGGTTCGACCGGCGGAGTGCTGGAATAGAGCGTGGTGCCCTCGGCTTCGTCTGCGCTCGCATCGTCCTCGAGGCTCCACTCGCGTGGCGACGCCTCGTCCGGCAGCGCTTCTTCCGGCTGACGCGGCGGCATCGGAAACGATTCGATCATGAGCTCGGGCGCCGAATCCTCCGTGGCGAATGGATCCACGGACGCCGCTCTAGCGTCCGCGTGCTCCTCGAACCCATCGACTGCGTCGGAGATCGAGGCGGCTGCAGCCGGAGACGCGAAGAGTTGCGCCACATCGTCGAGCGAGGTTTCGGGCAACTCGTATTCCGTCGAGAGATCGTCGAGTGTGCCCGCACTCCAGGTCTCCGAGGCCCCATCGCTCGCGTCCGTCGGCTCGAGGTCGCTCGCATCCGTCGGCTCGAGGTCGCTCGCATCCGGGGGCTCGAGGTCACTCGCATCCGGGGGCTCGAGGTCACTCGCATCCGTGTGCTCTGGGTCGCTCGCCGCGGGCTGGGTTTGCGGCAGATCGGCGCCGAAGACGCTGCGAGCGATGGTGCCGCGGATGTCTTCGAGCTGCAAGCTCGCACCCGCCGCTTCCGCCGCCGGGCGCGCAGCCGGGGGCGTTGCGGAAAACTCGATGCTTTCGGCGCTCCTCGTGGAGGGCTTGTGCTCGGTGGACTCACCCGGAAGCGTGCCGCCGCGCGATTCCACCAGCACGCGCAGCGAGCGCATCTTGGTGGTGTAGCGGCGCGCAGCTTCGTCGTCCCCGGCGTCGGCGGCGCGCTGCGCCAGTCTCTGCACCATCTCGAACGCCACGGCGAAGGACCGCGCTTCCTCGAGCTTCTCGAGGATCTTGCCGATCGGCGCCGTCTCGGGGAACTCTTCGACGATGGCGCGGCATTGATGTTCCAGCTTGTGCGCGTCGGTCTCGCCGTGCGCCGCCAAGTGCTCGAGGTAATCGGCAAAAGACGCCGTGGTCTCGGACTTGAGACCCTGTTCGTGACGCAGGCACGCCAGACGGTAGCGAACCTCGACACGCGAAGGGCAAAGTCGAATCACCTTGCGGCAGAGCGCGACGGCGTTGGCGTGGAGTCCGAGCCCGCCATAGAGCTCGATCGCTTTCTCGAAATGCTGGCAGGCCTGGACGATCTCGTCCTTGCGCAGGAACAGATCCCCCATGTGATTGTGCAGCACGGGATTGGAGCCGTCCGATGCGATCGCCTGGCGCAGCTCGACGAGCGCCCGGTCCCAGTCCTCGCGCTGGGCGAAATCGCGCGCGCGCCGCTGGAATGTGGTGGCCTTACTCACGCTTGGCTCCCACGCCTAGAGTGGTTTCTCGCTCCAGACGACTTTCCCCTCACTCACCACGACAGATGCATTGTTGACCCCGAACTGGTAGGGCACTTCGCGGTAGTCCGCACCCTGTGTGACCACCAAATCGCAACGTTTCCCCGGCTCCAGGCTGCCGACTTGTGCCTCGCGGCGGATCGCCACGGCTGCATTCAAGGTGCAGGCCACAAGACCCTCCGCCGGCGTAAGGCGCAACATCGAACCCGCCAGCGACCAGATCGCTTGCATGCTCGGACAGTGGCTGGACCCAGGGTTGAAGTCGGTGGCCAGCGCGACGGCGGCTCCCGACTGCACCAACATCCGGGCCGGTGCGTAATCGCGCGACGCGAGCCCGAAGCTCGTCCCGGGCAGCAGCACCGCCACGGTGTCGCTCGCGCCCAACGCCTGGATTCCTGCCGATGAAACCGCCATCAAGTGATCGGCAGAAATCGCCCCCAGCCGACAGGCCAGCTCCGCGCCGCCATACGTTTCCAACTCGTCTGCGTGCAGCTTGGGGGCCAACCCGAGCTGCATCCCCGCGCGCAAGATTTCCTCACTCTCCGCCAAGGTGAAAACGCTCGGCTCGCAGAACACGTCGTTGAATTCGGCGAGCGGGACAGCCTGCGGCAGCATCTCGTGCACGACCAAGCGCACGTACTCCGCGCGCTGTGTGCGGAACTCGAGCGGGATCTCGTGCGCGCCGAGGAAAGTCGAGACGACGCGAATCGGCACTTGTGCCGCCGCCCGCTGGATGGCGCGCAGTTGCTTGAGCTCGTCGTCGAGGCGGAGACCGTAGCCGCTCTTGATCTCGACCGTGGTGGTGCCATGAGCGAGGAGCTTCCACAGACGCTCGACGGTGAGAGCGACCAATTCGTCCTCGCTGCGTGCACGCAGATCGCGCACGCTCGCGTGGATGCCGCCGCCGGCGGCAGCGATGTCACGATAGCTCTTGCCGGCGATCCGATCGGCGTATTCGCCCGCGCGCACGCAGCCGAACACGGCGTGCGTGTGCGGGTCGACGAAAGCAGGAATGACGCTGCGGCGTCGCGCGTCGACCTCGAGGCAATCGCGGGCCTTGACGCAATCGCGCAACACCTGGTCCTCGGGGCCCCAGTCGACGATGGCGCCCGCACGGGCCACGAGTGCCGCGCGTTCGACGCGGCGCAGATCGCCGAGTCGCTGGCCACGTTGCGCGCTCCTGCCGCCGACCGGCGACACGATCTCGCTGCAGTTGTACAGCACGAAGTCGACGGCGCTCACGCGGGGCCTCCAGTCCTGGGGCGGGAACGAATCGCCTGCGCCGCCCCGCGCTCAGCCTGGGGTCATCGGGAGATGCAAACCGTGGTCACGCGCGGCGCGCAATGCTTCGGGGTAACCGGCATCGGCATGGCGCGCGATCCCCATGCCGGGGTCGCAAGCGAGCACACGTTGCAAGCGCGCTGCCGCCGCCGGCGTTCCGTCGGCGACGATGACCATGCCGGCGTGCTGCGACAATCCCATGCCCACGCCGCCGCCCTGATGCACCGAGACCCATGTCGCCCCGCTCACCGCATTCAGCAGCGCGTTGAGCAGCGGCCAGTCGGCGACGGCATCGCTGCCGTCGCGCATGGCTTCGGTTTCGCGATACGGGCTCGCGACGGAGCCAGAGTCCAAATGATCGCGCCCGATGACGATCGGTGCCAGGAGCTCGCCGCTCGCCACCAGCGCGTTCAACGCCAGCCCGAAGCGCTCGCGCTGGCCCTGACCCAGCCACGCGATGCGCGCCGGCAGGCCTTGGAAAGTCACCTGCGTCGCGGCCATCCGAATCCAACGACAGAGATCCTCGTCCTGCGGAAACAGCTCGAGGACCAGACGATCGGTGCGCGCGATGTCGGACGCTTCTCCCGACAGCGCCACCCAGCGGAAGGGCCCCTTGCCGGCGCAGAACAACGGCCGCACGTACGCCGGCACGAAGCCGGGGTAGTCGAATGCATCGGCGACACCGGCACTCAGGGCCTGTCCGCGTAGGTTGTTGCCGTAGTCGAACACACGACTGCCGGCGCGCTGGAAATCGAGCATGGCGCGGCAGTGCACCGCCATCGAGGCGAAGCTGCGCTCGATGTAAGTCGAGGCGTGCTGCTGGCGCAACACGCGCGCCGCCTCGACGTCGAGTCCGGCCGGAACGTAGCCATGCAGCTCGTCGTGCGCCGAGGTCTGGTCGGTGACGATGTCGGGGTGGAAGCCGCGCCGCAGCAGCTCCGGCAGCACCTCGGCGCAATTGCCGACGAGACCGATGGACAGCGCGGCGCCGCGCGCGCGCGCCTCCTCCGCTCGTGCCACCGCGCGCTCCAAGTCGGTTTCCATCTCCTGGCAGTAGTTTGCCTCGACGCGCCGGCGCACGCGCTCGGGGTCGACGTCGACTGCAAGGCAGACGCCGCCGTTCATCGTCACCGCGAGCGGTTGCGCGCCACCCATGCCGCCGAGCCCGCCGGTCAACACCAACCTGCCGGCCAAGCTGGTGCCGAAATGCGCGCGCGCGCAGGCGGCGAAGGTCTCGTACGTGCCTTGCAGGATTCCTTGCGTGCCGATGTAGATCCAACTCCCCGCCGTCATCTGACCGTACATGATCAGACCTTTGCGGTCGAGCTCGTGAAAGTGCTCCCACGTCGCCCACCTCGGCACAAGATTCGAATTGGCCAGAAGCACGCGCGGCGCGTCGGGGTGGGTGCGAAACACCGCCACCGGTTTCCCCGACTGCACGATCAGCGTTTCGTCGTCGGCGAGCGCGAGCAGCGCGCGCACGATGGCGCGGGCGCAATCCCAATTGCGCGCCGCCTTGCCGATGCCGCCGTAGACCACCAGATCCTGCGGGCGCTCGGCAACTTCGGGATCGAGATTGTTACAGAACATGCGGAGCGCCGCTTCCTGCAACCAACCCTTGCACGCGAGCGTCGTGCCGCGCGCGGCACGCAGCTCGCGCGCCGCGAACGCAGCCTCCCAGTCGAACAGCGCGCTTTCAGGCCGCATGCACCTGTCCCCCCGTCGCATTCAAACCCCGAGGTGTTCGCCCAGTGCTGTCTCGGCGGCACGCACGATGGCCGTCAACGCCGCCGGCGTCGCCAGCGCCTCGATGTCCGGCGAGAGACTCCGGTCGTCGACCAGGGCGTCGACCCGCCGCCGCACTTCCTGCAATGCCGCACCGGTGCCGGTTCCGCAGCGCAACGGCGCGTGGAACTCGAGCGCCTGCGCCGCCGCCAGCAGCTCCGCCGCGATGACACCGCGCACATTGTGCAACAATTGAGGCAGGCGTGTCGCCGCGATGCTACCCATGCTGTTGTGGTCCTCGACCCCGCCCCCGGTCACGACATTGTCCGCCGATGCGGGGTGCAGTGCGGTGCGATTCTCCGACACCAGCGCCGCCGCCAAGTACTGCACCATCATGAGCCCTGACTGCAGGCCGGGTTGTGTGGTCAAGCAGCGCGGCAACTGCTCGACATCGTGATCGTGGAGCAAACGGTGCAGTCGGCGTTCTGCCAGGCTGCCGATCTCGGCGATGGCGACGCCCAGATGATCGAGCCCGAGCGCGAGGGGCTGGCCATGGAAATTTCCGCCCGAAATCACGCGATCATCCTCGGGAAACACCAAAGGGTTGTCGGTCACGGCATCGGCCTCGATCTGCAAAACCGATTCCACGTAGCGCACGGCGTCCTGCGACGCACCGAGAACTTGTGGCGTGCAACGCAAGGAATACGCATCCTGCACGCGCCCGCAGCTCGCATGGCTGGCCACGACCTCGCTTTCGGCCAGCAGCCGGCGCAGGTTGGCGGCCACCTGGCGCTGTCCGGCATGGCCACGCAGGGCGTGCAATCCGGCATCGAACGCCGCGACGCTACCGAGCATGGCCTCGATCGACATCGCCGCCGCCACTTGGGCTGCATGCAGCAACATTTGAGTTTCCGCCGCGGCCAGGATGCCCGCGGCGGTCATGTACTGCGTGCCGTTGATGAGCGCCAGGCCTTCCTTCAGCGCCAAGCGATGCGGTCGTAGCCCCACCTGCTCGAGCGCCGCCGCCGCCGGCAGGCGCTTCCCCGCACGCACGACTTCGCCTTCCCCCAACAGCACCAACCCGATGTGCGCGAGCGGTGCCAAGTCGCCGCTCGCACCCACCGAGCCTCGGGATGGCACGAGCGGAATGCAATCGTGCTCGAGCAGCGCCAGCAGCGCCTCCACCAGCGCCGGACCGACGCCGGAGTAACCGCGTGCCAGCGAGTGCGCGCGCAACGCCAACATGGCGCGCACGATCGGAACCGGCAGCGGCTCGCCGTAACCCACCGCATGGCTACGGATCAGATTCACTTGCAGAGCGCTGATGTCGGAATCGGCGATGCGCGTGCGGGCGAAGGGGCCGAAGCCGGTGTTGATGCCGTACCACACGGCGCCGCCGCTTACGACGCGTTGGAGGGTCGCCGCCGCGACCTCGCAGCGCGCGCGCGCCTGCGGCGCCAGAAAAGCCGCCGCGCCCGCAGCCACGGCGCGGACGTCGTGCAACGGCAGGTGCTCGCCATCGATTCTCACGCTCGCGCTCATTGCCGCCTCCGGCGAGGCATCGTGCGCTCCGCTGCGCTTGGCGTCAACCGCGTCGTGTCGGCCGCGCGAGGCTCCGTCGCGTCGAACCATGCCGCCAGGTGCGCGACCACCTCGTGCACGGCATCGAGCCGCAGCGCTCGTTGCGGCAGCGCGGCGATGAAGCTTTCGCCGTACTCGCGCGTTTCGATCCGGCTGTCGACGAGCACGACCGCGCCACGGTCGTGCCGCGTGCGGATCAAGCGCCCGAACCCCTGGCGAAAGCGCAGCACTGCCTGCGGCAGCAAGTAGTCGGCGAACGCATTCTCGCCGAGAGCGGCCAAGCGTTCGCATCGTGCCGCGACCAGCGGTTCATCGGGCGGTGCGAAGGGCAACTTCGCCAGCACCAAGATCTCCAGCGCCTCGCCGGGAAAGTCGACGCCCTCCCAGAAGCTGTCGGTGCCGAGCAGGATGGCGCCCGGCGTGGCCGTGAGACGGGAGACCAAGGTGTCGCGATCGGCGGTGATCCCCTGCGCCAGCAACGGCGCAGCCTCGCCGAGCCGGGATCGGAGCTCTGCGTGCAGCGCGCGCAGCATCGAATGCGCGGTGAGGAGCACCAGCATGCGCCGGCGTGTGCGCTGGTGCACCGCTTCGACGAGGCCGGCGAGTTGGGTCGTGAACTCGGGGTCGCGATAATCCCCGAGATCGGCGGTGCGCACCACGGTGCATTGCCGGGCGAAGTCGAACGGCGACGGAATGGCCTGCTGTGCCACCGCCTGGGGCAAGCCGAGCCGTCGCCGCACATGCGCCGCTTCCCCGTCCACGAACAAGGTCGCGGACGTATAGATGATGGCGCGCTCCGGCTGGGCCAGCATCCGCTGCAGGGCGGGCCCGACGTCGAGCGGTGCCGCCACGATCTCGCGCAGTGCGGACTCGGGCCCGCCGAAATCGAGATGGTGCACCCAATCTTCACAGGTGTCGCGGGTGAGGAAGTCGAGCGTATCGCCCACCTCCTGCTGCAGTGCGACGACCAGACCGGCGAGCTCGACGACGGTCGCCGTGGCCGGCTCGCCCACCGCGGCGGCCAGAGCCGCGCTCTCGAATGCAGCCGCCGCGCTCGCTGCCTGCAGCAGCGTTTCGTGCAGATCCTGCACCGCCTCGCGCGCATGCGCGAACACTTCGTCGGGATCGCGGTAGCGCTGTCGCACGCGCACGCGTGCGGCACGCGGCAATGCCGCATCGAGCGTCGCGAGGAGCCGCTGCAGGCTGCCGCGCATGGCGTTGCCCGCCTGCAGCAGTGGCGGCAACGCCAGTTGCATGGCCGCCGTTGCGTCGTTCACCGGCACACGCCGCAGCTCGGCTTCGAGACGGCGCGTCGCGAGAACGACCGACTCGCCTTGCACCGAGCCCAAGCGGTGCGAGAACGCCTCGGTCGCCACCTTGTCCAAATCGTGCGCCTCGTCGACGACGAGCGCGTCGGCATCGCCGAGCAAGGTGCCTTCGAGCCGGCCGTCGATGCAGAGGAGAGCGTGATTGACCACCACCACATCGGCGGCGCGG
>DASRJO010000098.1:0-15220 GCA_035649435.1 Candidatus Krumholzibacteriia bacterium | reverse complement strand
GCAGAGCGTAGACTTCGACCTTTTCGCCGACATCGGCCGCTCCGTTGTCGTTGGTGTCGTCGATGAACGCGACCTCGTTGCTGTCGGTGCGGTATTCGAGCACCACCTGATGATTGCGGCTGCGGGCGCGCGAACGCGCCTCGTGGCACGCCGTCGCCAGCCGGTCGCAGGCGGTGGACATCCGCTGGGTCTCGCGGTAGGAGTTGAAGTTGGGAATCGTCGCTGCGACCACGATGCCGATGATGACGATCCCCACCATGAGCTCGGTGAGCGAGAAGCCCGCAGCACGTGCCGGGACTCTCATCACAGCTCCTTCCACGAGATGATGATGTAATCGAAGGCCAGCTCGAGCGCGAGGCGGATCGCATCCCGGCTGTAGAGAATGCTCGGGTTGCCGCCGCCGAAGCCGACGTCCGACTCTCCCTGCACGAGCATGGCACCGAGCACCCAGGCGTTGCCCGTGATCCGCACGTCGCCATCGACGTAGACGAGACCGACCCAGGAGAAGCCGCCCGAGATGTCGAGATCGCCGGCAACGTACAGGAGCCCCTCGCCGCTCACGCTGTTGAACTTCTCGGAGCCAGTGGCGTCGCCGTTGACGAAGGTGATGCCGTTCAACGGGCTGGCGTCGTTCGAAGACGTGTGGTCCGGATCGGCCAGGATCTGGTCCACGACGTCCTGCTCGACACCGAGAGCCTCGGCCAGCGAGTAGAAGGGGTTGGTGCTGGAAGAGTCCGTCGGCCCCGGCTCGCCGAGCAAGTCGGTCGAACCGTCGACCTCGATCTCGTCCCCGGTCGTCATCACCGCGGGCAGATGGTCGAAGGCCTCGTCGTAAGTCGGCGAGCAGGTCGGCGCCGACTCCAAGTTCGTGTTCTCCGGCGTGTTGATGCTGTGATTGTGGCCGCAAATGTTGACCGTGCCTTTGATGTCGACGCCGGTGTTGCATTCGAGCGCAGCCATGATGTTGGGCGAGAACGGGAAGCGCGTGACCTCGACGCGCAGCCGCCGGCGTGCGTCGGCCATGTAGCCGGACACCTCGATGACCTCGATCGTCGAGCCCGTGTTCATGTTCTCGGGCGGGATGAGGCTCCCGTCGTAGCGCACGATTTCGTTGGCGTCGCGCACGTTGTCCCCGTTCAGATCACGCCACTTGTGACGGATGACCAGCAAGTTGTCATCACGCACGTAATCGAGAGCGCTGCTCGTCGGCTGCACCGTCGGCGTGAACATCGTCGATGGATTCGCCGAGGTCGGAGTGTCGCCGCCGGGCGTGAACATCTGCACTTCCCAATCCGGGTCGAGCGTGCTCGCGGTGTCGCGAATGCAGGCATCGAATGTCTCGCCATTCACTGTCACATCCGTGCCCGGCCGCATCGACAGGCGCGCCAGGGCTTCTTGCACACCGGCCTCGGCCGAGAACTGCGCCTGCGTCCCGCGCCGGTCGGCGCCCGACATCTTGAGGTCGCCGCCCGCGGTGTAGATGAGTGCAGCACCGATGAAACCCAGCGCCAGGAGCATCGCGAGCGCCAGGATCAGAGCCGCCCCGCGCTCTCCTTGTCTCGACCGCACTCCCATCGCGGCTCCTCCTCCTTCGCGCCGGATCACGGCAGTTGTCGTTCGTTGAAGAAGACGACGACCTTGCCCGTCGTGGCCGACGTGCGTGTGCCCGCGGCCAGATCCGGAGCGCCGTCCTTGTTGAAATCGGCGTTGGTCATGGTGACGATCTCGCCGACGCCGGTACTAGAAATCACGGTTCCCTTGTCGGACAGGAAACCGAAGTTCCTGTAGAGAACCACCTGACCGTCGTACGATGTGCTGCGACGCGTGCCGACGATGAGGTC
Source organism: Candidatus Krumholzibacteriia bacterium (assembly GCA_035649435.1). Classification (GTDB taxonomy): domain Bacteria; phylum Krumholzibacteriota; class Krumholzibacteriia; genus DASRJW01. Next base: position 13,379 of record DASRJO010000098.1, on the reverse strand, counting down.
CGGGAAGATGTCGTTGTCGAGCTTCGCCGCCGCCAAGGACAGCGGTGCGCCGCCTGCGTCGACTTGATCGCTCGGCGCGATGCTGCCGCCGGTGCCGGCGCCGAAGTTGTAGCTGCCACGGTTGTGCCAGACCTGCACGGAACCCGAGGTGCTCCCGAGCTCGCTGCCGATGACGATGTCGATGTCGGCACTGCCATCTTCCTTCATGTCGAACGCCAGCACGTCATGGACGGAGCCGGGGATCGAGAGCCGCGCGACCGCCCCGAAGGCTGGCACATCGATCGGCTGGATGATGATGGGAACGACGGGTTGCACCGGCTCGACGGGGCCGGTTTGGAGTGTGGCGCCGTAGACGAGCAGATAGACCAGGCTCAGGGACGTGCTCTGACGTGAGCCGACCACGAGGTCGTCGATGCCATCGCGGTTGAAGTCGGCGGCGGCGAGCGACACGACCTCGCCCAGCGATTCGGTCACCAGGCTGCCACCCGAGAACACCGGGAGGTAGTTGTAGATGTCGGTGTCGGCGTGGGTGAAGGTGCTGCCGCCCCGCCCATGCCAGATTTCAACCCGGCCCGTGCCGAACCCCGTGGTCGTGCCGATGGCCAGGTCGAGGACGGAGTCGTTGTCGAACTTGCCGGCCACGACATCGTTGACCGTCATGGCCCCAGACGCCGTGTAGCGCACTGTGGGCGTGGTCGGCAGCTGCCCCCGGAGTTGGCTCGCCGTCTGCGTCAACCACACGGCCACGTTGTTGCTCGCCGTCCCCAGACCGGTGACGACATCGTAGGCCCCGTCGGCGTTCAGGTCGCGCATGACCACCGCGTTCACGTCCGCAGCCACCACGCGCTGATACGATGGGGTCGCGGTGAAGATGGCCGAGTTGGGCGTGCCGCTGTTCTTGCGCCCGTTGAACCACGCCAAGATGTCGTTGGTGCCGCCGACATAATGGGTGCCGAGCAGCATGTCGAGGTCGCCGTTGCTGTCTTCCTTCAGGTCGGCGGCATTGATGGACAACGCACGCTCGGTCTCGGACAGGACGATTTCCTGGAAGATGATGTCCTGCTGGCCAATATCGCCGAACTCGATGTTCGTGGTCTGGTTCTCGACGACCACGACGGTGAGCGTGTTCACTGTCGACGACGTGTGGTCGGGCGGGTCGGTTTCGACGACCTCGTGCGACCCGGCCTCGGCGACGAAGCGGAACTCGCCATTCGTGTCGGTTTGCGTCACCTCGGACCCGTCCATGGTGACCGTGACGTTGGCAATGCCGCTCTCTTGGTTGTCGAGCACGCCGTCGGCATCTTCGTCGAGATAGACGATGCCGGCGATCTCACCCGCATCGCGCAAGATGTAATCGCCGAACTCCACCCACACCGAGTCGCCGTCCGCCGCCAGGTTCACATCGACGATGTTGGGCGTGCTCGAGGCGTAGCCGATCGAATCGACCTCGGTCACCGTGTAGTTCCCGGCGCTGACCGCGAAGAGGAAGCCGCCTCTCGCATCCGTCTGCACCGCGGCACCTGTGTCGAGGAACACGCGCACGCCCGCGATGCCGTGGTCGTCCTGTGGATCGCGTTGACCGTTGCGGCCGAAGTCGTTATAGACGAGGCCATGAATGAAACCGGTGCCGGTGTCCGAGATGTCGCCGTAATTGACCTCGACGACTTCCCCGGGCACGGGGTCGACGGCCACCGCATTCGGCGTGGTGCTGCTGTAGCCGACACGATCGATCTCGGTGACCGTGTAGGGCGCGGGCGCGAGGATGAAGCTGTAGCGTCCATCGGTGTTGGTGCGCGTCGAGGCGCCGTTGCTGCAGCGCACGACGACGCCGGACAGCGGCACTTCGCCTTCTTCCTGCACGCCGCTCTGGTTGTAGTCGTGGAACACGACCCCCATGATGCGCGCTGCGGTCGACTGCCGATTGCGGAAGGCGACCGACGACTCCATGACTTGCCATTCGTTATGCGCCTTGGCGTGCTCGCCCTCGGTCGTCGCGGTGACGTCGACGCGCGCGATGAGCGCCAGATCCTCGCTCGGCACCGGTTGCAGGTCGGCGATCTCGGCCTGCGACAGGGCGCCGTCGGCGTCGCTGTCACCATGCAGGACCGCAGGGGTGGCGCCGTCGTTGTCGTCGTCCACCCAGTAGCGGAAGAGCGGCTGCGGCACCATGCCGTCCTCGTCGGCAGCCGGACCGCGCAGCAGCGCGAGCCCAGTGTTGGTGACGACGTTGGCGGCGCCATCGCTGCCGTAGACGAAGGCCTTGAGCACCAGATCGTTGGGGGTGTCCGACTCCTCTTCCTCGTCGTCGGCATCGTCGCCGGTTCCAACGGTGCCATTGCGGTCGGAATCGACGGTGAGGACGATGGTCTCGGCGCCAGTTTCGAACGCCCGCGGGGGCGTGTACTCGCTGCTGCCGTCGAGCGGCACCGCGGCGTTTTCGAGGTCCGGATCGATCGCGCGAGGGGTCGCGTCGGCGTCTTCGTCGCCGAGCGGGAACAGGTTCGCGTTCAGACCGAGAGTCCACGGCCCGGCATGGACGAAGCGGTTCTGGCCACGCGATTGATCGGTCTGCGAGCCAGCGGCACGGAGAATGCGAGTCACCTCGTCGACGGCCACGCGCGCGTTGTCGGTGCCCGATGAGCGCCCGCGCTCGCCGCGCAGTTGCGATCCCATCTGACTGGTGACGAGCATCGTCGCGAGCAGAGCCACGCCGACGACCAGTGTCGACACCAAGAGCTCGTAGAGAGTGAATCCTCGTTCGCTGCGCTCGCGTTTCATGGGTCTGTCCTCGTCAGAAGTAGGTCACCAGCGACGCCACGCTGTCGCTTCGTGCCGTCTGTATTCGCACCCGGACTTCCACGCGACGCATGCCCACCACGGGATCGTCGTTCGTGACCTCCCAAGTGCGTTCGAAGGAATCCTCGATCGGGTTTCCCGGGTCGGCGTGGACGCCGGCGTCGAGATCGTCGTGCAGTCGCGGCAGACTGCGCAGGTCCTCGACCTTGGCCTGTGCCAGCGCGTTGGCCTTGCCGAGCACACGGGCCTGGGTCGAGAACTGGGTGGCCTTCGGCGCCAGCTGCATGAGCATGATCGTGCCGATCCCGAAGATCGTGAGCGCGACCAGCGCTTCGACGATGGTGAATCCGGCTTTGCCGTCGCGCTTGCAGTTCGTTGGCGCCATTGCGCACCCTTTCGCGTTCGTTTGCGCCGCAATCGCACGGGACTTGGCAATCCCTGCGTCTGCGACCGCTCGGCTCATCGCACGTCCCGTGCCGTCCGTACGCGGGTCTCGAGCGCTCGATCTAGTGAGTGATAAGCGACCTGCCGCAGATACACCCAGGTGCGTCTGGATCGCGCCGGATTTCCCGCTCGCGGCTTTTCCCAACCCTGACGGCACCTTGCACCCCGCGCCGGCTTTCTTTTTGCGAGTGGGCGTGCAATCTGGCACGCTTTCCGACACGCTGCAGAGGCAGCGTGCACGCGCAACCATCGCTGGAAAGGCCGAAGCTGGAACTCGAGTTGCATCTCGTGCGCCAAGTGCGACCCGCGGTCGAAAGCCGCTGCCGCCGCACTCCGATGCGCCGCGCGTCCACGCGCCTGGGCGCTTCCGAGACTTGGCTCAAGCTCGAATGCGAGCAGGTCACGGGCTCGTTCAAGGTGCGCGGGCCGCTCGCACTCCGCTCCTTGCTGGTGGATCCAAGACGCTGGGTAACCGCTTCTGCCGGCAATCATGGCCTCGGTGTGGCGTACGCTTTGCGCGGCGTCACCCCCTCGCCGCTCGTGTTCGTGCCCCGCACCAGCCCGCAAGTGAAACGCGAAGCCATCGCGGGCCTAGGGGCGACGATTCGTATCGTCGACACCACGAGCTACGACGAGGCCGAAGACACCGCCAGGAGTTGGGCTGCGGCGGAAGACGCGCGCTTCGTCTCGCCCTTCGACGATCCCGCGATCATGGCGGGAAATGGCGGCACGTTGGGTCTCGAGATCCTCGAACAGCAACCGCAAGTGGCCAGTCTCGTGGTGCCAGTCGGTGGCGGCGGGTTGATCGCGGGCATCGCCTGTGTGATGCGCGCGCTGCGCCCGCGCGTTCACATCCTCGGTGTGCAGTCCGAAGCGACGCCGGCCATGGTCGAGTCACGGCAAAAGCGACGCGCGCTGCTGCGTCACACCGGCCCGCCGACGTTGGCCGAAGGTTTGGAAGGTGGGGTGAGCCAGCAGAGCTTCGAGCTGGTCGAACGCTGGGTGGACGATCTGCGGCTCGTGCCCGAAACCAGCATCGCTGCCGCGATGCGCTGGTTGTGGAGCGAGGAAGGGCTGCGGGTCGAAGGCTCGGCCGCCGTGGGCGTGGCGGCGCTGCTCGACGGGGTGCGCCTTCCGGGTCCGGTGTGCGTGGTGCTGACCGGACGCAACGTCGACGACGCCACGTGGAACCGGGTCCTGACGGCGACCCCATGACGTTGCGGCGATGCCGGCGTCAGTCCTGTCGAAACACCACGTCCCCGTCCACGACGGTCATCGTGACCCGGGTCGAAAGCAGCTCCGGGGCCCGGCAGCGCAACACGTCGCGATCGAACACGGTGAGATCCGCACGCTTGCCGATTTCGAGAGTGCCAAGCTCGGTCTCGCTGAAGGATGCATGAGCCGCCCACGACGTGAACGCGCGCAGGGCCTCCGAACGCGTCAGCCGCTCTTCCGAATGCCAGCCTGCTTCGGGTTTGCCATGCACATCCTGGCGCGTCACCGCCGCGTACAAACCCAGGATCGGGTCGATCGATTCCACCGGCGCGTCCGAGCCGCCAGGGAGCAAGACGCCCGTGTCACGCAGGGCGCGCCATGCATATGCGCCGCGCTCGCGCTCTGCTCCGAGCCGTGCCCCCGCCCATGGCATGTCCGACGTGCAGTGCGTCGGCTGCATCGACGGCAACACGCCGAGCGAGGCGAAACGCGGAATGTCCGCCGGAGCCAGCACTTGCGCATGCTCGATGCGATGGCGTGAATCGGCACGCGGCGTTTCCCGCTGCAAGATCTCGTACGCATCGAGAACGAGCCGGTTACCGGCATCGCCGATCGCATGCGTCGCGAGCTGGAAACCTGCGGCGTGCAGCGGCCGCGCCACGGTCAAGAACTCCTCGAGATCGTATTGCGGCAATCCCCGCACCGCCGGCTCGTCGCTGTACGGTTCGAGGAGCGCCGCACCGCGGGAGCCGAGAGCCCCGTCGACCATGAGCTTCACTGCCCGTAGCGCGAAGCGCCCGTCCGCCGCGAACGGATGCGGCCCGTCGCGCAGCGCGAGCTGCAGCAGCGAATCCGCCGACACGTCGCCACGCACGGTGGCTCCGATCATGGCGTAGACGCGCAGCGGCAGCGCGCCTCGCTCGAGCAACGTGCGGTAGTCCTCGAGATCGAACCCATCGATGCCCGCATCGTGCACACCGGTGAGCCCTTTCTCGCTCGCGTGAGCCAAGGCCACCTGCAACCGGAGCTGGCGTTCGCCGGCACTCGGCGGCGGAATGAACGGGGTCACCAAATCCATGGCGCGATCCACCAGCACCCCGGTGGGCGTGCCATCCGCTCGCCGCAGGATTCGCCCGCCGCTCGGGTCGGGACCGCGTGCGCCGACACCGGCGATCGCCATTGCCGCCGCATTGGCGAGCGCGGCGTGGCCATCGACGCGGCGGAGGAACACCGGTTGTCGCGGCAGGGCGGCGGAAAGGGCCGCATGATCCGGGAACTCCGGCGTCGGCCAGTCGTTCTGGTCCCAGCCGCGTCCGAGCACCCATTCGCCCGCGGCCAAGTCCGCTGCGCGCGCTCGCACCCGTTCGATCACCTCGTCGAAGCTTCGGGTGCCGACGAGGTCAACTTGCCGCAGCGATCGCCCCAGGCTCTGCACGTGCACGTGGCTGTCCACCAATCCCGGCACGAGCGTGCGCCCGCGGAGATCGTGCACCTGCGTCGAATCGCCCACCAGCTTCTCGATGGCGTCACGGCTCCCGAGCGCGACGATGCGACCCGCGCGCACCGCCAAGGCCTCGACACGGGGCTCGTCCTCCACGCGCGCCGGCGGATCCCCCGCCAGCGTATAGATGTTGCCGTTCGTGAATACGACATCGGCTGGAACGAGGCGCGGACCGCAGCCGCACAGGGCGAGCGCCACTGCCACGGCGAGACACGATCGACCGTGCATGGAAGCCTCCGGGAAGAGATCTGCGCGATTCTCTTCTGCGCCGGTGCCGATGGCAACGATAGAATGGGCCGAGCGGAGGGAGGGCGCTTGGAAGGACGCGAGCTGCCGGAGATGCGGCGGTCGCTGCTGCGTTGGTATGGGCGCCATGCGCGCGACCTGCCGTGGCGGCGCAGCCGTGACCCGTACGCAATCTGGGTCGCCGAGATCATGCTGCAGCAGACGCGCGTCGACGTCGTGGTGCCGTACTACGAGCGTTTCTTGCAGCGCTACCCCGACCTCCTGTCCCTCGCCCGGGCACCTGTCGAGGATGTCCTCCATGCATGGTCCGGCCTCGGCTATTACTCGCGCGCACGCAACCTGCATGCGGCCGCGAGGCGCATCGGTGCGCGACCGGGAGCGCGCATGCCCAACGATCGCGCCGGATGGCAGGAGTTGCCAGGCGTAGGCCGCTACACCGCAGGCGCAATCGCGAGCATCGCCTTCGGCCACCCGGAACCCATTCTCGATGGCAACGTCATCCGTGTGCTGGCTCGACTCCAGGCTTGCACCCAATTCGTGGATGCAGCCCGGACACGCAACGAACTCTGGGATGTCGCAGCACGATGGGCGCGCTGCCGCGTGCCGGGAACGGTGAATCAGGCGCTCATGGAGCTCGGCGCGACGGTGTGCACTCCGGTTGCGCCCGCGTGCCGTGTCTGTCCGCTGCGCCGCGGCTGCCGCGCGCACGCCTTGCGACTCACCGCCGAGCTGCCGCGCGTGCGTCGTGTCACCAAGCGTATGGTCGTGCATCTCGCTGCAGCGCTCGTCCGCACCGGGCCGCGGCTCCTCCTCGTGCGGCGCCAGAGCGGGCGGTTGCTGCACGGTTGGTGGGAAGTGCCGACGCTCCGCGCCACCGGCCGCTCGACGCCGACGCGTCTCGATCGCGCCCTGCACAATCGCTGCAGCGCGCAGGTGTTGCAGCTCGACGCCATGCCCGCTCGCGTGCAGCACGGCATCCTGTCGCACCGACTGGAGATCCAGGTCTACACCGGTCAGGCGACGCGCGTGTCGACGCAGCCGCAGTCGCGAGATTCCTCACCGCACTCGCCTGCAGCAGCGCCGCTCGCCAACCTCGAGCTGCGTGCGATCGAGTGCCGCTGGGTGACCGCAAGCGAGTGTCGGCACTTGCCGCTCACGACACTCACGCGCAAGGCCCTGCATGCCGCATCCGAGCTCGATTCAACGTGGCGCAAGTATCTGCACCAGGCCATAGGCGACGAGCGCACCGACGATGGGCGTGGCCGCCCATCCCAAGACGACATGGAACAAAGCGCGCCTGCCGATGGTGCGCACACCCTTGGCGAGCCCGATGCCGAGCGCACCTCCCGCCACCGCTTGTGACGTCGACACGGGGACACCCCAGATCGCGAAGAGCAGCACGGTGCAAGCCTGCGCCAGCAGAGTGATCAGTGCGGTCGGGGGCTCGAGCCGCACCAGACCACGCCCGAAGAGATCCATCGTGCGCCACCCGAGGGTCGCGATTCCGAGCGCCATGCTGCCGCCGGCGATCCAGCTCGCAGACGCGCTCCCCAGCACTCCGCTCGACACCGTGAGGCCGCTGACGTTGGCGGCGTTGTTGGCACCGAAAGCGTAGGCACTCGCCGCGACCGTGACCAGCATGCCGAAGCGCAGCGGTGCATCGAGGCGCAACAGCCCGGCACGTGTGATTCGGCCGCTGGCCCTCGCAAGGAGGAGTGTGCCGCCGAGTCCCAAGAGGCTGGCGACGAGCGGCGTCAACACCCAGGCTTGTGCGATGCGGAGGAGGATGAAGGGATCCAAGGTCGAGCCTTGCGACCAGGCGAATCCCACCAAGGCGCCGACCACGGCTTGTGAACCACTTGCAGGCAGTCGCAGCGCGACCAGGCCGGTCATCGCGAGCGCCGCGGCGCAGGCGATTACGGCGGCGCCCCAGGCCGTCTGCGGTCCCAAGCGCGCCAACGTCGATTGCGCGCGCCCGCTGCCCGTCCACGCTCCGAGCACGACGCACACCATGGCGACGCCGATGGCGGTGCGCAGGCGCATGGTGCGCGTCGACACCGCGGGACCGAAGAGGTTGGCGGCATCGTTCGCTCCGAGCGCCCAGCCGAGGAACACGGCGCCCAGCAATCCCCCCACGCCGCCCACCGCTCAGAACCTGCGTTTCACTGCAATGCGCACTACGATGTCGGCGACTTCTTCCGCCTGGTCCGAGAGCTCGCCGATCGCCTGGACGAGATCGCGCAAGTGCAGCTTGTGCGCACGCTCGAGATCGAGATCGAACACCCGCCGCAGCAAGCGGCGCTCGCGCGTGTCGCATTGACTTTCGATCTGATCCACCTCGTTCGCGAGCTCTTGCACGTTGGCGAGATCGGCGAGCAGCAAACGCACCGTTTCCGCCATCGCCGCACAAGCTTCGAGATTCTTCAGCAGGAAGGCACGCATGTCCTCGTGCAGCACGGCGGGCACGTCGAGCTCCTGCAAGGAGAAGAACTCGACGATGTTCTCGGCGCCGTTGGAGATGCGGTCGAGCGCCTCGACCAGGACCAGGAGATCGCTACGCGATTCGGGCAGGAGCTTGCCGGTGTAGAGCTCGCGTTCGAGATCGCGTCGCATGTCGTCGGCCACGGACTCGAGGGGATGCACCGGGTTGGACAGATCGGCGCGCTGGGCCCGCGAACCATCGAGACAGCCCGGGAAAGTGTCCTTGAGGCTGCCGAGAGTCTGGGTCACTTGCGCGACGTAGGCCTCGAGCTTGTCTTGCAAGTGCTTCTCGCTGCGCCACCACCGCATGTGCAGCCTTTCCGGTTCAGCGCAACGCTTCTTCCAACGCCGTGCGCGCATCGGTGCGCGCGTCGCGGTACTTCACGATCACCGGTGTGTAAAGCGCCAATCCATGCTCGGCGGCGAACTTCCCCGGCAGCGCGCGCGAGCCGGGGACGACGACCGCGTTCTCGGGAATCTCGAGACCGCCGCCCGGGAGGGGCCGCAGAATGCGTTCGTGCGGTAGATCGACCACGGGCGTCGACGCGGTGAGAATGACACCAGCGGCCAGCACGGCGCGCCGTCGCACCAGCGTGCCTTCGTAGACGCCGCAGTTCCCGCCCACCAGCACACCGTCCTCGAGGATGACCGGCCGGGCTCCCGGCGGTTCGAGCACACCGCCGATCTGCGCCGCCGCCGATACGTGCACGCCGCGACCGACTTGCGCGCACGAGCCGACCAGTGCGTGCGAATCGATCATGCTGCCGTCTTCGACGTGCGCCCCGACATTGACGTATGCCGGCGGCATGATGACGACGTCGGACCCCAGGTAGGCGCCACGGCGCACGCTGCTGCCGCCCGGGACAATGCGCACACGGCGCGCCACCCCGTCCAAGCTCTGGGTCGGGAACGTGTGCTTGTCGAAGAAGGGCAACACCGGATGCACCGACATGTCGACGAGTCGGCCGATCCGGAAGCCAACGAGAATGCCGATCTTGATCCACGAGTGCACGATCCAGTTGCCGTCGGGCGCAGGCGACGCTGCGCGCACGCTTCCGGCTTCGAGCGCAGCCAGCAACGCTTCCACGGCGGCCTCGACCTCTGGATCGCCGGCGGCGCTCTGGCCGGCGTAGGCGGCTTCCAAGATTTGGGCGTAGCGATCCATGCCGACCTCAGGGCAATGCGCGCAGGTGCAAGACCGCGCGCCGATACAGATCCACGGCGGCGCGCAATTCCGCCTTCGCCACTTTCTCTCCCGGTCCGTGCGCGACCAGGATCGATCCCGGCCCAACCAGGATCCGCGGTCCGAATCGTTGCAGATAAGCGACGTCCGAATTGAACGCGACCACGGTTTCGGGCACCCCCGGCAGGACGAGCAGCCGCTGCGGATCGTTCGACGTTTCCTCGGTCCATTCGGTCGGCAGCGCCGCACGCGCCACCAACGCGGCGATGCGCTCACGGGTCGCTTCGACGCTGTCGACGATGCGCACGTGGATCTCCGCCTCGGCCTGATCGGGAACCACGTTCGCCGCACGGCCGCCGCGCACGGTGCCGATGTTGGCGGTGCCGCGGCCGAGCTCGGCATCTTCGCCCCAATCAGCGCCGCGCACCGCCTGCAGCACGTCGAGCAGCGCGCCGATCGCCGACCGCCCCTGCTCGGGGTACCCAGAGTGCGCCGCGGTCCCACGCACACGCAACGTGAACTTGAGGCCGCCCTTCTGTGCCCGCGCGCAACGCGAATCGGTCGGTTCGCCAACCACGGTGTAGCGCACCGAGGGCAGCGACAGCTCGGCGTTGGCATGCTTGGCGCCGATGGAATCGGTCTCTTCGCCGACGACGAACAGCAAGCCGACATCGAGCACGCCCTCGCCGGCCAGGCTCGCGGCCGCCACGGTCATTGCCGCGACGATCCCCTTGGCATCGCACGCCCCGCGCCCGTACAGCCAGTCTTCGTCTTCACCTGCTGGCACGTGCGGCGGCACTGTGTCGAGATGGGTGCACAGCAACACGCGTGGCGCCGCCCGTGTCGCCAGCACGTTGGCGCGCCCCGCGGCGACGCCGAGGAGCTGGACGTCGAAGCCGGCGTCGCGCAACACCGCCGCGCTGGCCTCGGCCATGCGGCCTTCATCGCCCGTCGGTGACGGGATGTCGACGAAACTGCGCGCCAACTCCACGACATCCATCAAACGTCCTCGATTTCGATGCGGACGCGTTTGAAGCTCTTGCCTTTGCTCTTGGTCTCGACGACGCGAATGACTCCGATCTCGCGCGTGTTGTCGACATGCGTGCCGCCATCGGCCTGCAAATCGAGACCGACGATATGGACGGTGCGGATGATCTGGATGTCGGCAGGCAAGAGGTTGACCTTGGTGCGGATCAGATCCGGGATCTGCAGTGCTTCCTCGCGTGGCAGCAGCTGGACCTGTACCGGGCGGGCGGCGCGGACCTCGGCCTCGAGCGCTTGCTCGAGTCGCGCAGCGAAATCCGGCGGCGTGGCGTCGAGCTCGAAATCGAGCCGGCCGCGCAGCGGCTCCATGTTGCCGCCAGTCACCGGCGCACCGAAATCGCGCCAGATGATCGCGCTCAAGATGTGCAGCGCTGTGTGCGTGCGCATCAAGCGATGCCGGCGTTCCCAGTCGAGAATGCCGTGTACCCGAGCGCCCGCAGCCAGGGAATGCTCCGGCAACGTGTGCCAGACACGCGCTTCCTCGCGCGCGACGGCGCTCACGGTGGCGCGCTGGCCGCCGTGTTCCAGCCAACCGAGGTCATGGGGCTGTCCACCACCGGTCGGGTAGAACGCGGTGCGGTCCAACTCCACGCGCACACCCTCGGTCGCCACCACCGTGGCGTCGAATGCGCGGAGCGTCGCATCGGTTTGGTACAGCAGCTCGGTCATCCGCGTCCTCATGACGTCGTGTCGTTCCCCGCTTGGCGTCGCAACGCACAGCATGCACCGAGACCTGGACCGAGGGAAAGGGCGTATCCGCGGCGCCGGATGCCATCGGACCGCGTGGCATCGCCGTTGCATCCCGCCACGCAACGCGAGGTTCATCGAAGCGCTCCCAAGAGCGCCAAGACGGGGCGGATGGAGCCAGCCTCGCCGGATCGGCTCGTCCACGGGAGTGACGGATGCGATTCCGGCCCAGGAATTCGTGCGCACGTCTGGCGATGTGCGCGACGCTCGTACTCCTGTCGGCGGCGTGGGCCGACGACGGCACGAGCCCGCTGCGTACGGAATTCGGCGAGGTACATCTGCAGAAGCTGGCCATCGGCAAGACGCACTCGGTCCGACGTCTGGCGGAAACGGCGCTCGTGATCCGGAACACGGGTGGAACTCCGCTCGACGTCCAGATCGAGATCGTCGTGCCGTCGCATTACGAGCTGCGTCCGGGTGCCGAGCCGCTGCCGGAGCGTCAGTGGGTGCGTCTGGAACCGTCGAGCTTCCATCTCCGGGCGCGCTCGAGTGCCACGGCCGACGTGCGGGTCACCCTGCCCTACGAACCGGACCTCGCCGGCAAGACATACCAGGTCGACCTATGGAGCGGCACGGTCGACTCGAGGGGGCGGCGCGCGCGCGTTCAAGTGCATCGACTGCTGTTCACGGTGGCGATGGACTACCGCGACGATACCGAAGCGCAGTTCTCTTCCAGAACTCCTGGACGTTGACCGACGGGAAAGCCGAATCACCGACGCGAGGCGGGCGGAGGTCCATGCGAGTTCCGAGGATCTTCGAGCTCCTGCCGCTCTTCGTGGGCACACTATGGTGTGTGCCCGTCGTCGTCGCAGCAGAGACAGTTCGACCGACCGGTCTCGGCTTCGCTTCCGCCCTCGGCGCCGGAGCCGTGGTGTCGGTGGATCCTGGCGCGGCGTTGTTCGTCAACCCGGCGCGTCTGGCACGCATCGAGCGCAGCACGATGTGGGCTGGAACGAGCGGCGGATCGTCCGCGGGTCTGGCGCGGTTCGCGGTGTCGGCGCCGCTGCTCGGAGGTCCCGCGCTCGGCCTGGCCTACTCGGGTGGGAACGCACTGGCGGAGGCAGTCCGTCGGGATGTCGTGCATCTGGGGGCGGCACACGCGCTCGCTTCGGGCCTGAGCTACGGCGCCGCGCTCACATTGCAGGCGCAGTCGGAGGCGGATGCGATGCGCACGAGCTTCGGCATGGATCTCGGCCTGGATTGGCAAATCTTCCCGGAAATCGAAATGGCTCTTGCGGTGGCGAACGCCGTCCGACCGCGGCTCGACGCGACCGAAGTCGACGCGCGCGCGCTCCTTGGCGCGGCGACTTGGACGCATGCCTTCGCACCGACCTGGAGCGCCGGCTTGAACGCGGGCGTTCGTGCCAGCACATCGCAACGCCCTGCGCTCGCGGCCAGCGCGCTCTTCCGGCACGAGCGCGTCGAGCTCGCGCTCGGCACCGACGATGGGGCGCTGCGCGTGGGCGGTGCGTTGCACCACCAGGCCTGGCGGTTGGCCTACGCCTACGGCGACGGCGGTGTCCACGAGGTCGGCGTGCAAGTCGGCTTCGGCCCGAGTTCCGGCGCGCGTCGCCTGCGCGCCGATCGCGCCAACGAGCTCGCGATCGCCGGGCGTGTGGGCGAGGTCACGGCCCGGCTCGACGCAGCGCGCTTGGCGGAATGGACCGCTGATGCCGACACCTGCCTGGCCGCCGGACGTTTCGAGGAAGCTGCGTCGTTGTA
>DASRJO010000097.1:0-4342 GCA_035649435.1 Candidatus Krumholzibacteriia bacterium | reverse complement strand
TTTGTTTCGGCGGCGGCCTGGAGCTGGCGCTGGCGTGCGATCTGATCGTCGCCGATCGCTTGGCGCGTTTCTGCTTGCCGGAACTGCGCTTGGGAATCGTCCCCGGGTTCGGGGGCATCCCGCGGCTCAAGCGCGATGTCGGCAACGCCCTCGTGCGCGACCTGCTCTTCACCGGCAGAAGCTTGAACGCCGTGCGCGCCCATGCGCTGGGGCTCGTGAGCCAGCTAGCCGGCGAAGGTGCGGCGCTGCAGCTCGCGCGTTCCACAGCGCGCCAGATCGGCAAGTACGACCGCGACACGACCGCGGCTGCCAAGGAATTCATCAAGCCGCTGCCGCGCGAGGAGCTGCAGCGCGAAATCGACCTGTTCTGTAGATTGCTGGCGCGGCCGGCAGTGGAAGCCTCCTTGCGCAAGTTCGTCACCAGCACGGAAGTGCAGCCGTACTTGCCGTGATCGCGGTGTTGCTGAACAAGCCTCGCCGCGCCAAGGATCACGGCAGGGACAACGAACGGAGCGACCGAATGCGGACCCCGCAGCAAACGCTCGACGAGATTCTCGACCTCGCATCCAAGCACTTCAAAGTGGCTCGTCACGCGCTCGAGCCCGATGACGATTTCTTCGACAAGCTAAAAATTGACAGCTTGCAGGCGCTCGAACTGCTGTCGCGCCTCGAACATCACTTCGGTGTCGAGATCCCGGACTACGAGATGCAGGGCGTGAGCGATTTTCGCACTCTCGCCGCCCGCGTCCAAGAGCGCCTTTGATGCCGGCACCGCGACGCGGCGCGCGGACCTTCGTTTCGACCCGAGAATGCCCAAGGAGCGCGGAATGTCGCGAATCGAGCTCGAGCGCCAGCCGTCGCTGGGCAGTGCCCTCGATGCCGCGCTGGAACGCGGTCGTGACCTCCTCTGCTTGATCGAAGCCGACCGCGAGCGCGAGAACGTCCGCCTGACGTACGGAGAGTTCGCGGCGCGCGGGCTGTTCCTGGCGCGGGCGCTGGAAGAGTGCGGCTTCGGCGCCGGCCACCGTGCCACCATCGTCATGAGCAATCAGTCGAAGTGGCTGCTCTCGGCCTACGCCGTGTTCCGCCGCGGCGGTGTGCTGGTTCCGCTCGATTTCAAGCTCAGCGGTACCGAGCACCGGCAGCTCATCGCGCACTCCGGCGCGCAAGTCGTGGTCACGGAATACCCGGTGTGGCGGCAGATGGCGCTCCCGGCAGAAGCCGCGCGGCTGGTGCTGGTGAGCGAGGCGCCGCCGAACGCCGATCTTCGCGGCGCCCGGCGCTGGGAAGATTTCTCCAGCGAGTTGCCATCGGCCCCCGTGGCCCGGCAACGCAGCGACCTGGCCTGCATCGTCTACTCGTCGGGAACGGGCGGACGGCCGAAGGGCTGCATGCTCACACACGACAATTACCTCGAGCAATGCGCGGCGCTCGTGAGCCTGTTTCCATTCGGGCCCGGCTCGCATTACTTGAGTGTTCTCCCCACCAATCACGCCATCGATTTCATGGTGGGATTCATCGGCCCGTTCGTCTGCGGCGCCACCGTCGTGCATTTGCGCACCATCCGTCCTGAGTTCGTGCGCGAGGCCTTCACCCGCTATCGCATCACGCACATGGCGCTCGTGCCAATGGTGCTCAAGAACCTCGAGCGCGGCCTGCGCCAGCGCCTGGACGATTTGCCCGCGGCGCGGCGCGCCCTGATCCGCGGCTTGATTGGCTTGAATCGCACGCTCGTCGGTCGCCGGCCCAAGACCTGGCTGTCGCGCCGGCTGCTCTGGCCGATTCACAAGAGCTTCGGCGGCGCCTTGGAGATGTTCTTCGTCGGTGGCGCCTTCACCGAACCCGAGACACTGGAATACTTCTTCGACCTCGGCATTCCGGTCGCCAACGGCTACGGCCTCACCGAGGCCGGGACGGTCATCACCGTCAACGACATGCGACCCTTCCGCAGCGATAGCGTCGGCAAGCCGGTTCCCGGCACCGAAGTGCGCATCCTGGCACCCGATGCGGATGGCATCGGGGAAGTGGCCGCGCGCGGCCGCACCATCATGTCCGGCTATCTCGACGACCCGGAATTGACCCAGGCGACGTTGGTCGACGGCTGGCTCGTGACCGGAGATCTCGGACGCTTGGATTCGACCGGCCACCTGCAGCTTTTCGGCCGCAAGAAGAACATGATCGTGACCGCCGGCGGCAAGAACATCTACCCCGAGGACATCGAGAACGCTTTCGTCGGCCTGCCGGTGAAGGAATACTGCATCTTCGCCGCCAATTATCTGTGGCCACAGCGCGCGCTCGGCGGCGAACAGCTGGTCATGGTGCTGCGCCTCGAGCCCGGGCAGGAGCTCGGACCGGAGCTGCAGCAAAAGCTCGAAGAGCGCAATCGTCGGCTGCCGGACTTCAAGCGCATCCATGGTTTCACGTCCTGGCAAGAGGACTTCCCGCGCACGGCCTCGATGAAGGTGAAGCGCGAAGAGCTCGCAGAGCGCATCCGCACCCAACTGGTACGCGATCACGCCGTGGTGGAAATATGAACCCGTCGCGACGCATCGACATGTCGGCGCCCGCAGGAATCTCCGGAGCTCCCGCATCCCGCGGATCCGGTGCACCCTCGCCCGGGCCCGATCCAAGCGGAGAGCCGACGACTGCGCGCTTTCTCGTGGTCTTGAACCCGGCCGCCGGTGGCGGCAAATGCGGCAAGCTGGCACCTGCGGCGCTCGAACGTCTGCGCGCTGCACACCTTCGGTTCGACGTCGTCGAAAGTCGCCATCCCGGCCATGGCATCCAGATCGCGCGCGATGCGTTCGCGCAAGGCTACCGGCGCTTCGTCGCCATGGGTGGCGACGGCACAGCCTGCGAGATCGTGAATGGCCTCTTCCCTGCGGCGGCCAATCAGCGCGTCACGCTGGCCTTCCAGCCGCTCGGCACAGGCAACTCGTTCCTGCGCGACTTCAGCACCGAAGGGCTCGCCCACGCGACGCGGGCTCTGGTCGACGATCGCCGCCGCCCGTGTGATCTGATCCGCCTCACGCATGCGGGCGGCGTGCTGTATTCCATCAACCTGCTCAGCATCGGCTTCTCCGCCGACGTCGCGGCGCTCACGAACCGCCGCTTCAAACGCTTGGGCCACCTGGGTTACCTTCTGGGCGTGCTTGTTTGCTTGGCGCGGCTGCGACGCCGTGAGTTCCCGCTGCAGGTGGACGCCGATGCCGAGATCGACCGCCGGCGGCATTTGTTCCTGACGTTCAACAACAGCAAGTTCACCGGTGGCACGATGATGATCGCGCCACAGGCGGACACGGCGGATGGCCTGGTCGAGTACGTGCGCTGGGGACCGATCGGGCGTCTCGGCCTCATCCGCAGCCTGCCCACGCTCTACGACGGCACGCACGTCAACCACCCGTTGGCGGCCCGGCGCAGCGTGCGGCACGTCGAGTTCCATCTCGATGCGCCCGTGGATGTCATGGTGGACGGCGAAGTGATGACCTTGCAGCCGCGGACACTCGAGGTGCTGCCGTCCGCGCTCGACGTCATGGTGTGAGATAAGCGCCGGCGACGACCGGCGCTACGCGAGGGAAAACCGATCGTGCGCGAGGAGAGCCCGTAGTGAAAAACCTGTGGATCATCGTTCGTTCCGCCGTCCTGTGGCCCGTGAGCCTCGTGCATTTCTTCGTCGTCTGCACGTTTCTCATCTTCCTCAGCGTCTTCAAGGATCCCCGGCACAACGATCGCCCGCAGCGCTGGTTCTTTCGCAACGTGTTGCGCATCGCCGGAGCGCGCTTCCAATTGCGCTACTCACCACGTTTCGACCCGACGCGCACGGCGCTGTTCATCTGCAATCACGTCAACCTGTTCGATCCGATGGTGATCTACTCGGCGATCCCGCAGTTCGTGCGCGGGATGGAGCTGGAATCCCACTTCAAGATTCCGGCTTACGGCTGGATGGTCGGCAAGTTCGGCAACATCCCGGTGCCGGTGAAACATGGCAAGGAGGAGATGCGGGAATTGGCGCGCCGCATTCAATCGTCATTGCAAGACGGGACGAGCATCATCGTCTTCGCCGAAGGCCACCGCACCGAAGACGGCCGCGTGCACGACTTTCAGAAGGGGATCTTCCGCTGGGCTTGCCAATGGGGCGTGCCGATCGCTCCCATGACCATCACCGGGTCCTACGACTTCCACCGCAAGGGAAGTTGGGCGTTGCGGCCGTCGACGATCACGGTGTTCATGCACGAGTTGATCGAGACGCGCGGCCTCGGTCCGGGCGACGCGGAGGCACTGCGAGCTCGAGTGCACGCCATCGTGGCCCGCCCGGTGAACGAGGCTCTCGGCCTCGCCGAGC
>DASRJO010000096.1:0-9103 GCA_035649435.1 Candidatus Krumholzibacteriia bacterium | reverse complement strand
CGCCTACTCCTACGTTCGTATCATCGGGGGCGAACCGCCAGTCTCGATCAAACGACTCGCGGAGTCGGGTGAGCGCCCAATTCCGTGTCTCCGGGTGCTACACTCCTCGCGCCTGGCCAAGAATTTGGGGAATGGTCCCCTCAGCACGGGAGTCGGTTCATGAGATTGCAGCGCCGTCGGTTCGGTTCGGTCTTTTGCGTCCTAGTCGCGGTCACTGCCGCAGGCGTCGGTGGCGCCATCGCCGCTGGCTCGGGGAACAAGGAAACTTCGGAAACGACCGTGGATGCAGCCACCCAGTCGTACCAGGAGGGGTTGAAGGCGGTCGAGAAGCAGGATTTCGAGGCCGCGCTTGGCCACTTCGAGCGCGCCAACAAATCGCGCAAGAACGATGCGGCCACCCTGAACATGCTCGGGTACACCCTGCGCAAGCTGGGTCGGTTGGACGATGCCTTCAAGTCGTACGCCAAGGCGCTCGACATCCAGCCAGAGTTCCCACAGGCACGCGAGTATTTGGCGGAAGCACACTTGCAGGCGGCGATGGAGCAGATGCGTCACCTGCGCGAGGCAGGAGCACCGGCTCAAGCCGAGGTCACCATGTTGCTCGACGCGTTCGCGAAAGCGGCATGGACCGTCGGCGCCCGCTCGGCGCCTGGCGACAGCACAAAGCGCTGGTAGCGGGATCGTCCATTCAGGTCCGAAAACGGCGAACCCGGCTCCGGGATTGCGCTACATTTTCTCCATGATGCAGACCGAGACCCAGCACCTCGACGCCACCGCCTGCTATCGGGCCCTGCGCGCTCGCGATGCCCGCTTCGATGGCCGCTTCTTCGCCGGAGTGCAGACGACCGGGATCTACTGCCGGCCGGTGTGCCCGGCGCGCACACCGAGCGCCAAGAACGTGCGCTTCTTCGCCTGCGCCGCCGCCGCCGCCGAGGCCGGGTTCCGGCCGTGCTTGCGCTGCCGGCCCGAGACCTCCCCTGGCTCGTCGGCTTGGGCAGGGACGACGACGACGGTCGCGCGCGCGCTCCGCCTCATCGTCGCCGGCGCCCTCGATGCGGATTCCGTCGATGAGCTGGCTGCCCGCGTCGGCGTCGGCGACCGGCATTTGCGCCGCCTGTTCCTGCAGCATCTCGGCACCACACCGCGTGCGCTGGCGCAAACGCGCCGATTGGCGTTCGCCAAGCGTCTGATCGACGAGACTTCTCTCCCCATGAGCACGATCGCTCTCGCGTCGGGCTTCGGCAGCGTGCGTCGATTCAACTTCGCCGTGCACGCCGCCTATCGGCGTTCGCCGCGCCAGCTACGCCGCACGAACCGCGTCAAGACACGGCCCACCGGCTCCGACATCGTGCTCCGGCTCGCGTTCCGTCCCCCCTACGACTGGACGGCGTTGCATCGCTTCCTCGCCGCACGCGTCGTCCCGGGCTTGGAGTCGGCTGGCGAGGGATTCTTTCGCCGCACGCTTCGCCTCGGCAACGGACACGGCCTGGTGGAAGTGCGTTGCGTTGCAGGGGCGAACCATTTGCTCGCGCGCATTCGTCTCGACGACCCTTCGCAGCTCATGGCGGTGGTCGCACGTTTGCGCCGCCAGTTCGACCTGGACGCCGAGCCGGATCTCATCGCGCGGCATTTGCGCCAGGATCCACGGCTGGCGCAAGGGTTGCGCCGCCATGCCGGCGTGCGGCTGCCCGGTGCAGCTTGTGCTTTCGAGGCCACCGTGCGCGCCATCTTGGGGCAACAGGTGAGCGTGGCCGCGGCCACTCGACTCGCGAACCGTTTGGTCGAACTGTACGGTGAACCCCTGCGGCTGGAGAACTCCGGCTTCGAGGATCTGCAGCGCGTGTTCCCGAGCCCGCAGGCGCTCGCGAACGCCGATTTGTCGCGCCTGCCGGTGCCGCGTGCGCGCGCGGCGGCGATTCAAAGCTTGGCCGCCGCCTTTGCCGCTGATCGGATTCCGCTGCAGCCGTCCGCGCTCGAGGAATTCGTGCGGCCGCTGTGCGCACTGCGCGGCGTCGGGGAATGGACGGCGCACTATGCGGCGCTGCGCGCTCTCGGCGATCCGGATGCGTTTCCCGCCGGCGACCTGGGTCTGCGCCGCGCACTCGGAACCAACGGTCATCTCGCCACCGCCGCGCGCGTCTCGAGCGTCGCCGAATCGTGGCGTCCATGGCGGGCCTATGCTGCCATCATCCTCTGGAACGAAGGGACGAAGAATGGACACGCGCAGCCTTGAAGTGAAGACCCCGATCGGGACCTTGCAGATCACGACGCGCGGCGAGACTCTCTGTGGACTGGAGTTCGTCGATCGAATGCCGCGCCCCGCCGGCAAGCCGGCAGCAACGGCCATTTCGCGCCCGAAAGCGCGTCACCAGAATCCACCCATCGTGGTCCAACGCTTGCGTGACTATTTTGCCGGCGATTTGAGCGCGCTCGATGCGATTGAAGTCGAGCCGCAGGGCACCGAGTTCGAGCGCAAGGTCTGGCGCGCATTGCTGCGCGTGCGACCCGGAACGACGGTGACCTACGGCGAGTTGGCGATTCGCGCCGGGTATCCGGGTGCCGCGCGCGCCGTCGGTGGCGCCTGCGGCAGCAATCCCATCGCCGTCGTCATCCCCTGTCACCGCGTCGTCGGCGCCAATGGCTCGCTCACGGGGTATGGCGGTGGGATGGAGCGCAAGCGCTGGTTGTTGGACCACGAGGGGACATTGGCGACGGCGTCACGTGCCCACCGCATCGCGGTGCCACGTCTGCAATTGCAACGCTGAAGCCCGTGGCGTCAATCCATTGCGGCGCGCTCCGCCAGCAGGAGTCGTGACGCTCCGGCCCCGTTCACGGCAGGGCGACGGAATCCGGGCTGGTGAAGACGGATTTCGGCAGCTGGTCGTAGACCGCCAGCTTCCAATCGGCTTCCTTGTCGCGCCCGTGATTGCCGGCGAGCATGATGTTGCCGACCTTGTGCCAGCTCTTCCATGGCATGGTGAAACCCGCTTCGCTGTCGCTCGACTTCTCGTAAAAACTCCACTCACCGACGAGGTGCGTTTCCTTGTCGACGAGAACCTCGTACTTGTTCTCGGGCGTGAGGCCGACGCCGGTGAAAGTGAGTTCCAAGACGTCCGCGGGCCGGCCGTCCTGCATGGCGCGCTCGCCGACGTGTCGCAAGCGCACCCCCGAGTCCTTGAGCTTGTAGGGCATGAACACCCAGTACATGTCGTTCGTCCACCAACCGAAACCCTTGGCGAGACGCGGGGCGAGCGAATCGGGATGAGTGACCTCGACGCCCTTGTCCCAGACCCGTCCCTTGCGTGACTGAATGTTCATGAGCACGAGCCGGTCGCCGGCTTCGATGCGCACGTCACCGCTCCACTTGTCCCAGTAGTGCATGCGGCGCCCGAAGAAGTGCCAGCGTACGAAGCGTGTGCCGTCCCATGCCGACCGCCCGCCGAGCGCCTGCATCACCTCGTCGGCGATGGCGATCGCGCGCGGGTCCGAGGTCTCGGCTTGGAAGCCCGGAAGTGCGGGATTGTCTTCGGTCCGCGCGGCGCGCGGGATGAAAATGGCGGCGAGAAGGAACCAAAGGGCGCACGTGGCTGGAAAGCGCAGCGATCCGTTCATGCTCCACCTCCATGGCTCGAGAGGCGGAGTCTACATCATCCCGAGCTGGAGCTTGGCCGCCTCGGACATCCGTTCCGGCGTCCAGGCCGGCTCCCAGACCAGATCGACGCGTGCCGAAGCGAGACCGGCGACGGCGGCGACCTTCGTCTCCACCTCGCCCGGCAAGCTGCCGGCCACCGGGCACATGGGTGAGGTGAGTGTCATGGTGACGACGGCGTTCGCGGCATCGTCGACGGCGATGTCGTAGACCATGCCCAATTCGTAGATGTTGACCGGAATCTCCGGATCGAAAACGCTCTGCATCACCTCGACGATGCGCGCTCGCAATGCGTCGCGATCCATGCCCGCGGCCGCGGGCACGGGTTGGTTCGTGCTCGAAGGCTCGACCGCGTCGTTGCGCTCCGCGCTCGTCGCCTCGGGTTTGGCTGTCGGGTTTTCCATCGCTACTCCGTCGTGACTTCTTTCGCGCCCCCGCGCATCGCTGCTTCCAGCGTGCGCCACGAGAGCGTCGCACACTTGACTCGCACCGGGAACTCTCGCACTCCCTCGAGCACCATCAGTTTGCCGAGTTTTTCCGCATCGGCGGCGCCGCTTCCGGTGAGCATCTCCAAGAACGTGGCGATCAGCTCCTCCACCTCGCGTCGCGTCTTGCCCTGCACCGTTTCGGTGAGCAACGACGCCGACGCCGTCGAGATGGCGCAGCCGCTGCCTTGGAAGCTCGCGTCCACCAGCCGGTCGTTTTCATAGCGCAGGAACAGCGTGAGCTTGTCACCGCAGAGCGGGTTGAAGCCGACGGATTGCGCCGTGGCATTGTCCATACTGCGAAGATTCCGCGGGTGGCGCCCATGGTCCAGGACCATCTCCTGATAGAGATCGCGCAGATCGGCGCTCACGGGCGAAGCTCCGGGAGTTTCATCGGAAGATCTCCTGCACCCGGCGCAGCGCCTGCACCAAGACGTCCACTTCTCGCCGCGTGTTGTAGAGGGCGAAGGACGCGCGCACCGTGGCCGGAACGCCGAAGCGCTCCATCACCGGCTGGGCGCAATGGTGTCCGGCGCGCACCGCCACGCCTTCCTGGTCGAGGATCGTGCCGACATCGTGCGCGTGCACGCCGTCGACAACGAAGCCGACCACCGCCGCCTTGTGCCGCGCGGTCCCGATCAGACGCACGCCGGCCAGTGCGCCTACTTGCTCGGTCGCATACTGGCGCAAGTCTTCTTCGTGCCCTGCAACAAGCTCCATGCCGACTTCCTGCATGTAGGTCATGGCGGCACCCAGTCCGATGACGCCACTGATGTGCGGCGTGCCCGCTTCGAACTTGTGCGGCAAATGATTGTACGTCGTTTTCTCGAAGCTCACGGACGCGATCATGTCGCCTCCGCCCTGATAGGGCGGCATGGCTTCGAGCAGCGCACGCTTGCCGTAGAGAAAGCCCGTTCCCGTCGGGCCGAACACCTTGTGGCCGGAGACGGTGTAGAAGTCGCACCCGAGCGCGCGCACATCGATGCGTGTGTGCGCGGCCGCTTGCGCGCCGTCCACCAGGACGATGGCGCCATGTTCCTTCGCCAGGCGCACCATCTCCCGCACCGGGTTCACCGTGCCGAGCGCATTCGACACGTGGGCGAAGGCGACGATGCGCGTTCGCGGCCCCAGGAGTTGCTCGTACGCTTCCAGGATCACCGTGCCGGTGTCGTCGATCGGCGCCACGCGCAGCACCGCACCGGTCTGCTCGCAGAGCATCTGCCATGGCACGATGTTCGAGTGGTGCTCTAATGTCGTGAGCACGATCTCGTCACCCGGCGCGAGCGTGCTGCGCCCGTACGACTGCGCCACGAGGTTGATGGCTTCAGTCGTGCCGCGCACGAAGACGATCTCGGCCGGGTCCGCGGCACCGACGAACGCCGCCGCCTGGGCGCGCACTGCCTCGTAGGCCGCCGTCGCCTGCTCGCTCAGGTAGTGCACGCCGCGATGGATGTTGGCATTGCCCGCGCTGTAGTAGCGGCTGAGCGCGTCGATGACCTGCCGCGGCTTCTGCGTCGTGGCGGCGTTGTCCAGGTAGACGAGTGGTTTCCCGCGCACCTGCAGCTCGAGGAGCGGAAAGTCAGCGCGAATCCGGTCGACGTCGTACTTCGTCATCACCTTGGTCGCCATTGGGTTCCCTTCGCGAGCGTTCCGTGCTCGCCCCGCGCCAGCCGGGAAGCGCCGCGTCGTGGCATCAGCATGGAGTCTTCGCTCCCATTCCCGCTGGAATGAAGTGGAACAGATCCAACTCCACAGTCTTGCGCAGCGGCTCGAGCTGGATGTGCTCGAGCACGTCGTTGGCGAATGCATAGGTCAGGATGCGCCGTGCCGTCTTCGCATCGAGACCACGCGTGCGCAGATAGAAGAGCGCGTCCTCCTCCAGCTCGCCGATGGTCGCGCCGTGGCTGCACTTGACGTCGTCGGCGTGGATCTGCAGCTCTGGCTTCGTGTTCATCAGGGCATCCTTGGACAGCACGAGGTTGCGGTTCACTTGTCGCGAGCTCGTCTTCTGCGCGTCTTTGGCCACGAACACGGTGCCGTGGAACACTCCTTCGGCGTGGCCGTCGAGGATGGACTTGTACAGCTCCTGGCTTGTGCCGTGAGGCTGGGCATGCACGATGGTGGTGAAATCATCGACCATCTGATGGTCGCCGATGACGTTGAGCCCATGCAGGGAACAGCTGCTGCCCTCGCCGTTCAGCACGCAGCGCAGGTCGTTGCGCGTGCGGCTGCCACCGAAGGCGATCGACGTCGACCGGAAGTTGCTGTCGGCCGCCTGCGCCACCTCGAGCGCGCCGACATGGAGCGCGCTCTTGCTCTCGCGTTGCAACTTGTAATAGTCGAGGACCGCGCCGCGACCGAGGACGATTTCGCTCACCGGGTTGGTGAAATGGACCTCGTTGCCGAGCGACACGAAGTCCTCCACCAAAGTCAATTGCGCCTGCTCGTCGAGCAGGACGATCGTGCGCGGGTGCGACACCGTCGGCCCGCGCGCGCCGGTCGAAAGATAGAGCACGTGAATGGGGTCCTTGACCACGACGCCGCGCGGCACGTGCACGCAGGCACCATCGTGCAGCAGCGCGGTGTTGAGCGCCACGAACGGTTGGGTCGCGAACGACGCGTGCCGGGCCAAGTGAGCCTCCAGCAGCGCGCGATGGTGGCCGATGGCCGAGGCCAGGTCGCTCGCGAACACCGTCGGGGGCAACGCTCGCGCCGTCGACAAGGCAGGCTCGAAGTAACCGTCCACGAACACCAGCTGCGCGCCGGGCAGGCAATGCACTTGGAACTGCGCCAGCGCTTCGCGGCCGATGCGCACGCGTTCGGGATCGTGCACGTAGCGAAAAGTCGTACGGCGGAGCGGTCCGGCGTCGAAATGGCGCCATGCCTCCTGCCGTGACGACGGCCAGCCCAGGGACGCAAAGCTCGCCATCGCCTCGCGCCGGCGCGGCTCGAACCAGGCACTGCCATTCGCGTTCGCCTGGCGCTCGACTTCGTCGAATCGCGCCTGGAACACATCGCGGTCATCGCTGATGCGAATCATGCTTCTTCCTCGCTGCGGCGAGCGCACATCGCAGCGCCGCGCTCAGCGCGTGCGCTCGGCGGTCTCGGCGTCGATCCACGCATAGCCCTTTTCCTCGAGCTGCAACGCCAGGTCCTTGTCTCCCGACTTCGCAATGCGCCCGCGGGAAAGGACATGGACGTAGTCGGGGACGATGTAATCGAGCAGACGCTGGTAGTGCGTGACCACCAGAATCGTGCGTTCCGCGTTTCGCATCGCCTCGACTCCGCGCGCCACGATGCGCAGCGCGTCGATGTCCAGTCCCGAGTCGGTCTCGTCGAGAATGGCGAGCCGCGGCTCGAGCAGCGCCATCTGCAGGATCTCGTTGCGCTTCTTCTCGCCGCCGGAGAATCCCTCGTTCACCGGCCGGCCGAGCAGGGAATCGTCCATCTCGAGCAGCTTCATTTTCTCGCGCACCAGCGCCAGGAAATCCATGGCGTCCAACTCGGATTCCGCCCGGTGCTTGCGCACCGCATTCAGCGCCGCCTTGAGGAAATAGGTGTTGTTGACGCCGGGGATCTCGACCGGATACTGGAACGCCAGGAACACGCCCTCGCGCGCGCGGATCTCCGGCTCCAAATCCAGCAACGGCTTGCCGTCATAGAGCACGTCGCCCGCCGTGACCGTGTAGCCGTCGCGACCGGCGAGCACGTGCGCCAAGGTGCTCTTCCCCGACCCGTTCGGTCCCATGATGGCGTGCACTTCACCGGGGTAGAGCTCGAGGTCGATGCCAGTCAGGATGGGGTTGCCGCCGGCCTCGACATGGAGACCGCGCACTTGCAGCAGTGGCTTCTTCATCGCGTTCCTTCCTCGTCGTGGCGGCCGTGCCCAGCCGACCGCGTTCTCGTTGGCCGTCCTCAGCCGACTGCGTTCTCCAAGCTCACGCTCAGCAGCTTCTGCGCTTCCACCGCGAACTCCATCGGCAGCTCGCGGAAGACTTCCTTGCAGAAACCGTTGACGATCAAGTTCACCGCGTCCTCTTCGGAGAGGCCGCGCTGCTTGCAGTAGTAGATCTGGTCCTCGCCGATCTTGGAGGTCGAGGCTTCGTGCTCCAGGCGCGCCGTGGGGTTCTTCACCTCGATGTAGGGGAAGGTATGCGCCCCACACTGGCTCCCCATCAGCATGGAGTCGCACTGCGAGTAGTTGCGCGCGTTCTCCGCCCCCTTGAGGATCTTGACCAGGCCGCGATAGCTGTTCTGCCCGTGCCCTGCCGAGATGCCCTTCGAGATGATGGTGCTGCGCGTGTTCTTGCCGATGTGGATCATCTTGGTGCCGGTGTCGGCCTGCTGGTAATTGTTGGTGACGGCCACCGAGTAGAAGGCGCCGACCGAGTTGTCGCCTTGCAGGATGCAGCTCGGGTACTTCCACGTGATCGCCGAGCCCGTTTCCACCTGCGTCCACGAGATCTTGGAATTGCGCCCGCGGCAGGCACCGCGCTTGGTGACGAAGTTGTAGATGCCGCCCTTGCCGTCTTTGTCTCCCGGATACCAGTTCTGCACCGTGGAATACTTGATCTCGGCATCGTCGAGGGCGACGAGCTCCACCACCGCCGCGTGCAACTGATTGGTGTCGCGCATGGGCGCTGTGCAGCCCTCGAGGTAGCTGACGTAGCTGCCCTCGTCGGCGATGATGAGGGTGCGCTCGAACTGCCCGGTGTCGGCCGCGTTGATACGGAAATAGGTCGACAGCTCCATCGGACAGCGCACGCCCTTGGGGATGTAGCAGAAGCTGCCGTCGGTGAAGACCGCGGAGTTGAGCGCGGCGTAGTAGTTGTCGGTATACGGAACGACGCTGCCGAGATGCTCGCGCACCAGATCGGGATGATCGCGCACCGCTTCCGAGAAAGAACCGAAGATGATGCCGACTTCAGCCAAGCGCTGTTTGTACGTCGTCGTCACCGAGACGCTGTCG